>JBAQJU010000169.1:0-25940 GCA_049300475.1 Terriglobales bacterium | reverse complement strand
GTGATAATGAATAGGTTATAAGTAAAGTATTCAAAAGACTATACTTAGGGGAGATTCTTCCGTCAGAATGCTTCCGTCGCTTGCCCTGAATTTCTTTTCAGTTGTCGAAGAGCTGGGACGTGGTTTGAAACAAGCGATGCGCCCGTCTCTGGAGACGGGCGCACTTCTCGATGGTTTAGTGTCGAGGAATCATGGCATCGATTCTGGTGCCGGTCTGTGATGGCGGTTACGGGGAGAGTGTGATGAAAGAAGGATGAGCGTAATCGAGGATTTTTCACCAACGATCCGCCTCACCGGTTTTTCAAGCGTCACTTCTTATCAAGTGGAGCAGTGGAAGTGGAGCAGCTTTCGAGCGTATCGTTACGGAGAGATTGGACCGGTGAGGGTGAAGTTCCAGGAGTCGGTGGAAATCAAGCGTCGCCCGATCGGAGCTTTGCCGCAGTCGAGAGCCCACTCATTCGCAAAGTGCGCGAATGAGTGGGGCACCCTCATTGTCTTCGCCACCCGCGAAGAGGACAACTCGGGAAACAACTTATTGTGGCGCTGCACCAACGCACAGCTTGTGACTTTCGACAGCATCGACGCGATCCGTCAAAGCGGCTTTGAAGGCTTTGTAACGATCTCTGCCCTTCAAGCGTCGAAATGCAACGAAGTACCAACCAAACCCGGCGTCTATTTCATTTTGAGATCAGACACGGCACCTCCAGATTTTCTAAGCGAAAGCGTCGGTGGACATTTCAAGGGGAAAAACCCCACGGTTGCGGTTGGTGAACTAGAAAGCAAGTGGGTGGAGGGTGCGGTCGTCCTGAACATCGGCAAAGCGGGGCCGGGAGCGACGCTCCGCAGTCGCCTGAAGCAGTACATGCGGTTTGGCCAAGGAGAAGCAGCGGGGCATTACGGCGGAAGATACATCTGGCAGTTGGCCCGCTCGGTCAACTTACTAGTGTGCTGGAAACCCACGATTGACGATGCTCCCAGAACCGTGGAGAAGGCACTTATGGAAGAATTCGAGAGAGTGTATGGCAAACTCCCATTCGCAAATCTCAATTACTGACCTCTCGGCACGCCCTCACCCTCAGCGCATTGGATAGCGGGAAACCGCTGTAATCTAAGTTCAGGAGTGATCGACATGGGTCAGCCGGAGAGTCGAACGAAAGTGGCACCCCTAGCGTACGAGGAGATGGTCGCGGCTCACTTTCGTCGGCAAGGCTACTCTGTCGAACTGACACCGCGTTGCAACGACTATGGGGTCGATGCCTTCGCCTGCAAGGAAAACCAAAAGCTCGCCCTGCAGGCGAAGATGTACGGCGGCGTACGGAAGGTGAACCGAGCGATGGTGATGCAACTCCACGGCGCAAAGGATTATTTCGGCTGCACCGAAGCCGTGATCGTCACCGACGGCGAAGTGTCCGAGGATGCCAAGGAAGTGGCGGCGAAACTGCGGATCAGGATTCTCTCACTCCCCGTCGAGAGTTTGTCGCCCCGTGACCCAATGCCGCCGAACGCGACACTCAAATCCGCAGAAGTCGGCCGCGCCGCGCCCACGTTCAACGAGATTTGGGAGCGGCATGTCATTCCGCTGGAGGGCCAAACGCTCGTGAGGCCAAACGGTACGACCAATATTCTGTTGACTGTCGATTGGTCGGGCGTAAAGCGATTTACATCGGGCGAGCGGCAGCAGTTCATCCCGATTGAGGTCTTTCGGCAGGCGGTGGGCCGCCTCGTTGAGCGGGGGCAGGTAACGCGGAAGGAAATCGACGAAGACTACGTAGGGCGGGCATCATCCGGGGTTGTTCTGATCCTGTCTCAGGTGCCGTTCTTCGAACACCTCAGCAGCCCAAGTCGGCTTGTCTTGCGGGAGGTCTCGTAGACGCAATAATCGCCAATGCTCAACTGATAACTAACTGCATTTTCGGATTGCGGGTCTTCGGCCAAGCCATCACAAGCTCTCGCAGGTAAAACGGCTGTGCCCAGATATCCGAGTCGTAGAATCGGGGCACTTTGGACAAGTCGCAAAGAATCCCTTTTTCCTGCCTCCAGTCGGTGTTGTTGGAAATCTTAACGGTCCACAGTCCACGTAGAGTTGGTCGTTGCCGCACGTTGAACACTTCATTTGCTTGGATTTGCTTCCATCAACAGCCTCACAAACAATCTTCTTACTCTTGACCGACATAGGAAAATTGTCACCTCTCCAGTCGCTCCGAGGAACGACGACCGCGCTTTGGTCTCGGCTTAAACGAAATCATGGCCCCTTACCGCTTCTGACCTCATAGCCATATTTTTGTAGATGACCTATCAGCCTTTCGGGAGTAGCCTGCTCGTACCTTATGACTCCCCGGCGCACCGTCACGGGTACTCCCTCGTCGATCAGATCGTAGAAGAGATCATCCAGACCGACGTCTTCAGTCTCGATATAATCCCCGTCAATTTGACCAATCTCTTTGCCATCCTTAAACACAACAAGACCACGACCAAGCAACTCCGTTGGCGTGTCTACTACCCGTTCGCCCTCAACGATTAAGGCATACCAGAAACTCCCTCTGACAGTGTGCGGGAGAAGACTGAACCAGAGCTTTGGATCATCGTTGAGTTGAATTCTCCCACCATCACTCATGGCGGAAAGCTCCTTGACACTCTCCATGGTGTTTTCGCAACCCTTACTGGCCTCTATCGTAATCTCCTCTCCATTCAGAGTAAGTGTTCCGGCGAGAACCGACCGATCTTTAGAACGGTCGTAGTGGTAGACTTCGCAGATCATGGATCAAAATCCTCCAATCTGAATGGCCGGGTGCCCGAGACAATGCGGGTGCCCCAGTCATTCGCGCACTTTGCGAATGAGTGGGCTCTCGACTGCCGCAAAGCTCTCGACCGGACGGCGTTTGATTTCCAGTGCCCATTCCTGAAACTTCACCCTTACGGGTCCCGTCTCTCCATAATAATAAGCTCGGAAACTGCTCCACTTCCACTGTTCCGGCCGCTCCACCAGTCCTCGTTTTACAGGATTTCTGTGCATGTAACGCAGCTTCTCGACGTGTTTGCGCGCGCTCCATACATTGAAATCATAGAAGCGCCTCTGCCACACCGGTTCCCGCACTCGCTCCCACAGCACGCCCTGTTCCGCCGCGGCTTGTTTTCGTTTGCGGTTCACGCGCCGTGAGAAACGCTCCTTGATTACCTTCATGACCAGCGACGGGTCGCCCACCTCGGGCTCGGTGATGAGCAGATGAATGTGCTCGGGCATGACTACATATCCGTGGACGACAAAACGATACTTGCGGCGGGCCTCGTCCAGAATTTTCACAAATAAGTCGCGCCGCCAGGCGGATTTCCGGTTGACGGCGGTAGCAGCTGCTGGTGATGAAGTGCAGATGGTGCGTGCCATAATAGCGATGCAGACGCTTGGTCACCCGGCCAGAATAGTCACTCGGGCGGGAGCGCTGTGGTGATCCCGGATACGGTCGGGTGGTGACGAAACCCACACATCGCAAGGTGCGCGATGTGTTGGGCACCCTCGTTGTATCGGGCACCCGGCCAACCGTCGCGGGACTCTAAAGGTTATGGATTAGAATAGCCTTTCTCCAGGAGTTTCCTTGACCACCAAACAACCAGTTCACGCAAAGCAAGGTTTCGCCACGCGCGCCATTCACGCCGGACAAGAACCTGATCCATTCACCGGAGCAGTCAACGTTCCGATCTACGCCTCTTCCACCTACGTTCAAGAGGAGATCGGCAAGCACAAAGGCTACGAATATTCGCGCGTGTCGAATCCCACTCGTGATCGGCTCGAAACCAATCTAGCCGCGCTCGAAGGTGGAGTCGCCTCCAGAGTCTTCGCCAGCGGAATGGCCGCGATCAATGCGGTGACGTCGATGCTCAAAGCCGGCGATCACGTACTCGCCGGACACAATTTGTACGGCGGAACTCCACGGCTCTTCGATCAGGTGCTGGTCAACTTCGGCCTCACATTCACTTATGTCGATACATCGGATCTCGGCAAAGTCGAAAAAAGCCTGCAAAAGAATACGAAGCTCGTCTTTCTGGAGACGCCGACGAATCCGCTGATGGAATTGTGCGATCTGCGCGCGATCAGCGATTTGAGCCACCGGCATGGCATGGAAGTAGTCGTCGACAACACCTTCATGTCGCCCTACTTTCAGCGGCCACTTGAACTCGGCGCCGACATGGTCATCCATTCCACGACCAAGTTCTTAAACGGTCACAGCGACGGATTGGGCGGAGTTGTCGTCTGCACCAAGCCGGAGCAGACCGAAAAACTCGCTTTCCTGCAAAAGGCCGCGGGCGCGATTATGTCTCCGTTTGAATGTTTTCTGATTCTTCGTGGCGTGAAAACTCTGGCAGTTCGCATGCAGCAACACGATCTCAACGGGCGCAAGATCGCGGACTATCTGGCGAAGCACAACAAAGTGAAAAAGACTTTCTATCCCGGATTACCGGACCATCCACAGTATGAACTGGCGAAACGGCAGATGTCCGGTTTCGGTTCGATGATCTCGTTCGAAACGGGCTCGCTCTCGAATGCCAACAAGATGCTGCGCAAGGTCAGAGTGTGCTCGCTGGCGGAGTCGCTGGGCGGCGTTGAAACCCTGATTTCGCATCCTGCGACCATGACGCACGCTGCGCTCGGCGAGGAGGGACGCCGCAAGATCGGCATCACCGATGGTCTGGTCCGTATTTCGGTTGGCATCGAGGATGTCGAGGATATTCTCGCTGACCTCGATCAGGCGCTGGCAGCGATCTAGGTTTCTGGTGTCACGTGGGTGTAGTGTGGTGACGGGGCTTCGCCCCGTCGAAGCGGGGCAGAGCCCCGCTTCCACACGAGCATTGCTCGCAGACGATCTTGCTCATCTCACCGATTCTTCAATCCAGTTCAGGTACGGTGCGCTGCCATCTTCAATGGCAATCGCAATGCATTCGGGAAGGTCGTAGGAGTGCAACTCGCGCAGCGCATCGCGCAGGCGCTCGAAAACCTGTCCTGTCGTCTTGATGATGAGCAAGCATTCGGATGATGTTTCCACTTTGCCTTGCCAGCGATAGATGGACTCCACACCGGGGATGATGTTGACGCAGGCGGCCAGTTGATGCTCGACCAAATCGCTTGCGATGGTCCGCGCTTCTTCGAGCGAACCGCAGGTAGTCAGAACAACTCTTTTGTCAGTCATATAATCAGACGTTATGCTCCGAGTCCTCGGCGCTCTTGCTTCAGACTTACTCCGGAGCGCGTTTAAGGCGAAAGCATAAAACCATAAGCGGAGAATGAAAAGGCGAGCCGAACGCACGATTCCTACGAGACGCAAATGACTACTGAAATCATGACCACTCCAATCAAGTTCGGCACCTCCGGCTGGCGGGCCGTGATGGCCGAAGAATTCACCTTTGCCAATGTCCAGCGCGCTTTGCACGGGATTGCGCGCTATGTGTCATCGCAGAAGCCCAGCGGAGCGAGAGTGATTGTGGGCCGCGATCCACGCTTCCTGGGAGAAACGTTTTGTGCCATGGCAGGCGAGATTTTGTCGAGCTATGGAATCACGCCGGTGCTGATCGCGGAGCCGGCGCCCACTCCGGCAATTTCATACGCGGTAATCCAGTCCAAGGCAGATGGCGCGATCAACTTCACCGCTTCGCACAATCCGCCGGAATACAACGGGATCAAGTTTTCCACGCCGGACGGTGCGCCCTCGCTGCCGGAGGTAACCAAAGCCATCGAGAGGGAGATTGCAGCCTTCGATGAGAATCCGCGGGTTCCTCAGGCAGGCAAAGCGGAGGCGCAGTCGATCGATCCGCGCCCCATGTATTTTGCGCGTCTCCGCGAAATTGTCGATTTTGATGTCATCAGGAAGTCGGGTGTGAAGGTTGCCTTTGATCCAATGTGGGGCGCTGCCCGAGGTTATTCCGATGCGCTGTTACGTGACGCTGGAATCACCGTCGGCACGGTGCACGACGTGCGCGACGTGCTATTTGGAGGCCACGCGCCGGAACCCGATGATCATCTGCTGTATGAGTTACGCGGGAAGATGCGCGAAGTCGGCGCGGGTATTGGCATTGCGACCGATGGCGACGCCGACCGCTTCGGCATTGTCGATCAGGATGGCGCGTTCATCCAGCCGAACTACGTGATTGCTCTGCTCTTCGACTATCTGGTGGAAAGCCGCGGCTGGAAGAATGGCGTTGGAAAATCGGTTGCCACTACCAATCTGATCGACGCGCTGGCCGAAAAGCACAAAATCGAACTTTACGAAACGCCGGTGGGATTTAAATACATTGGCGAACTCATCAAGCAGGACAAGATTCTGATCGGCGGAGAAGAGAGCGCCGGCCTGTCGATTCGCAAACACGTTCCCGAAAAAGATGGAGTGCTCGCCGGACTGCTCTGTTGCGAAATGGTCGCCAGGCGTGGTGCGTCGCTCGGCACACAACTACAGAATGTATTTGCCGAAGTTGGTTCCTTTTACCCGCTGCGGGAGAACTTCCGCTTGACGCCGGAAGTGAAACAGAAGTTTACTGAGAAGTTACGTGCGGATCCGGCCAACTTTTCTGGCAACAAAGTTGCCAGAGTGGTGCGGATCGACGGTCTTAAACTCGTCCTCGCAGATGGATCTTGGGTTTGCTACCGGCTCTCGGGCACGGAGCCGGTAGTGCGCGTCTACAGCGAAGCGAGGAGCAGGGAAGACCTCGCAAAATTGAGCACGGCAGCGAAAGCATGGATCTTCGATTGACAAATCTGCGGCTAGGGCCAGAGTCGAGAACGCGCGTCTTTCCTCGCCCATTCCCTCGTCCCGAGGATGGCCTGCGCGCGGTCATGGAGCAGGCTCCACGGGCGGAAGCGGTGGCGGCGCGTTGGGTGGAACGTACTCGCCCGGTCTGGTCCTGGTTGGTTCGCGAGTGGCACCGACTGGGGACGGCTGCTGCCGTTCTGATTATCGCGGGATTGTTGTTGCACGCAACGTTCGGGGCGAATGGCATGGTCATCTATCGCCAAAAGCGTGCGGAAATGCAGGAACTACAAAGCGAAGTGGACCGACTGCAGAAGGCAAATGCTCAGTATGCGGAGCAGATCAAACTGCTGAAGTCCGATCCGGCAACAATTGAGAAAGAAGCGCGAGAGCAGTTGCACTACACGCGCAAGGGAGAGGTAGTCTTCGTCGCTCCCGAGCCTGCCCCAAAGCCCGCGACTGGCCGAGCCAGGAGTGGCAAGTAACGATCGCTCAAACTCGCCGCACTGCATTGCCTCAGGTGATTCTATTGCGCAAAAACTGCGTGCGAATTATCAAGTCTACATCGAGAATCGGGATCCGAAGGCCTCGATTCCATGCGTTCGCTTCGTACTGCCTTCCACCATTGCAAAAGAGGTTTTACTTCTCCCTCATACGGCCTCATGCTCTTCGAGTCGAGAAACTCCATGTTCTGGAAGTTCTTGCCCCGAGCGACGCTGATCGTGTAAGGATGAGTATCCTGCATGACCAGAGGCGGGACCGACTGCGGCACTTTGAGATCGCGAAATTTCTGGTTGTCGATAACGGCCACCAGCGCATTCCAATCCTTGTCGGAAAGCTGGCCCTCGGAAACCTTGCGATCAGTGGCTTGCTGGTCCTTGATATTGGCTCTCTCAGCATGAAAATGGTGGTCGTCGAACACCAGCAGGCAATACTGTGGGGAAGACATCACACCCGGCTGGATCTCATTGAGAAACACGCGTAGCGGCACTTCCGGGCGTTGAGAATATGCGGCCGTCGCAGGCAGCAGGAATGCGGATACGATAACAACAAAAGAAATGTTTCTCATGTTCATCCCACATTCATTGGCGCACAATATTTTGGGCTCGAATCCTTGAATTGCGACTTGTTCTTTTTTTCCAACCCGTCGAACCATTTGAGCAGCGGATTCAATGTCTTTTGGAAGTGCGCTCCATTGTCGAGATAAGTGTCCATTCCAGTGGTCACGCCCCCGGTTTCGCTGGCGGCCATTTTCACGCGCTCTTTGATCGTCGTGAAGCGTTGCAGAGTTCCCCCGCGATCAATCTGCGCATCCACGCTCTCGATCTCGCGAATCGCGGCTGCGTTGGCAGGAAGCTCCGGCGGTGCCGGACTGACGACCTTCTTAAGCCCTTCATCGTCGAGCATTCCCTTTAAGTGCTGAAGGTCATCCGCCGTCAAAGACCCTTCGGCAATTTTGACTTTTGGCTTGCCGAGGGTCGATTCGTCCCGTTTCTCCAGGACAAACTTTCCATCTCCATAAACGAGCAGGCAGGCTAAGGAATTTGGGTAATTGGAAACATCGCCTCCTTTGCCATAGGTGATGCCGTTTAGCCCTTGCGCGTGCACGACATTCGTCTCAAGTTCCAGGTATGCCTTCGAACGTTGCAGCTTCAGCAGAGGCGTTGAGGCATCCTGGCAAAGAGCAGTTACAGCCAATAACAGGATTCCGATAAATGGAGAAGTCTTGAAAGACCAAAAGCGGAACTGCGACGACATTGTTACCTCCTTGTTACCTCAGGATGGAATTGCCCCATAATATACCGAATCGTGAAGGTCGTTGCTGAATTGCCCGCCGGCCAGCACTTTGTCCGCAGGTGAGAACGGGGAAAGATGAGTGCAGGCGACGGGGGCGCTGTGGTACAGTTCGGAAGATTCATGTGGGGACGAATCAGAGGAGGATGCTATGAGAAAAGTTGTTTTGTTGATGCTGGCTTTTGCATTGATCCTGCTGGTGGCATCGGTGTCGTTTGCAGGAAGCGCACAAACCGTTAACGGCTGGGTCAGTGACTCGAAGTGCGGCGTCAAGGGGGCCAACGCGGGCGCCGAGGCATGCACAAAAAAGTGCATCGCCGCTGGGGCCAAGCCGGTGGTCGTCACCGACGGCGATCAAAAAGTGCTGAATGTCGAAAATCCCGATTCCCTCAAGGATCACTACGGACATCACGTGGCGATCACCGGACACATCGACGGAGACAACATTCACGTGGACAGCGTGAAGATGCTGTAGGACGAATTTGTATTGGATGAAGATCGGGCGACCTGACGGGCGCCCTTTGTGGTTCCCGTGAAATAGTTCACATCGCAATTTCTTGCTTTGTCCGGCGGGGCCGAGCCCCGCCACCACACGAGGACGTGTGTGTCCTCAGGCCCGCTAGCGCGATACGCCTTCGAGGGGCGAACTGGCGGTGGCGTAGAGTTTCCGCGGCATGCGTCCGGCCAGATAGGCCTGCCGTCCCGCCAGCACCGCATGCTTCATGGCTTCGGCCATCAGCACGGGTTCCTGAGCCCCGGCTATGCCAGTATTCATCAGGACCGCGTCATAGCCCAGTTCCATGGCAATGGCTGCGTCGGAAGCTGTGCCAACCCCTGCGTCCACGATCAATGGAACACCCGTGATCATCTCGCGCAAGATTCGTAAGTTGGCGGTGTTTTGAATGCCGAGGCCGCTGCCGATCGGCGCGCCCAGAGGCATCACCGCGGCGACTCCCGCGTCCACCAAGCGTTTGGCGAAGACGATGTCATCGGAGGTGTAGGCGAGAACGGTGAAGCCCTCTTTTGCCAGCGTGCGCGTAGCCTCGAGCGTGGCCTGAACGTCGGGGTAGAGTGTTGCCTGATCGCCGATTACTTCGAGCTTAATCCAGTCGGAAAGCCCGGCCTCGCGCGCCAGCCGAGCCGTGCGGACGGTGTCATCCGCGGTATAGCAGCCGGCAGTATTGGGCAGAAGGAAATATTTATTGGGATCGATGTAGTCGAGAAGAGATTCCTTGCTTCGGTCAAGATTCACCCGGCGTACCGCCACCGTCACCATGTCAGCGCCGCTGGCTTCGAGGGCGCGCGCGGTTTCCTGAAACGATCTGTATTTGCCAGTCCCAACTATCAGCCGGGACTGAAATTGTTTGCCTGCGATGATCAATGAGTCCGTCATATTCTTATTGTAAAGCTCCCTCCGGCTATTTGTCGGGCAAGGCTTCGGCTTTCATGTACATCTCGTCGATCAAGTGCTGGTAGCGCGTCTCGATGCCGCGGCGCCGGACTTTATAGGTGTGAGTCAGTGTGCCATCGGCGGCGGAGAATTCCTCGGAGACCAGAAGCACGCGCTTCAGTTTCTCAAAGCGCGCCAGGCTCTGGTTGATTTCTTCGACGAAGTTCTTGTAAAGCGCCTGGACCTTGCCATTGGCGACCAGATCCTGGCGTGAAACAAAGACAATCTGGTTGTTGCGGGCCCAATCCTCGAGCGCCGGGAAGTGGGGGGAGATGAGGACAGCCGGAAACTTCCGGCGGTCGCCCAGCACCACTGCGGTCCCGATCAGCGGGTTGAGCTTCAGGGAATTTTCGATTGGCTGGGGCGCAATGAACTTTCCACCCGAGGTCTTGATGAGATCTTTCTTGCGATCCGTAATGGAGAGGAAGCCGTCACTATCGATGTTGCCGATGTCGCCAGTTTTGAACCATCCATCCGTGAAAGCGTCGCTGGTCTCGTCCGGCCGATTCCAGTAGCCCTGGAAAACCGATGGGCCGCGAACCAGCACCTCGCCATCCTGCGCAATTTGCACTTCAACGTTGGGAAGGGGCTTGCCGACCGTTCCCAGTTTGTGGGCCAGGGGAGTATTGACGGCAATTACGGGCGAGGTTTCGGTGAGGCCGTAGCCTTCGAGAATCCGGATGCCGATATCGGCATACCACTCCGTCAGCTCACGGCCAAGGGGCGCGCCTCCCGAGATGAACTCTTTGGCTCGTCCGCCCATACCGCTGCGCACCTTCGAAAACACAAGACGATTTGCGATCTTCCAGGAAAGCGCAGTGGGTTGAATGGCCGACAATGTTTCCTCGCGGTGAGCGCGTCCAACCTTGAGCGCCCAGCGGTAGATTTCGCGCTTGGGGAATCCCTCCGCTTTCAGAATGACTTGCTTGCGGATCTTTTCGTAGACGCGCGGTACCGCAACAAAGACCGTCGGGTGCACCTCCGTCAAGGCTTCAGGGAGATCCGGAATATTGGGGCAGTACGCCAGGGTTACGCCGTTGTAGAGCAAGGCAAAGTCCACGTGACGCGCGGTGACATGGGAGAGCGGCAAGAAGGAGATACTGAGTTCCGCGGTTCCGAGATTGAATCCGTCCAGCGAATGCGAGATGTTCGATGCCATGTTACGGTGGGTCAGCATCACGCCTTTGGGAATGCCGGTGGTGCCGGAAGTGTAGATGATCGTCGCCAGATCATCGGGGACAATCGCCTGCGCTCGGGCGTCAAATGCCGCATCCGCACTGGTTGGGCCGTGCAGCATCAATTCGCGCATGGGGATGGCATGCGGTGTTTCCAGGTCATCCATTACCAGAATTCGCTGCACGGACGTGTTCTGCCGGACGCTGAGTACCTTCTCCAGTTGCTGTTGCGTGGAGACAGCGACGATGTGCGCCCCGGCATCATTGAGGATGAAGGCGGTCTGCTCGGCAGTTTGGGTCGAGTAAACAGGAACCGTAACTGCGCCGAGAGCGAGCGCCGCGAAATCGGTAATTGTCCACTCCGGCCGGTTCTCGCTTAGGATGGCGACGCGATCGCGTTTGCCGATCCCCCACGACTCGAGTGCGCGAGCCAATCCCACCACGTTGCGATAGAGTTCTGTCGAGGAGATGGGAATCCATCCCTGGGATCGCCGCTGCAGCATTACGCGGTCGCGGTGGCTTTGGTAAACATTCGAAAGAATATCGTTCAGAGTCTTGATGCTCATCTGATCCGATTGGGTTCGGTTCCGGCCACATTGTAGCCCTCCTCGTCAGAAAATTGCGGTGAGGAAGCGATTAAAGTTTTGACCGCATGGCTGCTGGCAGGATAGGCTTTGACCAGTTTCCATGGAGGGGTGCCATGAAACGAAGGGGACTTTCGACGATATTTGCGATCTGGCTGGTCACGGCCGCAGTGGTGTGTCCGCTGATCAGAGCGCAGGGGAACAAAATGGAACCGGCGCCGTTGAAGCTGCAGGTGGGCGACGTCGCTCCTGACTTCAAGCTGCAATACTTTGACGGCTCAAACCTTAAGAGTGTTTCGCTAAGCCAGTATCGCGGCAAGAGCAACGTCGTTTTGGCGTTTTACATTTTTGCGTTCACCGGAGGTTGAACCGCGCAAATGAAGGCCTTCCAGCAGAACCTTCAGAAACTGGAAGCGGCCGACACCCAGGTCCTGGGTGTAAGCATGGACAGCCCCTTCGCCAACAAAGCTTTCGCCGACCAGATCGGTGTCACCTTTCCGCTGCTGAGCGATTGGGGTGGCGATGTCACGCGCGAGTATGGAATTTACGTGGATAAATATAAAGCGGCGCGGCGGGTGAACTTTTTGATTGGCAAAGACGGGAAGATTCTCGAGGAGCAGATCGACCGGGAGGCGATCGATCCTACGAAGATCGTCGACGCTTGCCAGCGCAAGAAGTTGGGCCACTGAACGAGTGCGCAGAATTGCTGAACGCGTGCGCTGAAGTGAAAATACGATTGGTAGAGAATGACGATCCGGCCCGGCGGGTAGCGCCTCAGTTTGAGTAAGGCACTAGCGCGAACGGCGAGCTGGTTTGACCCCGCCGCACCACGCTGTTATGATTTTTCTGCGGGGTGGAGCAGTCTGGTAGCTCGTTGGGCTCATAACCCAAAGGTCGGTGGTTCAAATCCACCCCCCGCAACCATCTGGGGTTGCTGGCCGAAAGGCTGGTAACCCCTTCACTATTTGCGGCTTATGAGCATTGCAATTCACGAGCATTTCTCCTAGTTCAGCATTCCCTATTTGACCTTCCGCCCTCGTTTTGAGCACAGTTGAGCACAACTCGCTGAAAAACGTCTCTTCCAGCTTCTTCATTGACTCAACTTCCGAATCTGGCTGCAAGTGAACGTAAACGTCACTCGTAATGCCGATACTCGCGTGCCCAAGAAAGCTCTGCGTCTGCTTCACGTCGCCCGTGACCTCCTGCATCTGGAACCCGGCTTGCCCACGATGTCTTCTTGCAGGGCTGCCGCGAGCGAACTAGAAATCCTAATCTCTTCAGTGGTGCCGACATAAATCGGCAGCGAAGGCTCGGGACCCCAGCTTTCTTTGACTCTCTGCGCTAGCTCGCGAAAGTCCTTGGCTTGCTTGTGACTGGCCTTTACTTGGAGCTGTGCGAGCTGTCGAGATTTCTCGCTGGGCAGGAGCGAAACCAAAGCTTCAAGTTCGGTTGCCGCCTCGTGGGCGTGGTCAGCCTCTCTGAGCATCAAATGTTCAAATTTTCGGGCTGCCTCATTGTGATCCATACTTCCCTCTTTCAGGAAAGTGTGGCGCGAAATGAGAAATGTGAGCTTCGCCAATTCGGAATGGTCCCCATTGCGCGTCAAGTCTTCTTCGCCTTCGCGGGAGGGACCAGCGCGACGGCGGCCTCGGTGGTGAGCAGAAGGAAAGTGAATGTCTCCTGCAGGTACAGACGGACCGTGGCATCGTTGTGGTTGAGGTAGCCGATGGATACGTCCTGGCCGATGTGCAGGTCGAAATCGCCGCCACGAGTGGTCAGCACGAAAGCGCCGGCGATGGCAGGGGCCCAGATGATTTGATCCTTGACCAGGCGCTTGACGTGCTCCAATACCGGGTATCCGTGGTCGCTGGTTTCGGCGAGTGCCGTGTAGGCGTCTGCACCGAGCAACACGGCATAGGGACCGTTGACACCGACGAGACGCAACCGGCTTAAGCCTTGGGAAATGGCCTCCGGGTACTCACGCACGTCAGCTGGGAGCGTCATGATGGGATTGCTGCTCCCTTGACGAATGCCTCCAATGCCAGCGGCGGCATAGCCTTCAAAAATCGCAGCGTCCTCGGCAAACGCGATCTGTCGAGCGGCGTCCTTGGCCGGTTGCCAGTCGGAGTCGTTCGCGCCACGATCAACATCGTCGATACTCTTGCGATCCAGTTCGAACGGAACCCGTAGCTCGACCAGCGCCTTCACCTCGCGCTGGCTCGCGACGATGCCTTTTGCTGGGGCGGCGATTGTACGCAGGTGGCCGGTGCCGACGGCAGAGAGGCTGGTTCCGGCCGGCCCCTTTACGTCGACGACGCGGCGTCCGGCAAGGTAGCGCTTGAGCGTGCGCGAAGTTTCCTCTTCGATCTGAGCCCAGGCCGAATCGGAAATGGGCGCCAGCTCGCGATGGAGATTATTCATGTCGTGTGTCTCCTTTGAGAGATCCGATGCCGAGCGAACCGTCGCGCACCGGTGGGATGGATGAGGAGGTTTCAGCCACGGCAGGCGCTGCGGAGGATTCCGCGGCCGCCGTCGGATCTTCGACGGCTTGATCTTCAGTGACATTTTCGAGGAATGTCGCCGATGGCACGAAAAACAGATTTCCAGTGACAGCGCGACTGAAGTCGAGCAGTCGGTCGTAGTTGCCGGGTGGCCGACCGACGAACATGTTCTCGAGCATCTGCTCAATGGTGCGAGGCGAACGGCTGTAGCCGATGAAGTAAGTGCCAAATTCACCATGCGCGGGCCGACCGAAGGGCATGTTGTCGCGCAGGATCTTGATCTCTTTCCCGTCCTCGACGATTGTGGTGAGCGCGTTGTGTGCTGAGGTTGGCTTGACTGAATCATCCAATTCGATATCGGAAAGCTTGGTGCGGCCGATGATGCGTTCCTGCGCTTCGGTGGAGAGCGCATTCCATGCGCCAAGATCGTGGAGATATTTCTGAACGATAACGTAGCTGCCCCCCGCAAACTCGGTGTCTTCGTCGCCGATGAGCACGGCGTCGACCACGGCGCCGCCGCGGGGATTCTCCGTGCCATCGACGAACCCTATCAGATCGCGGTCGTCGAAGTAACGAAAGCCGTGCACTTCATCCACCGGAGAGACGGCATTTCCCAGACGCGCCATAATCTGAGTGGCCAGCTCGAAGCATAAATCCATGCGCTTGGCGCGGATGTGGAACAGCAAGTCGCCCGGCGTGGAGACTGCTTGCCTCGCTCCGGAGCGAATTTCTCGGAAGACATGCAGCTCTGCCGGCCGGGGCTGCCCGAAGAGGCGGTCCCATGCGTCTGAGCCAAACCCCACGATACAGGAAAGACTCCCTTCTAGGTCGCGAAATTCCACGGCGCGCGCTAGCGCGGCGAGGTCTCCGCAGAACGAGCGCAGAGTGGCGCGATTCTCAGGGTCCGGATCGAGGGTCGCGACCAAGAAGATCGCGGCGCGCGTGAGGGGCGCGTCTACCGGCTGCGCGAGAGCTGGCGATCTACCTGCCGCAGTGGGTGCGCTCATCGAATTGGGATCTGACTCGGTCACCATCGGATATTGTCGCGGCTGGCGTGGGCGGACTTCGTTTTTCGAACCCGCGCTCGTGCCGAGTGTAAATTCGTCCTGCAAGCTTACCATCGACTGCAAGAGCCTTGCGCCGCCTTCCGTCGTGACCGGACATCGTGACAAAAAGCCGGCCTCATCTGTGGCGAGTATTGTGGCACAACTCTTAGAGGCACCTGCGCGATTTCCGCGACGGCGCGCGCGGGTAACATTCGGAGTCCCGCGATGGGGCCGCTGGGACTGGAATACCTCAGCGCGAAAGACGATCCGCGAAACAACAACTTATAATCCAACACCTGTGAGGCGCAATGACGAAAACGACGAGCTTTCAAATGGACATTCGCCCGCTCTTTACGGAGCGAGACATTCAAGGCATGAGCAAGGCGTTCAACCTGGGAAGTTACGATGACGTCAAGAAGCACGCTGGCGCCATCTACGATCGCATTCGTGGAATCGGCGGCGCCGTAATGCCGCCCTCGCCACCACGAGGAGAAGGTCCCTGGCAGCAATCTCGGATTGAACTATTCGCCAAGTGGATGGCGGACGGGTTCCAACCTTAGTCGACAACGACACGCGGCGTAGACGAGTCGTACACTCCGATTCCGCTGAAGCATTTAGCTTCTTTTCGAATTGAGGGCTCAAAATGAGCGATCAACAAAAGAACGAGCAGTGTTCTGGAGCGCGAGATCAAGAGATCCGTGCGGCACTGGATCGGCACTGGGCGGCGTCCGATGCCAACGATTTTGAAACCGAGCACCTCATCTATCGCGAGGACGCGGTGCTGGATTACCCGCAGTCAGGCGAGCGAACCCGCGGTCGGCACAACATACAGGGCCAACGCGCCAGTCAGCCGAGCAAAAAGCGGTTTACTATCCGACGAATCATTGGCGGCGGCGATCTTTGGGTCACTGAATTCATCCTGACCTATGACGGCAAGCCGTCCTACACCGTGAGCATCATGGAGTTCAGGGGCGACAAGGTTGCGCGGGAAACACAGTACTTTGCGGATCCATTCGTGGCTCCCGCATGGCGCGCGCAATGGGTCGAACGGATGGACGCATAATCTCCAGGCGCGAGAATTCGCGACACAGCAATGGAGGGACAAGAGATGGATTGGAAACGGTTGGTCCAGTTCGCGCTGCTGGGCAGCGGTGATTTGGAACAATATGCCATCCTGCTGGTACGGGTTTCGATCGGGCTGTTCTTCGCCATCTCCGGGGCGAACAAATTGTTTGTCGCCGGCGGCACGAAACCTGTTTACGAAACGCTTGTTAAGGCCAAAGTCCCGTTTCCGCGCCAGACGGCTTATTTCGTGGCGGGTGTCGAGTTCGTTTGCGGATCCATGGTGACCGTGGGGTTTCTTTCGAGCCCGGCCAGCGTGGCCTTAATGATCGATATGATTGTCGCCACCCTGACCAGCGCGGTTTCCACCTTGCCGAAAGGACTTTCGCCTCTTAGCTGGCTCGACGATTTCCTCTACCTTCCGGAAGTCCTGTATGTGCTGTTCTTTATCTGGCTGCTCTGCTCGGGTCCGGGAAAGTTCAGTGTCGATTACTGGCTTGCCGGCAAGATCCTAGGGTGATCGAATCGATTCGCTGATGGATGATTATTTTTTGCGGGGAGAAATTTGGGAGTTCATGGGGGGTGCCCCCCCTCCCCCTAAAATGGGTCAAGTTGATGATAATAAGGAGCTTGGAGGTAAAATATTCAAAATATAGGACTTAGCTGGATATTTCGCGGATTGGCGTGCACTTGCCGGGGTGCTGCCGCTAGCATTTTTTGTCAAAGAACTGCGAAAAAGTTGAACGCCGGAAATGCGTTTGTCTCTGGAGACGGGCGCAGTTCCCGATGGTGCACGTTCGTAGAATCATCGGACCGATGGTGATGCCTGTCTGTGATGGCGGTACGAGAAAAGTGTGATGAAACGGAGGGGAGCTTTGACTGAAAAGGGAACTGCCCCATCGCAGCTCGATCGGCGTCTGCGCGATGTCGCGCCCGAGGAGTTGATCCGGCGTCCTGCGCCTGAAAAGTGGTCAATCGCCGAGATCGGAGCGCACTTGGCGGACGCGGAACTGGCGATGGGGTGGCGATTGCGAAACATGCTGGCGAATCCGGGTGTGGCCTTAACGTGGTGGGATCAGGACGCATGGGCGGAGCGTTTAGGTTACGCGCAGCAAGATGCGAGCCTTTCGGCAGGGGTCTTTCGAGCGCTGCGCGAGAGCAACCTGCGACTGTTGGAGTCGGTCCCGCGCGCACGGTGGGTGGAGTGCTATGGGGTCCACGAGGTACGCGGACGGCAAACGGTCGAGGAGTTCGTCCGCTTGGAAGCGGCACACGACTTGAACCATCTTCGGCAGATCGACCGCATCTCGGATGGGTGTATGTAGTGGCAGGGCGGGTGGCTGATCCTAAATTTCGCGTCCTTTGCGAAATTTAGGGTGGGGATGTTCTTTTTCACCTCGCGATTCTCTTCCCGCCTGCGGCAGAATGAGTCTTCCGTTTGACGCCGCCAAATGTCTGACGCTTTTTATCGCCCCTGAGGCGGACAGCGGTCGTTTTCGAAGAGCCGGCAGCGGCGGGATTCAGCGCAGTGAGCACGGCAGCGGGATTCTTGTCGATGATAGTGAGCAAAGTGCGAGCCGGCGCTTCTGGGATCCTCCGCCCGCCCTCCCAGTGTTTGATCGCGTCAAGGCTGAATCCGAATGTGTTAGAGAATCTGGCTTGTGTCATGCCAAGGCGATTTCGGATCGCTTTCACGTCAACTTCCTCGGGCACATGCGCCTTGAATCCTTCTTGCTCCCCGGCGAGGAAAGCCTTAACGTCGTTCAGTCCGTTCATCATCTGCTCGAATTGCGTTTTCATGCTATCTCCCCAGGGTTCACAAAATGCCCTCGAAAATACTATCGGCCCGTTTCTTTAGTGTGTTGCGCTCTTCCATCGACAGGTTTTCTTTTTCATTCTTCGGAAAAACCGTAATAAGAAAAACCGGGAATCTCTGATTGCGCCAGATATACACAACCCGGGCCCCGCCGCTTTTCCCCATCCCTTTGCGTGCGACCCGGACCTTCCGAAACCCGCCCGTTCCACGGATCACGTCTCCACATTCCGGGTCAGCCGCAACCAGCGCCACGATGTCCGCACGCTCCTCCTCGCTAAAGAGCTTGCTGGCAATTGCGAGGTAAGTAGGTGTTTCGACAACCGTCTGCACCATTTTCTTGTACTCCATTGGACACCATCAGGTCAAGTAAATTGTGTGCCATTGGACACCAACAGTCTAGGGAGCCTTTCTGAAATTCTTCGTCTGGAAAATGGGACAGCCCCCGAGGCAAAACGGTAGGGAATGGTGAGTCTCCGATCCGCGATTTTCTCCTTTACTTCGCTGTGTAGATTTATGCACAATAGGGTTAGGGAGAGATTCCGATGCCAAACGTGATGTGCCGACCTGAGTTGCATGATGCGACAACCCGGGAACAGTACGATCAGTTTCATGCTGAGATGGAGACTCTCGGATTAGTGCGGACGATTTCACGCGAGGGTAAGGAGTTCCGCTTACCATCTGGCCTCTACCTCGGAGTGAACGTGGCCGCGTTTCTGGAATTGCTAAAGCTGCGAGTTGAGGTATTAGCGATAAGGATCACGGCGCACCCTTGCAAGCTCGCGCTTTGGACTATAGACAGTCCCGACAACATTTCCGTTTCGGGGCTTGAGGATGTCACCCCGAGTTACGGAGCATTGCTGGGCCTGTTGGGTGGTACGACCCCATCAAAGGGATTCCCGTTCATGTCCCTTTTTGGCGAATACTAAAGCGCTTCTCAGAAATGAGAAACGGCCCGCTCTTCGGGCAAAAACTTCCTACATCTCCTGCTACAATTCCCGAACATGAAGCAGCACCTCTGGTCAAAAACCCAAACAGATTGGGAGGGGTTTCACCCTGTCAGTTATTGGTTCGACGACAAAGTTCTCGAACTGCCCTTAATAGAGAAACCCCCGGACGGCGGTCCCGATGTCCCGACGACCGTCGGGAACGTGTATCAGCGATTTGCGGACAAGAAACTAACGGAGGATTCTCTAACAGGTAGCGTCATCAACATGGAAATCGAGACTACCGATGGCGAGAAGATGCTGTTGAAGGGTCAAGACTTCAGTCGCCGGATGCTAGAAATTCTGCTGAAGTTCAAAGCGCAAGGCATCTACCCATTCAATGTTGTCTTGTACTATTACGACAAAGACACCTGCCGCCAAGACCCACAACGCTGCTTCAGTTTCTTCGTAGTTCACGGTGACAAGATTGTGGACGAGCGGCTTTCATTCTTCGACCATCACAACGGTGGATTTGATCCGTCCGTGTTCGCGAACCCAGATCTTTCCGACCCCACTTGGTTCGATGAGCCGGAGTGGGATGTAGCGCAAACGAAGTATTGGTATCGGAAATTCTATGCTGAAACTCGCACAGGGCAACTGATGGCGTTGCGGCCTGACAACCCGATTCTGTTCTACCACGAAGGCCAAACCGGGACGGACGTCATGGGAGCGTTGACCATCATTGCCCGTTCACTAAACAGCGTCCGGATACTGTTATGGGCACTCCTGATACTGACCATCATCAGTTTCATTCTTCGATGGCGGTGGTAGCGCAAATGGAAGGCGGCTATACGTGGCTACAAGAAACTCGGGGCCGGAACGTTCGCCGGTTTCCGCGGAAAGAAAATTGAGTAAACGTCCCGTCCCCGAGTTTTCCGCGGGCCTGTGATGAGCTTTGATCCCTCCTCAGAAATCGCTACAATTGGTGATGGATAAAGGAAGGCCTGCCGCGATGACGATTGAAATTCATAGGCCGGAACTCGAAGCCCTCATCCGGGACTGGATGAAGACGGGCGCGTTCCCAACGGTCGAGGATGCCTTGATACAGGCCTTGAAATCCTCCCCGCTCCCATCGGAACCAGGCGCCGGATCGGCGAGCCCTTCTTCTACCGGCGCTGTAGTGCTCGCGGCGTTGCAGGCGTCACCTTATCCGGAAATTGATCTAACGCCGCCTCGTGTGCGCCTCGACAATGTGCGGGATGTCGTGCTCTGATGGCGTGGCTGCTGGACACCAATATTCTGTCGGAAGGACGGAAGCCAAAGCCCGATGCTCGCGTGACAGCCTTCTACGCCGCGCAACCGCTCAACACGCTTTATCTCAGCGTCGTAAACATTGCCGAAATTCGCTTCGGCATCGAACTGCAGCAAGACCTGGCACGGCGTGTTCAGTTAAATGATTGGCTGACACTGAGCCTGAGGCCCGCCTTCGCGGGACGGATACTGCCGGTTACCGAGGATATTCTGCTCAAGTGGCGGCTATTGATGGAAGACGGACGGAAAATAGGGCATACCTATTCACATCCCGACCTTTTGCTGGCAGCGACGGCCTTGCAGCACGGGCTTACCGTTGTCACCCGCGACCGCAGCGACTTCGACATGGCACGGGTGCCGGTTTTCAATCCCTGGGATGCCTGATTGTCTTGCGTTGCCGATGCCCACACGGCCTTTTGGGTTTATTTGACGGCCTTATTTGACAACCGGTTGCAAACGATGCCAAAGTATCGCGCAATACCTTTCGTCCAATTGTTTTGCCTTTCCTCGTCAGGCTTAATCGCAGCAGGCATGAATACGGAAGAACCAGAATCAGCGGATGACCACTGTTGACCGGAATTGGAGACGTCCATGAGCAGCGTACAAATCGACCAAAAGAGCTATGAGATGCCCCCGAAAGAGGGGATCAGCATCGCGCATTTTCTCACCGTCGCCGACGTCGAGCGATCGGCTCGCTACTACGAAAAGGTTTTCGGCGCTCGCATTCTGACCATGGGTGACGGCAACGCACCTCCGTACCTTCAGTTGGCGAATATCTGGATGATTCTGAACGTTGGGGGCGGGCCGACCCCGGATAAGCCGACGGTAACGCTCAGCGTCCCCGACCCGAATCACATCAACAGCTTTATGAATTTCCGGGTTGCGGATATTCAAGCCTGCTATGAATTATGGAAAAGTCGAGGAGCCGAGTTCATCACCGAGCCGATACCCAAGTACGGCGAGATACGCTGCTACATCCGCGATCCTGACGGATATATCATCGAAGTCGGACAGAGCACCGACCTTACTTACGGTTAATGCTCGGTCAACGTTCGGCCCGGACGGGATGCGGATTTAAGCGCTGACGGGGCGCGGATCCGATCCGTAGTTACAGAAGACCAGCTACAGAAAACCGACTGAGTAAGTGCAGGGGAAGGCCCTTAGGGCTTGGCGGGCAGCGGCTGCCAGAGCTAAATCTTATTTCCATCCAGGTCGTAGATCCAGGCAAAGCGACCGTAGGATTCATCCATTCGTTTGGCGTCGATCTTTACTCCCTCTTGTTTCAGGCGGTCGAGCAAAGCATCCATGTCGTCCACGATGTAGTTGATCATGAACGGTGCGGGCCTGGGATCGAAATACTTAGTGGAGGCGGGAAAAACAGTCCAAACTGTAACGTGTTCCTTTTGCGGGTCGTCGTGTTCGCGCCATTGAAGCATCACGCCCTGGCCTTTGTCAGCGAGTCCAAGATGCTTCGCATACCATGCGCGCATCTGATCGCGATCAGCGGATTTGAAGAAGACACCGCCGATTCCAAGGATGCGCCCGCGCTGCTCCGTTTTGACGGGCGGCTTCGACTTTTCAGGTTGCGGAGATTGCACTTCCTGTCCTCCGGTGGAGCGGGCCGCGATGAGCAAGAGCGAGGCGAGCGCAATTGTGCTCCAGGGTGTTCGGTGCATCGGCGGATTATACATAGGTTTCGATTCGAATGGAGAAAACGGTTCGCTCGGGAAACTAGGGGACACGTCCCCATGTTTCATGTTTCGGTTTAAAGGCGTCCTTCCCAATATCCGGGGATCGCCGGCGCTTGCACTGCGCTCGTCGTACCAGTTCACGGCAGACTTCAGTTCCGCAAGAGCGGCCGGGTGGATATCCAGCGGCTTAGCGGCCATTGCGGAGAGCTTAGATTTGGCGGCGCGCTTCCTCCCACGGAATAGGCTTCACTGTGCCGGAATCGAGCTCTTCGATGCGGCGGGCGATTTCGCGGCCCCATTCTTGTTCCGCCGTAGCGTCCACGGTCTCATCAAGACTTTCGAGCAGCGAACCGGCGAGCGCCGCGCGGGCTTCGGGCGGCAGAGCCAGGGCTTTCTTTAGAAGTTCGGTAACCTCTCTGGTCATCCATCCCATTTTACGCCTCGAACTAACCCACTCAAGCCAAAACCGGGCTTGAGTGGGCCACCCGCCGACACGCAGATTAAGGAAGCTATTCATTCGGTTCAGATCCGGCGGCGTTTCAAGAAGGACTTCTGGCTTGTCGGGAGTCAAACCACCGCCGGAATTGAGAATGATCCAGGTATTCGCCAACTTGATGTAACAGGGATTGTCTGGCTTGATCACTTTCCCGCCAAGAATTCGGACATAGAAGTCCTTCGATTTGTCTTGGTCGCTTACGGTGAAGAAGTGAGTTGCGAAGAAGCCTTCGTGTGCAATCGGCGCGTCAGGCAGATTCATGCGGCGCCTCCTGTTGTCGATGAATCAGGATGCGGCGGGAAACGCCCACGGTCTAAAGGAAGAATTTCATCTTCCGGCTGCGCCACAACGGGCAGCTAGTTGAGTAGCGATTCCCAGTTGGCTGGCACCCTCCCAGCCGGTCCAGGAGCGGGCTGATTTTTCGGATGCGAATGCGGCGGAAGCAACTCCATACCCTTGATCGTGATCATGCCCTGCTTCTCGTAATCGTAGAACCAATCCTCACCCGGCTCAAAGCTGGCAATGATCGGGTGCCCTGTCGCCGCGGCATGCTTGGATGCATGCTGACTCGGAGAACTGTCACAGCATCCGATGTGCCCACATTCAGCGCAACGGCGGAGATGAAACCACCAGCTTTTCGGTGACGCCAGGCATTCCACACATCCATCGCCGCTTGGTTTCGAAGCGGGGTTGATTCCGCGCCGGTCCTTTTTCATATCCGATTGTCCTTTCGTGCCCTTTGTTCGCAAATAAAATCAAGCCACCAGCAGGATCTTCCCGACACCACCCTTTTCTGCCGCTGCTTGAGCCTCGGCCGCTTCACTAAGTGGCAGTTTCTGGCTAATCGGGATTACCAGCTTGCCATCTCGCACCGCTTCCGCCATGAACTCGAGCGTTTTCCTGTCGAATTTCGAGAATACATGCACCACCTTTACAGATGGGTACTTCGCGGCATTCTGTGGCGCCTCGAGAACCGTAGCAAACACTCCTCCTGGCTTGACCTTGGCGATCAGCTTCTCGGCGGTTCTTCCCCCGACCGTATCTGCCACCGCATCGAGCGGGGGAAGATTGGCAATCGCGGCGTCGTCGTCGGTTGCGACCACCTGATCCGCGCCGATCGTTTTCGCCTCGTCCATCTGCATCTGTCTCTTCAAAACGCCCGCGATCACAGCCGCCCCGCGTTGCTTCGCCGTGAATGCCGCCGAACGCCCGACATTTCCGGCAGCACCTATGACGAGAACCATCTGGCCCGCTTTTATACCGGTAGCGGAAAGAAGCTGGTTGACGGTCGTCGTCACCAGCGGCAGCGCCGCCGCCTGGATCAAGTCGAGACCCTTCGGGACCTTCGCCAAGACCGCTGCCTTTACGACACAAAGTTCGGCGTAAGTATTGTCCGCCATAGCGAACACCTGGTCGCCGACGGAAAAGCCTTCCACTTCCGGCCCAATCTTCACCACAGTCCCCGCGATATCGACTCCTATGAGGCCCGGGAACTGGATGGGATAAAAGTCTTTCGTTAATCCAGCGCGCCGCTTGTAGTCGATCGGATTCAAGCTCGTGGCAGCGACCCGCACCAGCACCTCACCCGGACCGGGCACTGGATCAGGATAGTCCTCAAATTTCAGTACTTCAGGACCGCCATATTGGTGGACGACAACTGCTTTCATATTTCATCTCCTTGTACGGTGCGCAAACAGTTACCAACAAAGCTTAGATGAGCGAGGCTGGAATTGGTCGCCGACGCCATGGACTCCGAAAAATTCGAAACTGGAAGCCGCCGGGATAGGCATGGCGAAATAGTCTGCCCGGGCGCATTTAGTTTGAGCGGGAGGGAGATTTCCAATCCGCAAATTGCGATGCCTCGAGTCAGGCGGCGCGCTCGTATTCAAGTACTTTGACTTCGCGTAATCTGCCGGTGTCCACGTCGAAAATGAAGCCGCGCACGGGGACATCTTTTGGGGCTGCCCGGATCTGGCCCCCCAGTCTCATTCGCGCGGAGCGGGATTACCGCTGCCTGGGACCCGAAATTCGCGAGTTTGCTTGAACTGGCGGAAGCGTGCGACGTTCCGGTCAGATGGTCGTGCCGAGCTGGAGTCTGTCATACGTGTATGACTGGTCTGATAGCCGGATCGATTACTTATAACCGTGAGCCGCTGGAGCGGCCCGCTCCGGGGAATGTGCTTGTATGCTGTTCACAGCCAAACGCAGGTGTCACGCTGGATCTTTAAGAGAAGATCTTTTAAGCGAAGATCTGTGAGAGAAACGGGAGGAGCCGAATCATGCGTTCTGATATTGTGCCCGGAGGCATTTTCCCCGACTACGAACTGCCCGATCACACGGGCGAACTGCGCAAGCTCAGCGAGCTCCAGGGCGCTGATCCGCTAATCCTCACGCTCGCGCGCGGCCACTATTGCCCAAAGGAGCACCAGCAGCATTTGGAACTCGCCGCGTTCTACCCGAAGATCGCGGTTGCGTACACGCAGATCGCCACGATCGCCACCGACGATCACCATACTCTTCAGGAATTCCGTGCGTCAGTCGGAGCCCAGTGGACCTTCCTTTCGGACCCCGACCGAACGATGCAGAAGGATCTCGACATCCAGGAGTATACCGACCCCGAGCATAATCCGATGATCCCGCACACGCTCGTGCTCAAGCCGGGGCTCGTGATTTACAGCATCTATAACGGCTACTGGTTCTGGGGGCGTCCATCGGTCGTCGATCTTTGGCACGATCTGCGCGCCGTGACGAGCGAAGTCCGCCCAGACTGGGATCTGAGTGCTCCTGGACTCCGCGAGAGATGGGATGCGGGTGACTTCTCGCGTTTCCACGGTTGGAACAAGAAGGCCAGTGTGGAAGCGGCCTCGATTCCACGGAAAAAATAGCAGCCTCGTTTTTGACATTGGGTGCTGAAACAGAATCGCAGCAGGGGTCTCTTTCGCGGTACAAACAGCGACGCCTGAAGTCGTTCGTAATGATCCTATTGGTTCACGAACGGCCCGGTCCCGGGGGCAGCAAAATCCAAAATCGATAAGCGCCCGCCCCCAGTTGATGCACGCCCGACCGGTTGCGCAGGGAAGCTCCAGATACAGCACTAAGACTTATTGGGACTAACCTGGTTTGTCCCGGCCGGCTACTGATTGTTTAGAGACGTCAACAAAAAGCCCTCTCCCCGGTCATTGGGGAGAGGGCTTTTCAGTCTACGAATGCTTTAGTCGTCGTCGTCAGCTTTGGTGGGTGCCGGCTTGTTGAATTCGCTCGCGGCGCGAACCGTCTTTTCGCCGGGGTAGGGGCGCATAAACCCGGTGGATTCGTACCAGTTCAGGTGGTTGACGGTGCCCGAGTCTTCCGAATCGGGCG
>JBAQJU010000168.1:0-3215 GCA_049300475.1 Terriglobales bacterium | reverse complement strand
GCGTGCTCACCGGCAAGGGCCTGGGATGGGGCGGTTCGCTGATTCGTCCCGAGGCGACCGGCTATGGCTGCGTGTACTTCGCGGAGGAAATGCTGAAGACGAAGAAAGACAAGCTGGAAGGCAAGGTATGCCTGGTTTCGGGCAGCGGCAACGTGTCGCAGTACACGATCGAGAAACTGCTCGATCTGGGCGCGAAGCCGGTCACACTCTCCGATTCCGATGGCGCGATTTATGACGCCGACGGCATCGACCGCGACAAACTCGCGTTCGTGATCGACCTGAAGAACAATCGCCGTGGCCGCATCAAGGAGTACACGGAGAAATTCAAGAAGGCCGTCTACAACCCGACCGACAAGAAGCTTGACCACAACTGGCTGTGGAACATCAAGGCCGATTGTGCGTTCCCGAGCGCCACGCAGAATGAGATCAACGCAAAAGACGCGGCCAATCTCATCAGGAATGGCGTGAAGGTGGTGAGCGAAGGCGCGAACATGCCGAGCACGCTGGAAGCGACGAAGCTGTTCCTGGATCACAAAATCCTGTACGGACCGGCGAAGGCCGCCAATGCGGGCGGCGTGGCCACGTCTGGACTGGAAATGTCGCAGAACAGCATGCGGCTCTCCTGGACGCGTGAAGAAGTCGATGATCGTTTGCACAAGATCATGATCTCGATTCACAACGCTTGCTACGAAACGGCCGAGAAGTACGGCACGCCGGGCAATTATGTGAACGGGGCCAACATCGCGGGCTTCCTGAAGGTTGCGAACTCGATGCTGGATCAGGGGCTGGTGTAGAAAGTAGAAGCGAACTTTACGAGAACAATGGCGCGGGCGGGAGCAACAGAACATCCTGCCCGCGTTTTTGTTGACCGCTGAAGCAGTTTTGTTCGCGGCCCTGGCTGTTGCGCGGCTTGACGATAGTCCGCATGGAGGATGATTATGTCGAGGGTGTAAGAATATTCTGATAAGCGGGTTGGATCGTGGCTCGCTACCCCTTGGCTGACAACCAGCCTGACAACCCGAATTGAAAAGATTCCGATCTAAAAGGAAAGCATGATGACAAATATTGAATGGAAGCGCTTGACCCTGCTCGCAAGTTTGGCTCTGGTGTGCCTAGCATTATTCACGCAGTCGATACGAGCGGACGAGGGAATGTGGACCTTCGATAATTTTCCGTCGAAGACAGTGGGCGCAAAGTACGGATTTGCGCCTTCGCAGGACTGGCTCAATCACGTGCGTTTGGCGTCGTTGCGGATCGCGGGCGGGTGCTCGGCCTCGTTCATCTCGCCCGAGGGACTGGTGATGACGAATCATCACTGCGTGGTCGAGTGCGTGGAGCAGATCTCCACGCCGAAGGACAACTTCGTCGACGACGGATTTATTGCGAAAACGGATGCCGAGGAGCGGAAGTGTCCGGCGTTCGAACTCGACCAACTAGTAGAAATCCGCGACGTCAGCAAGGACGTCCAAGGGGCGATCGCGGGCAAGACGGGTTATGAAGCGAACCGGGCGCTGCATGCCAAAGAGGCGGAACTGCAGCAGTCTTGCGGCTCGCGGGAGAGCGTGCGCTGCGATGTGGTTTCTCTCTATCACGGCGGGATCTATGATTTGTACCGCTACAAGCGCTATACCGATGTGCGCCTGGTATTCGCGCCGGAATATGCAGTGGCGCAGTTCGGCGGCGATCCCGACAATTTCAATTTTCCGCGCTTTGACTTCGATATCGGACTTCTGCGGGCCTATGAAGGAGGAAAGCCGGTCGCTAGTCCCGAGTACTTGCGCTGGAGCGCGGATGGATCGAAGGATGGGGAACTGGTATTTGTGTCCGGAAACCCGGGAGGCACCAGCCGGGAATTGACGAACACGCAACTGGCGTTTGAGCGCGACACTTTCTTTCCGTATCTGATGCCGGTTCTCGCAGAGTATCGCGGCCTGCTGGAGGAGTTCCGAACCCGCGGGCCGGAGCAGGCGCGCGAGGCCAATGAAGATCTGTTTTTTGTCGAGAACAGTTTTAAAGCTTATTTCGGACGGCAGGGCGCGCTGCTGGATCCGCAGTTCTTTGCAACCAAGGTGGAGGAAGAGAAAAAGTTGCGGGCAGCCACGGATGCGGCCCCGAAGCTGGCGGGCGATGTTTCGGCGTGGAACGACATCGCGAAAATTCAGCAATTGCGCCAGCAGCTCTTCATGCGAAACGTAGCTCTGAGTGGCCGCATGTTTCGCTCGGGGCTGATTGGTTACGCAGTGACGCTGGTGCGCGCCGCGGCCGAGCGCGCCAAGCCCAACGCCGAACGTCTGCCCGAGTTCACCGATCAAGCTCTGGTTGGCATACAGCAGCAGCTATCGGCACCTGTTCCGATCTACAAGGATATTGAAGAACTCGATCTCACATTTCTGTTCACGATGGTCCGGCGCGACCTGGGCACCGACGATGAATTCGTGAAGAAGATGCTGGGTAAGGAGTCGCCCGAACAGTTAGCCCAGAGGTTAGTAAACGGCACACGTCTGGAGGATCCGAAGGTTCGCGAGGAGTTATATAAGGGCGGACTGAGTGCGGTAGAGGCGTCGACTGATCCGATGATTCGCTTTGCCGCGTCCATTAACCCCGATCTTCTGGCGGTGCGCAAAGATTACGAAGCCCGGGTGGATGCTCCGACCAGGGCCGTCGCCGAGCGGATTGCGAAGGCGCGCTTTGCGGTCTATGGCACGAGCGTCGATCCGGATGCGACGTTTACCGCCCGTTTGAGCTACGGAACGGTGAAAGGCTTCGAGGACGCTGAAGGAAAATTTGTGCAGCCGTACACGCATATGGGAGGCCTCTTCGAGCGGGCCACCGGCGCGTCACCCTATAAGCTGCCTGAGAGCTGGCTCAAGGCCAAAGGGTTGCTGAACCTATCGCTGCCCATGAATCTGTCGACGACGAACGACATCATCGGCGGGAACTCCGGCAGTCCGCTTATTAACAAAGAGGCCAAGGTTGTTGGCTTGATCTTTGACGGCAACATCTTTTCCCTGGGCGGAGACTACGGCTACGATGCCAAGCAAAATCGCGCGGTGGCAGTGGACAGCCGCGCACTCCTCGAAGGCCTGCGGAAGGTCTACCACCTAGACCGGGTCGTCGATGAGATTGACGCTGCGCGGAAGTAGCAGGGGAAATGCCGAACTGAAAGCTGGAGCCGGTCTCCAAACACTTCCTCTGTGCTCTGGCTGGTGTGGTGG
>JBAQJU010000167.1:0-5444 GCA_049300475.1 Terriglobales bacterium | reverse complement strand
AACGCCTGATTACGTAAACCATCCAGACGCCTCTCCCGGCCTGGCTTTCCCCCGTTATGGGATTACTTCCTGTCTGCCGGTCAACCGGGCACAACTCCATGAATTGCTGATTATTCCGGAGAACATTCCTTTGGCTAAAGGCTTCGCAGCCAGTGCGCAGATCGCATTCCGGTGAGATGTGATGTGTATCACTGATTGCAGCCATCGCCGGTTCGATACTTGAAGACCGTACTCAGGAGGCCTGTCCGTGAATACTTTCTGTGCGCGCATGTTCGGTCTCACCCTGTTCGTTTTTCTCGTTTTGGCTATTGCCGTCCAACCTGCCCTTGCTCAGCAGGATCAAGCCAAGCATGTTTTCCATCGGGGGATTCCAGCCGGGGATACCTGTTCCACCTGCCACAAGCTGATTTATGACCAATGGAAGGCCAGTCCGCATGGCGCCAACGGTGTCGAATGCACCGTGTGCCATGGCGAGACAACATCACGGGACTTCGCGGGCATGCCAGCGTTAACCACATGCGACACCTGTCACACCGATCAGGTGGCACAACTGAAGTCTGATCCATTCATGAAAGGCAAGACGTGTGTGAGCTGGCATCAAGCACACACCTTCGTGGAGCACAAGAAGGCGCCCCCGGCAGGCAAGTGACAACAATTTCCAGGCCACGTGCCCGATACAATGCGGGTGCCCCACACATCGCGTACTTTGCGATGTGTGGGTTTCGTCACCACCCGACCGTATCTTGGATCACCGTAACGCTTCCGCCCGAGTGACTATTCTGACCAGGTGACCAGGCGTCTGCATCGCTATTATGGCGGCGCGTGAGCACGTGGAGAAGCTGCGCTATATGCACCGTAATCCGGTGAAGCGAGGATTGGTGGAGCTGCCCGAGCAGTGGAAGTGGAGCAGTCTTCGAGCTTACTTCTACGGAGAGACGAGACCGGTTCGGGTGAAGTTTCAGGAGTGGGCGCTGGAAATCAAGCGCCGTCCGGTCGAGAGTTTTGCCGCAGTCGAGAGCCCACTCATTCGCAAAGTACGCGAATGAGTGGGGCACCCTCATTGTCTCGGGCACCCGGCAATAGGTAGTGTCGCCGTATATCCATGGTATAGCTTGTGGTCATGGCAGTAAACCTAGAACCGAGCGTCATGGATTTGCCTATGTGGATCATTGGAATTATTGCAGCTATCGCGCTCTCTGCAATGCTGGCGAGAACTTATCGTTATCATGCCCAACGACAGAGCATGAACGAAGAGGACGTTGCGAATCTGCTCCAGCGACGATTGGACGGAGCAGTCGGTGGTAGTCAAGAGTGGGCCAATTTTGTCGATGTTCCTTTCAAGAACCCTCACTTGGAAACGATTCGCAAGCGATGTGCCGAGTTCGATTCGCTGGTAACCGAGTAAGCGTCCGGTTATGACCGTCTGGACATCGTTATAAATGAGAGCCATGCTCGCGAAGTGGACACTTCGGATAGGTGTCCACTTGGAGCGGAGATGGACACTTCCCAGCAAGTAGCAGTCATTCCCAGAGACAAACAGGGCTCGGTCGCGCCAGTGCGGCAGCGGCGGAGCATCGCCGAGAAGCGGCGGATTGTGGAAGAGACGTTGCTACCTGGCGCGTCAGTAGCGAAGGTAGCGCGAGCCCACGGTGTGAACGCCAATCAGGTATTTGGCTGGCGCCGCCTGTACTTAGCCGGACGACTGGGGGAGCAGAAGCCGGGGATCAAGTTGCTGCCGGTTCGCGTGAGCGAGGGTAAGTCGGCGCCGGTTGTGGTCGAGCATCGCGTCACGGATTGTTCCCAGCCACAGCCGGGCACGATTCACATCGAGCTTCGGCAGGCACAGGTGCGGATCGAAGGCAGCGCCGATGCGGCGTTGGTGCGCGTGTTGCTGGAGTGCTTGCGGGGATGATCGGGCCGCCGACGAACACGCGAGTTTGGATTGCCGCAGGAGTGACCGACTTGCGGCGCGGCTTCACCGGGTTGAGCGCGCTGGTGGAGAGCAAGCTGGAGCAGAAGCCGTTCTCGGGGCACGTCTTTGTGTTTCGCGGACGGCGCGGCGATCTCATCAAGGTTCTGTGGTACGACGGCGACGGGTTGTGTCTGTTCGCGAAGCGATTAGAGCGCGGACGCTTCGTGTGGCCACAGGCCACAAGCGGCACGGTTTCTCTGACGCGAGCCCAGTTATCGATGTTGCTGGAAGGCATCGATTGGCGGCGGCCGGAGCGGACATGGGAGCCGCAGCTGTCAGTGTAACCTGCGAGATTCTTTGCACAACTTTTTTCGCGCGCACAGGGATGAGAAGGTGCGAGTTCATGCGATACTCCGCGTATGTCAGTGGCTTCGCTTCCCGATCTGAACGCCCTTCCTGGGGAAGCATTACGAGCGCTGATCCTGGTCCAACACGAACAGTTACTTTCTGCCGAAGACAGGCTGACAGCCACGCAGGAGCAGTTGCAGTCGCGTGAACGCGAGATTGAGCATCTCAAGCTGCTTTTGGCCAAGCTGCATCGCATGCAGTTTGGGCGCAAGTCGGAGAAGCTCACGCGGCAGATCGAGCAGTTGGAGTTGCGGCTGGAGGAACTGGAATCGAATCGCAGTGAGAAAGATCCCCACGCGCCAGAACCCGCTCCCGTCCCTGCCGCTTCGACTCCTGCGGCAGCAAAGCCCACGCGGCGTGCGCTGCCGGATCATCTTCCGCGACAAACGCGCCGGCACGAGCCGAAGGAGACGGTGTGCCCGCAATGCCAGGGCGAGCTGCGGAAGTTGGGCGAAGATGTTTCCGAGATGCTGGAGTATGTGCCCGCCAGTTTCGTGGTGATTCGGCACCTGCGCACGAAGCTGAGCTGCACGAAGTGCGATTGCATTGTGCAGGCCGAAGCGCCCAGCCGTCCGATCGAGCGCGGCGTAGCGGGGCCGGGGCTGCTGGCGCATGTGCTCGTCTCGAAGTACTGCGATTACTTGCCGCTCTATCGGCAATCGGAGATGTACGCGCGACAGGATGTGGAGCTGGAGCGCTCGACCTTGGCCGACTGGGTGGGCAGCACAAGCCGGTTGCTGAAGCCGCTGGTAGAAGCGCTGCGACGTTACGTGATGGCGGCAGGCAAGCTGCACGCCGACGACACGCCGGTGCCGGTGTTGTCACCGGGGAATGGCAAGACCAAGACCGGGCGATTGTGGACTTACGTTCGCGATGATCGTCCCGCTGGCGACAGTGCCGCGCCCGCGGTGTGGTTTGCCTACTCGCCGGATCGCAAAGGAGAACATCCCGAGCGGCATCTGGAGAAGTTTCGTGGCACGCTGCAAGCCGATGCCTACGCGGGCTTCAATCAGCTCTACGAAAATGGCCGCATTCAGCAAGCTGCGTGCTGGGCGCATGTGCGGCGCAAGTTCTACGATCTGGAGCAGGCGCATGCGTCTGCGGTGGCGCGAGAAGCGCTGGTACGGATCGGAGCGCTGTACGGGATCGAAGAAACGATTCGCGGTAAGCCGCCGGACGAACGCCGTGCCGTGCGCCAGGCGCAGTCGAAACCGCTGCTCGACTCTTTGCGACAGTGGTTCGAGGCGACCTTGTCGAAACTGTCGCGCAAATCGGAGACCACGGTGGCGATTCGCTACGCCCTCTCCCGCTGGGACGCGCTGGTGCGCTATATAGAAGATGGACACATCGAAATCGACAATAACGCCGCCGAACGCTCTTTGCGCGGCGTGGCCCTGGGCCGGAAGAATTACTTGTTTGCGGGATCGGATATAGGCGGAGAACGCGCGGCCGTGACCTACAGCTTGATCGGTTCGGCGAAGCTGACCGGTCTTGATCCCGAGGCCTATCTGCGCGAAGTGCTGACCCGCATCGCCGATCATCCTATCAACCGCATCGAGGAGTTGTTGCCCTGGAACATCGGCTCCACTCCTTCTGAAGTGTCCACTTAACCGATTCGTGGACACTTAGCAAGACGGTGCACTTCGGACGCTTACGTAACCGAGGAGCGCAGGTCCGCTTTGAAGAACTTCATCCAAGAACTGCGGTCGGGCGTTCCTCGTGAACAGTAGGCGAATTTGACGCGGTGGGTTGTGGTCCGCAAAAATTCCATCCGACAACTCGAAGTCATTGAAAAGTCGAGCGGTTGAGGCGATTAAGTCGCGACTGACAATCGGAGCGATTTCGGCGGCTTTTCAGTCGATTTTTGGCGAACAATCCGAACAATCCGTAAGCGTCCGGCGGAGGCCGTCTGGACAGAGGTGTGAGGAGAGGAGACTCTAGCTTTGCGGGCACGATTGGATAGTGTCCACATGGAGCGGAGATGGAGACTTCCAGGCCAGGGCGGGTGGCCAAGACAATGAGGGTGGCGGGTGGCCAAGACAACGAGGGTGGCGGGTGGCCAAGACAACGAGGGTGCCCCACACATCGCGCACGTTGCGATGTGTGGGTTTCGTCACCACCCGACCGTATCTTGGATCACCGTACCGCTTCCGCCCGAGTGACTATTCTGACCGCGTGACCAATCGTCTGCATCGCTATTACGGCGGCGCGCAAGCACGTCGAGAAGCTGCGTTACATGCACCGTAATCCTGTGAAACGAGGACTGGTGGAGCGGCCGGAACAGTGGAAGTGGAGCAGTTTCCGAGCTTACTATTATGGAGAGACGAGACCGGTAAGAGTGAAGTTTCAGGAATGGCCGCTGGAAATCAAGCGCCGTCCGGTCGAGAGCTTTGCCGCAGTCGAGAGCCCACTCATTCGCAAAGTACGCGAATGAGTGGGGCACCCTCATTGTCTCGGGCACCCGGCCTCTCTTACTATCGCGCGCGCTACTACTCGCCGCAAATCGGCAGGTTCCTCAGCGAGGACCCGATCCGGTTTGGGGGCGGAACCGACTTTTTCGCCTATGTGCATAACAACCCCGCGAGATTCAAAGACTCTTCAGGTTTGCTCGGTATTGACAGTAGCTGCGATTGCAAAGGATTTGATCAAGGTAGCGTGCAGAATGCTGCTCAACAAGCCCTCGCGGCCGCGGCCATGATAACCGATTCTAAGCTCAGAAACTGCATCATTGATCATCTCAACAAGGGCAAGGTGGAGTGCGGCGGCAAGAGGTGCGACAAAGGATCAAAGCCTGACAGCAACGGGAACGTCACTGCGGGATGGGCGATGCCTTGGGGGAACACTATCCACCTGTGTGGCGCCGCGAACGGTGCTGACCCCCGGATGGCGTGCATCATGATCCATGAGATGGCCCACACGTGCGGCCATCCGGGTGAGGGGACCCCGGACAAGGCAATGAACCAGGCTTTTCCGGGCCAATGCCCCCAATAATGGCGGTGGCAAGAACTGAAAAGGGGGATGGAATGGCTTGTACGTATCGCGCATGCTGTACGTTGTTGTTCGCAGTTCTCGCGCTAGCGTTAGTGGCAGACGAGGCGCACGCCAAGAAACGTTCAGAGAGCGA
>JBAQJU010000166.1:0-20741 GCA_049300475.1 Terriglobales bacterium | reverse complement strand
ATTAGGGATCAACCAAGCAAGAAAGGCTTCAAGCATGGCTACCTGCACCCATACGAAGACGATTCGCAAGGTAAGTCCCAGCGGCGACGGTTGCAAGGAATGTCTGGAGATAGGCGACACGTGGGTCCACCTTCGGCTGTGCCTGGGGTGCGGACATGTGGGCTGCTGCGACTCTTCGAAGAACAAGCACGCCCGCGCCCATTTTGATAAGACTAACCACCCGATCATCCAGTCGTTCGAGCGGGGCGAAGATTGGCGCTGGTGCTACATCGATGACATGTATATCGATTGATGGCCTGCGATATCTATGACCGATATTTATGACTGATAGGACACCAGCCACGCCTGCCACCATGCTCTCGCAACTTCAGGATCGAATCGCCGGCAGAATTCCGCCGCCGCCGATCGCGACTCTGATCGGCTTTCAGCTCACGGCGGTCGCGCCCGGAGAGGCGACTGTGACGCTTGAGGCTGGACCGCAACATGCGAATCCGATGGGCACGCTGCATGGAGGAATTCTGTGCGATATTGCCGATGCCGCCATGGGAATCGCTTACGCCGCAAATTTGGAGGCGGGCGAAACATTCACCACGCTGGAGTTGAAAATCAGCTTCCTGAAACCCGTCTGGAACGCGACTCTGAAAGCGGAAGGCAGAGTTCTGAAACAGGGGCGCACGACCGGACTGGTGGAGTGCCGCATTACCGATGAGAAGGGAAAGCTGGTGGCGCACGCGACCTCGACTTGTATGACGCTGCGCGGCGCTTCTGCCGAAGGGCGTTAGGCGAGAATTCGCTTGCGTGTGGCGGCGGGCAATGTCTCACACGCTGTGCGCAAGACCAGCCGCGGAGCCCGGGCGCGAATCTTCATCAGATAAGGGACAGTTCGCCTGGCGTCATACTTTGCCGTTTCGCGCAGCAGCCAGCCCAGTCCTTTCTGGACCATGTCGTCTTCATCTGCCAGGAGTATTTCTGTCAGCCGCACAATCTCGGGGAAGAACTGTTTCTTCCGTGTGCCGCGAATCAGGGTGACACAGGCCGCGCGCCGTCGCCAGCGATTGCGTGACTTGGCCCACGCGAATAAGTGCCGAGCGAGGGCAGGATCGGCGCTCACCATGGGAGCCAGCAGATCATGCGCCAGCGCATCGTGATCGGCCCAGCTTGTTACGCGGTCGAGCCAGGAGTCAAAACGCTGGAACTCGCGCTTGCCGAAATCTCCAGTCTGGTTCTCGAGCAGGAAAACAGCAAACACTTTCTCCTCCAACATCCGGCCGGAGAAAAGCTTGTCGGCAACCTGCACCACAAACTCCATTCCTTTTTCGCGGGCAATGCTGCGCCGGAAGCGAATGGCGACTTTGCGCAGTTCGGCCGTGTACCAGCCGCGCGACTGGATAACCTCCTTGAAAAAGTGCTGCACCTCTTCCGAGTGGGGCGCCGATCCGCCATCCTTGAGCACGCGCCGGATGTGATCGGCAATGTAGTCAGGAGTGATTTTGCGTTTGGGCATGAGAACTACCTACCTGAGTCCGCACTGCCTGTCTTTCTCATGATCATCGTCGTCTTGTCGTAAATCCAGAGGAACACAGCCGTCACGATCCCGACGGCGGTCACGCTCCACCAAATCTTTGCCGGTTGATGCGCGACTTCGCCGAAATGGTGAACAAGCGTGCCGCCGAACCATCCACCGATCAGCGAGCCGATGCCGATCGGCAAAAACGCGAACCCCATGTATGTGCCTTGCTGTCCCGGAGGCGCGAGCCGCGAAATGTATTCGTAGTAACGCGGCGACTGGATGATCTCGCCCAGTGCCAGTACGAACAGCGACAGGATCGCACCGGGAACCGTCGGCCAGAAGGCGAGGATCAGCCACGAGGCCGATGTAATCACGGTGCCGAGAATCACCGCCTGGAACGCAGGAATCTTCTGCGTGAGAAAGTTCACGACGAGTGTCAGGCAAATCACGGTCGCTCCGTCGGTGATGAGAATTCGCTCCACATTAGCGCTTGGGTCGACAAAGGAATGAATGTACCCGGGCAGCGAAATGTATTGCTGCCAGAACACCACCCAATATCCGGTAAAGAGCACAAGGAACCACATGAACCGGCTGCTTCCCGCCAGCAACAGCGCCAGCAACGCGATCCATGCCCACCACGGCACCGTCAGTGAGGAATCCAGAAACTGCGCCACACGCAGCGCCAGCGCCAGGGCCAGCGCCGGCAAAACCAGCCATGCTTTGCCGACCACCAGACAGAAATTCCGCGCGACAGTTCCGATCGATGGCGCAGGCGCGTCTTCGCTCCTTCGTGGCTCGCGAAAAAACAACAGCACCACAAAGAACATCGCAAACACGCTCACGGCCGCAATGCGGAAGACGTTTTCCACTCCCAGGTGCGGATCGATCCACGATGCCAGCAACGGCCCAAGGAAGCCACCGATGTTAACCATCGTGTAGTAGATCGAGAAGCCAATCGAACGAACGTTTTCTTTTGACGCGCGAGAGGTTGTACCGACCACGCAAGGCTTTACCAGCGCAATCCCGAAAGCAGGAAGCAGGAGAATGAATCCAACAAGGGACGCGAGCGAAATATGGCTGAGGACCGGAGCGAGCCACGGAGCTTCAATCGAGCCGAGAAGAAAGTATGAAATGGACAGAATGAGATAGGCGGTCGCGAGCGCACGTCGAAACCCCATGCGATCCGCGATTGCGCCGCCAAACGGGGCAAGAATCCAAACGAAACCAAAAATACCAGCCAGGGTTCCGGTCTGCTCGGTGGAGAAGTGCAGCCGTTCATGCAGGTACAAGGCAAGAGCCGAGTAGATCCCATAGTAGGAAAGGCGCTCGAAAATTTCGGTGAGGTTGGCGACCCAGAAGGGACGCTCGAAGCCGGTCCGAATTTCCTGCAAGCGTTCAGAAAAGGTCAAAGGCGCTCCTGATTGTGTGGCCCGGGCCTACCCCTGAGCGAAGCCGATAGGGCCCTCGCCCGCGACCCGCCGGTGCCGTTAAATTCCCAGCCGTTCCCGCAGTTGCTGGCTGGTCAATCCCGCCACCCGTATCACTTTATTCCGGCTGGTCTGGCCGGAGGCAATAGTAACGGAGGAACGCGGCACCTTCAAAAGTTTCGCAAAGAATTCGACGCAGGCCTCGTTTGCCTTGCCATCAACGGGAGGAGCGGTGAGCGACACCTTGAGCGCATCGCCCACGTCGCCTGTGACGGCATTCTTCTTTGCGCGCGCATGAACTTTGACCGCGAAGTTGACGCCTGACGCCGTGTCGTGGAGTTTGAGCATTTACTCACCACAGAGACACGGAGTCACAGAGAAAACCGTGTCTCTGGCCTTCCGTTTTTCTCCGTGTCTCTGTGCCTCTGCGGTGAAAACTCATTCTCTTTCTCCAAAAATCGCCGTGCCGACACGCACGCATGTCGATCCCTCTTCGATGGCAACTTCGAAGTCGTGCGACATGCCCCCTGAGAGCGCATCGAGAGCAACGGCAGGCAGGCGGCGTGTGGCGATCTCATCGCGAATCTCGCGCAGTTGCCGGAAGTAAGGCCGCGAATCTTCCGGATCTTCCGTGAACGGAGGCACGGCCATCAGCCCGCGCACGGCCAGATTCTTCCACTGCGGCGCACGCAGCAGAATCTGCTCCAGTTCCGCCGACCCCGGAGCAATTCCGCTCTTGGCTTGTTCGCCGCCCACATTGATCTCGATCAGCACTGGCAGGGCCTTCTCCATCTTCTCTGCCGCCATGTTCAATTTTTCTGCAAGCTTTACCGAATCCACCGAATCGACGGCGCTAAACAGCTCCACTGCTTTCACCGCCTTATTCGACTGCAAATGTCCGATCAGGTGCCACTCCGCGTCGCCCAGATCGCGCAAAGCATCGGCTTTCCCAGCAAACTCCTGCACCCGGTTTTCCCCGAACACGCGAATCCCCGCCGCGTAGGCTTCGCGAATCGACTCTGGAGGAAACGTCTTGCTGACGCCCATCAGCGTGATGTCAGCTGGATTGCGCCGGGCGCGGCGGGCTGCCTTGGCGATTCGTTCGCTGATATGCGCAATGTTTTCGACGATGGACACTGCAGAGATTTAACCACAGAGAACACGGAGGAAGGCAAAAGTAAAAAGTCAAAATGCCGAAGTAAAACCAGAATCATTCCGATTTTACTTCTGCAATCCAACTTCTGACTTTCAGAGATCCTTCGCTTCGCTCAGGATGATCGCTGCGAGGCTCAGACGCCTCTCCACAACGCGATCACATAATCGCCGTCGGCGGCGCGGGATCTTCTGGCCGTCCCGCGTTCGCCAATGGCAGACGGATCATGACCAGCGCAAGTATTCCTAACGCGAGCAGCGCTCCGATGAATGGGGCATTCCATTTAAAGAGCGTGACGTCGTGTCCCGAGCCAACCAGGCCCGCGATGACCAGTCCGCACAGAGCCTCGCCGGCAATCAGGCCCGAGGCCGTCAGTACCCCGGCATTCTCCACGCGCGCCTTCTGCGCATCGTTCAAGCCGCGGCGGTCGCGCAGTTTGTCGGTGATCCAGCGAATCACGCCGCCCACAAAAATGGCGAAGGTGGTGCCGAGCGGCAGATACATGCCGACCGCGAACAGCATCACGCTCTTCACCTCGATCATGATCATGGCCAGTCCCAGCAGGATGCCAACGATCACCAGCGGCCATGCCATGTCGCCTCCCACAATACCTTTGGAGAGCATCGCCATCAGACCGGCTTGCGGCGCGGGCAAAGCGGCGCTGCCGAAGTGATAGGCGCGATCAAGGATGGCGAGCGGAAAAAAGAGTACGAGCGAAGCGACCACGATGCCGAACAGGTCGCCAATCTGCATCTTCGATGGCGTGCCGCCGAGAATGTGGCCGACCTTGAGGTCTTGCAGCATCTCGCCCGCGACGGCCGAAGATACACAGACGATGGCTGCCACTCCCAGAACAGCCGCCACGCCTCCCGTGCCGGAAACTCCCATGGCGACCATCAGCAGCGCAGCAATCACCAGTGTGCACAGCGTCAGACCAGACACGGGGTTGTTCGAAGAGCCGATCATGCCCACCAGGTTTCCGGAGACCGCCGCAAAGAAGAATCCGATGACAATCATCACGCCCGCCGCTACTAATGATCCCGCGAGCACCTTCGAAGGCGAAAGATTGCCCGCGCCGCTGATGAAGTAGTGGTAGAGCACGACCATGGCAACGAATACCACCGCGATCCCCGCGAAAACGGCCTTGGCGGGAAGATCGCGCTCCGTGCGTGTGCTGGCCGCATGCGCTGCAGCCGACTTCTTCAGATCGGAAACTGCGCGCGCCATTCCCACGCCCAATTGCTTGCGCATTTTGAACAGGGTATAAGACGCGCCCACCAGCATGCCGCCCACCGCAATCGGTCGCACGATCGAAAAATAAATCGCTCCCGCCAGCAGCGGCCAGCCGATACTCTGCCCCTGCGGCAAGCCCGCTTGAATGTAAGGACCAATCGTGAAGGTTAGAAGTGGAACCAGCAGTCCCCAGGCCAGCACGCCGCCGGCAAAGTTCAAAGCGGCCAGCCGCGGCCCGATGATGTAACCCACGCCGAGGTAGGCCGGACTGATGTCCGGCGCCGTCAGCAGGGTGGCACCCCCCGTGATCGTCGTCGCCACATTCGGATTCGTGCTGGTCCGCAGCAGCAGCCGTTTCCCCACATTACTGATATTCATCGGAAAGGTGTTGCTGGCCTGGAACACGTTTACCGCGCCCAGCAGGTACATGAACGCCCCAAAGCCCATGTTGGCGAACAAAATCTTGGCAGCCTTCGATCCCTGTTGCCCGGCTTTGTGAATCTCAGAAGCGGCCACCGACTCGGGGAAGGGAAGTTCCGGGTCCTCCACCATCACGCGCCGCAGCAAGGTAACAAACAAAATCCCCAGCGTCCCCCCGATCACCATGAGCGCGACCGAGTTCCAGTACTTGTCTGCCGTTAATCCGGGCCACAAACCCGCCATCACAAACGCCGGAATCGTGAATACTGCGCCCGCAGCCACCGACTCTCCGATCGAACCCACCGTTCGCGCGATGTTCTCTTCCAACAGCGACCCCTTCATCAGCCGCAACAGCGCCATCCCAATCACGGCCGCCGGATACGTCGCCGCAATCGTCATCCCTGCCTTGAGGCCAAGATACGCATTTGCCGACCCCAATATGCCCGTCATCACTAGGCCGATCAACACGGCCCGGAAAGTGAATTCCTTCATTTCCATCGATTCCGGAACGTAGGGACGATGTTTGCGGGGAGCTTCGGCAGGCGGGGCAAGAGCGCTCATAAAGACCTCGGGATCGGAAGAGATTTCATCATCGATTCACAGTATAAGAGACGGCGCACATTACCACGCCGCAAGGCGGCTTTACAAGTGTGGCGTCCCTTCTGAGAATATATGACAAATAAGGGCTGAGCTCGTTAGCCGCGACGGGGCAATCGGGTTCGAACAAGCCGGAATAACCGTGTTGCACAGGGAGTAAACCACGGCTATACTCGACCATGTAGCGCCCGGCGAGCAAAACTAGTCCGCCGAGCAAGGGAGGCCGTCTTCAGCAGTACCGGCTTTCGAATACGGGCTGCCCAGCCGGCAGCAGCGGCCACTCGCGCCGCCTGCTGGGCAGAGAAGAGTGCTGCTAGCGTTTTCTGTACGCTTTTTCCCGCCGATTGCTCCCTCTGTGGTTCCCCGCTGCTTCGATTTTCCCGCCTTCCTGTCTGTGAAACCTGTCTCGACGCGCCCCGTCCGCTGAGCGGAACGTTGTGCGCGATCTGTGGAGAAGGATGCGATTTTCGGGCCGGGCTCGAGCGGGCGGCCGTTCGCTGCCGGCTCTGTCAACACGTCCCACCGCCGTTCGAGCGGGCGGTCGCCTACGGGAGTTATGACGGCACGTTGCGGGAATTGATTCATTTGCTCAAGTTCGACCAGGTTCGACCGGTTGCGCGGGTTTTGGGAGGCATGCTAGCCGATTCGCTCGTCGCCCTGGAACCTGCCCTGCCGCCCGGCATGATCGCGGTCGTTCCCGTGCCTTTGCACGCGCAAAAAGCATCGCAACGGGGATTCAACCAGGCAGAGGTGATTGCTCGCGCCGCTCTCAAGCAGATCTCACGTCGGAAAACTGGTTTTGAACCGGCCCGCTTTGCCCTTTGTGGCAATGTCCTGGTGCGCCAGCGCGCTACCGGAAGCCAAATCGGCCTCACTCGCCATCAGCGGCGCCAGAACCTGCGAGGGGCTTTTGCTGTCAACGATGCAACGCCAATCGCGAACCGCGACGTCTTACTTGTCGATGATGTTTACACCACCGGCGCCACTGCCTCCGAGTGCGCACGCGTCCTGCGCCGCGCGGGCGCAGTACACGTCTGGGTCGCGACCGTCGCCCGAACGTTAAGAGTTTTCAATTTGTCCGTAACGCCAGAGATTCATTCTCAAGAGGAGAGTCAAGAACGCAAGTGGACTGAAATGAATGTGCCTATCGGCACTGCGTAGCGCGCTGTAAGTTGCGTCGCGGCAATCAAGGATTATGTCGTTGCGAATGCACAGTTTTGGCGGAACGTTCCGGCCTCATCTGCCGGCAGCGATGCTTGCAACCTGCATGCATCAGGAGACCGACACCTACGCCCTGCACCAGCCCGTGCTCGTGCTGAATGCTTCGTACGAGCCGATCAACGTCTGCGCCGCGCGCCGCGCCATTGTGCTGGTGCTCAAGGGCATCGCCATGACCGAAGAAGAGAATGGGCACTTTCTGCATGCCGCCCGCGTCGCCATGCGCGTGCCCTCGGTCATCCGCCTGCTCGAATACCGCCGAATCCCGCACCAGTCGCGCGCCCTGTCACGCAAGAACATTCTGCTGCGCGACCGCAACACCTGCCAGTACTGCAGCACCACGCTTCCCTCAGGCGAACTTACTCTCGACCACGTCATCCCGCGTTCCCGTGGAGGACTCTCCACCTGGGAGAACCTGGTCGCCTGCTGCCATCCCTGCAACCGCCGCAAAGGCAATCAGCTTCCCCACGAAGCCAACATGCGTCCCATGCGCGAGCCCCGCTCCTTCAATCTCCACACCTCGCGCCACATCATGCGTTTGATGGGGCATAGCGATGATAAGTGGAGAAAGTATTTGTTTTACTAAAGCAGGTTTAAGAGTTTCAAGGTTTCAGAGTTTCAAGGTTTCAAAGACCCCTACTTCGCTTCACCTCCATTCGTAGACTTGCTTTGGGACTCATCCTCGTTGAGGATGGTTTGGAGCAGGAATCCTACCAAGTGCTAGGTCTGCTTGATCGACTGCTTAACTCTCTAAGCAAGACGATGACGTGATCCAGTCGGGCCGGCGACAATGATCGAACCTTTGAGTTTGAAACCCTGAAACCTTGAAACTTGGAAACCTTGCCTCACTGCGGCTTGGGCGGTTGCGGCGGCGTCTGATCCGGCTTCTGGTCTGGTTTCTGATCTGGGCCCTTTTTCACTTCCTGCCCGTCGTAGGTGATCCTCGATTTCGATCCGAAACGCTTGTAGTTTGTGTACTTGATAATCTCGCGGATCTTGATATCCCCAAGGCTGAAATGGAGCGTGTCTTCCGCGCGGGTGTAGGTGGGGAACCAGTAGGTGCCGTCAATCTGCTCGCGCCAGGTGGTGAATCTCGGGAAAAGATTTTCCTGGCCTCTCTTTTTCCGGATATCCGGAACGGTCTTGCCATAGGTCTCCACGATCTGAAAATCGTGGTCGTCAACCCAGATCCGTCCCTGGAAATAGCGTTTCTTGCCCACAATTTGTTTGGGCGCAACGTCGAAAACATAGGTATTCAGCTCGTCCTGCTTTTGCTGGCCGACATAAAGAATGTCATATTCTCCGATCTCGTCGGAGGTCAGCACAAAGGGCAGCCGATTTTCGATGTCGTCGATGTCTTCTTCGGTCATCTGAATCCGTTCCAGGGTGGGTTGCGGTGCGAACACCACATTCTTGATCCGGTGCCCCTTGTCATCAAAGGTCACATCGAAGACCTGCTGGTACGTGCCATCGACCGTATCGCCATCGAGGGTCATCACCTTGACGTCCTGCCGGTAGGTATATTGGTCGCGCGCCTCCTTGAAGTCCTTTTCTTTCGCGGCGAAGCGTTTGACAATCTCGTCGACCGTGATCCCTTTGGGCTGGGATTTGTCGAGCGGACCCTCCTGCGCGCGCGCGCTTGCAGGGAACATGATCACCATGGAAAGAATGAGAGGCAGGAGGATGCTGGGCAGCGCGCCCGTCGAGGGCAGGATCCAGAACAACCGGGCAGGGCGCGACGGAGATCTCATGATTCTTATATTTTAGCGAAAAAACGACCCCAATGTTAACGGCAGCCTCCACCCCCAGAGCCGCCGTGCGTCAGCTCTCCAGCAGGGGTGGAAGACTGCAGTTCTGCCTGTCTAGTTCGATGCGCGAGTTGTCGAAACGGTGGCCGGATTTACTTTTCTTTACGCAGGGATGAAGAACGGCGTTGTCTATAAGCCTCCGCGGAGCCAGCCTTAACTCTGAAACCTTGGAGCTCTGAAGACGATGAAACCCGCAAAATCTTACCTGCGCATCGCCTTGCCCATACCCCACTCCACCAGCCCGGGCAGCAATTGATATAGCTTGACCACCGGAATCATCGTCCAGGGCACGATTACCTCTCGCTTCCGCTTCCGATAACCGGCATAGGCCGCCCGTGCCACTCGTTCCGCCGTGATCCCCTGCACCGACTGGGGACGCACCGCCCCCCTGCGATCCGCCACCACGTGCGCTCCAAAATCTGTGCGCACATATCCTGGGCAGACTGTCAGCACATTGATGTTGTCCTGTTCCAACTCCACCCGCGCGCCCTTGCCAATGGCGTTCAACGCAAATTTGGTCGCGGAATACGGAGTTAGAAACGGCACAGGGAGATGTCCGGCAACGCTCGAGATATTGATGATCGTTCCCCCACCCGCCTTGCGCATGGCTGGCACCACGGCCTGCAGGCAACTGACCGCGCCAAAGAAGTTGGTTTCGAAGAGCTCTCGGCAAGCCGACATCTCCATATCGGCAACCGAGTCGCGAATGCCAATCCCAGCGTTGTTGACCCACACATCCACCCGGCCGAGGTGTTCAAGCGTCACAGCCAGCGCCTCATCAATCTGTTCCCGATTGCGCACCTCGCAGGCCAGCGCCAAAGTGCGCTCGGTATGGCCCACGCGATAGCGCGCCTCGTCGGCCCGGCCCACGTCCCGCGACAGCAGCACCACGCTTGCTCCGTGATCGGCAAACACCTTGGCAATCGCTTCCCCAATTCCCATGGAAGCGCCTGTGACTACCACCACTTTCCCGTCCATTTCCATGGCGACTATTATCCACCCGGCCTTGTTGATGGAGTGCAGGCCGCGCCCGTCATGAATGGATATTGGAGGACGGCCAACTGCACCGCTGATAGAATCGGGAAGTGGTTGCGGGCCGGTCCAATGTTGCGATGCGTGCGCGACAACCCTGAAACATTGCGACCCTAAAACATCAAACCTTTGAGCCTTCTGCCCTTATTCCCGCTCGACTTGGTCCTTCTACCCGGAGTTCCACTCCCGCTGCACATCTTCGAGCCGCGCTACAAAGAGATGATCGCGGAATGCCTGGAGCAGAAGAAACTGTTCGGCGTTGTGCGCGCCTCCGACGAAGGCGTCGCTGACATCGGCTGCACGGCCGAAATCGTCTCCATTACCAAGAAATATGATGATGGCCGCATGGATATCCTGACGTGCGGCGTTGAGCGCTTCGAGGTGCTCGAAGTAAACGAGGAGCGTTCCTTCCTGCAGGCGGAGATTTCGCTGGTTCATGACGAAGATGGGGACGACGAGCCGGGCAAGCCGGGCGCGCCGCTGGTCGAGCAGGCCGTGCGTTTGCACGCGGAAATAGCCAACCTGGCTGGCGCCGATCTCTCGCCAGCCGACGAGAGTGCCTCGAATCTTTCCTACCTGCTTGCCGGATCGCTGCCTCTGGACCTCGACTTCAAACAGAACCTACTTGCGACGCTTTCGGAAACAAAACGCCTCGAAGCTGTTGTCGGTTATCTGCAAGCTATCCTTCCGGGTCTACGCCGGGCTGCGAAAGCGCGCTGGAATTAGCTGGCAGCCTGTCAGCTATCAGCTTTGTTAAACCGATTTGGTTCGAATCGCACAAACAACTGAGAGCTGACAGCTGAGAGCTGACAGCTTCCTCCGGCGTATAATCCGGCTAAAGCTTTTCCTTTTTTCGGGGGTTCCCATCATGAGTGTTGCCCGGACGTTGGGCGAATTGCGCGTCAGTCCATTCTCAGAGAAGCGCCTCGCTTCGCGGCGCGTGAAAGACGAGATGCGCGACAATTTGATGGCGCGGCTGCGAGAGCAGGGCGACAATCCGGATCCCGCGCCGATTTTCCCCGGCATCGTCGGCTATGACGATACCGTCGTGCCACAGATAGTGAACGCGATTCTGTCGCGCCATAATTTCATCTTGCTGGGCCTGCGCGGCCAGGCCAAGAGCCGCATCCTGCGCGCCCTGACCACGCTGCTCGATCCCGAATTGCCTTACGTAGCCGGCTGCGAAATCCATGACAATCCTTACGCTCCCATCTGCCGCCGCTGCCGCGATTTAGTCGCCAAAGAAAAAGATGCGACGCCGATTGCGTGGCTCACTCCTGAACATCGTTATGTCGAAAAGCTGGCCACGCCCGACGTGACCATCGCCGACCTGATCGGCGACATCGATCCGATCAAAGCGGCGCGCGGAGGCCACGAACTGTCGAGCGAGTTCACTGTCCACTATGGACTGCTGCCCCGCGCCAATCGTTGCATCTTCGCTATCAACGAACTGCCCGATCTTGCCGGCAAAATTCAGGTGGGCTTGTTCAACATCATGCAGGAAGGCGACGTCCAGATTAAGGGTTATCCGATCCGCCTGCCGCTCGACGTCGCGATTGTATTCAGCGCGAATCCTGAAGACTACACGGCACGAGGCAAAATCATCACTCCGCTCAAAGACCGCATCGGTTCCGAGATTCGGACTCACTACCCAGCGACGGTCGAAGAAGGGATCGCCATCACCGCGCAGGAAGCCTGGATCCATCGCAACGGTGGGCGCGACAGTGGCCGCGAGAATGACGCGCGCCTGCACATTCCCAACTACGTGCGGGAGGTCATCGAGCGCATCGCCTTCGTTGCCCGCGAAGACAAGAAAGTCGACAAGCGCTCTGGCGTCAGCCAGCGGCTTCCCATTTCGGCGATGGAGAACGTCGTCTCGAACGCCGAGCGCCGCGCGCTTACGCACCGGGAGAATGTCGTCGTCCCCCGCATCAGCGATATTTATGCAGCTCTGCCCGCGATCACCGGCAAGCTCGAATTGGAATACGAAGGCGAGATGAAGGGGGCGGACCACGTGAGCCGCGAGCTGATTCGTACGGCGATCGCCAAGGCTTACGATACCCATCTGCATGGCGTGAATATGAGTCAGATAGTGCAGTGGTTTGACCTGGGCGGAGAGATTCAGCTTAGCGATAACGCCGGCGCGCAAGAAGTACTGGCGGGCCTGAGGCAAATCCAGGGCCTGATGGAAAAGCTCACAAAACTGAACGTGGGTCCGAAAGACAGCGCCGAGGCGCAGGTGTCAGCTGCCGAGTTCGTCCTGGAGGGTTTGCACGCACATAAGAAGATCGGCCGCAACGAGGAACGAGTCTTTACTGCGGGAGAGAAACAGCCAAAGGTTCCTGACAAGCCAGTGTTTGACCGCGAGGAGCCAGGATTTGGGAGGAAGAGGAGTTTTAACTAAACGTCGTTCGCTATCCGGAAAACCTTCTTCCGCCGCTCTTATGTGACTCGGAACAGGAAGGGTCAGTGAGCCCGGCTCAAACCAATTCGGCGTCGCGATCAGCGAACGAAGTGCAGCCAGTAGCGAACGACTAGCAGCGAACGACGAACGACGGGTTCTATGAAACGCATCCGCTACTCCAAATACGTCCCCGACCCCGCTGGCGAAATAAGCATGGAGGACTTGCTCAGCGCGCTCTCCGACTATCTCTTGCAGAGCGGGTTCAACGACAACTTCTGGTACGAGATGCAGAATGACGAAGGCGAGCAGACACTCGATGAGTTGCGCCGTGCCCTCGAACAAGCGCTAATGAACAGCGATCAGTTCGACGAAGAAATGCGCGACCGGCTGCAGGAAATGGCGATGAAGGGCGAACTCGAAGAGTTGATCGAAAAACTGATCGAGCGCATGCAGCAGGAAGACTACATCTCGATCGACCAGCCTCACGATCCCGCAAAGCAATCGAGCGTGGGCGGACAGGTGGGCGACGCGCAACAGCAGGCCCGCTTTGAGATCACCGACAAGAGTCTCGACTTTCTCGGTTTCAAGGCCCTGCGCGATCTTCTGGGCTCGCTCGGTAAATCAAGCTTTGGACGTCACGACACGCGCGACATGGCGACCGGCATCGAGGCCAGCGGCGCGTCCAAGCAATATGAATTTGGAGACACGCTCAATCTCGACATCACGGCCACGCTTTCGAGTGCGATCCAGCGCGAGGGGCTGGGCCTGCCGCTAAATCTCGAATATCACGATCTGCAGGTCCATCAGTGCGAGTACCAGTCGTCCTGCGCCACGGTGCTGATGCTCGACTGCTCGCACTCGATGATCCTCTATGGCGAAGACCGTTTCACGCCCGCGAAAAAAGTGGCGATGGCGCTCTCGCAACTCATTCGCACGCAGTATCCCGGGGACTCGCTCTCGCTGGTTCTCTTCCACGATTCCGCCGAGGAGGTTCCACTCTCCCAATTGGCGCGGGTGAAAGTCGGTCCTTATTACACCAACACCCGCGAAGGGCTGCGCATGGCGCAACGCATCCTGCAGCGCCAGCGCAAGGATATGAAGCAGATTGTAATGATCACCGACGGCAAACCCTCGGCCCTGACGCTGGAAGATGGCCGCATCTACAAAAACGCCTTCGGGCTCGACCCGTTGGTGGTCAGCCAGACGCTCGAAGAAGTATCGAAGTGCAAGCGCGCCGGGGTGCTGATTAATACTTTCATGCTCGCCTCCGATTACGGCCTGGTCCAGTTTGTCCAGAAAGTAACCCAGATGTGCCGGGGCAAAGCCTACTTCACTACGCCCTATACGCTAGGCCAGTATCTGCTGATGGATTACATGTCTCGCAAGACGAAGACGATTCATTAGCGACTGGGGAAGTCAGGATAAGAAACTCCGCAAGACATGTACTCCGGGTTCGTTCATTAGTTATGACCTCTGCAGCACATGCGGTGTAAAATCACCGCAACGCCCCCGATTCGCGGAGAACTATGAAACGACTTGCTGCCCTTGTGCTGCTCGCCATCCTAAGCTTCGCCTGCTTCGGGACCGCAGTCTACGCTCAGCGCATGACCCCCGAACAAAACGCGCGCCAGGGTAGTAAAGCTGCCAAGAAACAGCAGAAAATGCTGAAGAAGGCCAACAAGAAGCAGCGCAAAGCCATGAAGAAATACGAGAAGGCGCAACGCAAGGCGAACAAGAAGGCAAATAAGCAACTGCAGAAGCGCCGCTCCCGATAGCCTTCGTGCATCACCGCCTTCCCCCGATCGACTGTCCTTCTGCAATCTGACTTCCGCAATCTGATTTTTGACTTCTGACCTCTGACCTCTACTTCTAACCTCAACGTTTGACCTTTCGGCGATTCATCACAATTGCAGCGTGACCGGGCGCATATCCTCCGCGACCACCGCTGCGCTACGCTGATTGCACTCCCAGGACTCTCCCAGTCCCATTCCCTCCAGGAACGAGCTTTGCCATGCCTTTGCCACGACGATTGTTATTTGCCGCACTTGCTTGTGCAGCTCTCTGCACCGTGCCGGTCTCTTCGGCCGCGCAATCCGATGAAGCCATCGCCGGCCGTTTTCTTGGACCGCAATGGAGGCAGCTTTCACGCCGGGCCGGGATCATTTTCGCCGGCGCTGTGCTCAGTGCGGGGCCCCGGACATCAACACCGGTGGCAGCGAGAACCGATCGCACAGGAATGGCTGACGCCGTGCCAGTGATAGAGCTGACTTTTCGCGTCGAGCGGCCCATCGCCGGCGTCGAGATGGGACAAGTCCTCACGATCCACGAATGGACGGGCGCGTGGTCGCTTCAGCGTCCAATGCGGCGGGGCCAGCACATTTTGATCTTCTTATATCCGCCCAGCCGCCTCGGTCTGACCAGCCCCGTGGGCGGATGGCGCGGGCAGATCGAGCTCGATGCGAGGGGACTGAACCTCCCGGAACCGGGGCCGGCCGCGCTTCCCGCCCGAAATGACCGAGCTCCCGTCTTGTCGCCCACGGCGTCGCCTGCTACGTCGAAAACGGCAAGAGCCTCCATCTATTTGATCCAGCTTGAACGGGCGGTCCGCGCGGCGCGGGGGAATAAGTAATGAGCGTGATTATGTCATCGCGATTTCTGACAGTTGCAGCGGCCGTTTTTTTGAGCGCGGCCGTGTGTTATGCGGGCGGTCCAGCCTTCGTCGCGGGATCCGGCTACAACGCCGGAGTTGAAGGCCAGCCCCTCGTTTGGGCGAGCGCCTCGGTGGAATATTTCACCGATCAGGGCGACCTGAGCCCGATCCTCCCCGGCGCGCAGGCCGATGCTTTCGTCGCCGCCGCTATCAGTCCCTGGACAAGCGCGCCGGGCGTCGGCTTGACCGCCACGCAAGCCGGTCATCTTGCCGAGGATGTAAACGGCGGCAATATCGAGGCGACCGTAAGCGGAGTAATTACCGCGCCCGCCGATATTTCTTCTTCGGCTACCACCACGCCGCTCGGAATCGTCTACGACTATGACGGTACGGTCACCGATGCCGTGCTCGGCGAAGGCGCGGGAAGTCTGGACCAGTGCTTCGCCAATGCCGTCTACGGCGGCCCCGACAATTTTGCGGCGAGCGGAAATATCGTCCATGCCCTGGTCATCATCAACGGCGTGTGTGCCGCCACCAGTTCGCAGTTGCCGGAGGTGCAATACCGTCTGGTGCGCGCGCTGGGACGAGTCTTTGGCTTGGGATGGTCCCAGGCGAACGTGAACGTTCAGACCGGCAACCCGGTCCCAACCACTGCCGATTATGCCGGGTTCCCCGTAATGCATTTCTTCGATTCCATCAGTTGCGCTCCAATCACCGTCTGCTATCCGAACCCCGCCGTCCCTAACATGGACGACGTTACCGCTCTCGCGCGCCTTTATCCGGAGGCGGGGGGCAACCCGCAACCGGCGGGCCGGATATGGGGCAACCTCTACTTCACTGACAGCTCCGGCAATGCCACGCAGCAAATGCAAGGCGTCAACGTGGTGGCCCGCCTCATGGTCTCGGGCCAGCCGTCCCGGCAATATGTAGTCACGTCGGTCTCCGGATTCGAATTTGTTGGCAATGCCGGCAACATCATCACTGGCGATGTGGACGCGAACGGCCTGCGCTTTGATCGTTTTGGCTCAAACGACACTTCGCTCGAAGGGTTCTTTGACCTTGGTCAACTCACGATTCCAACGGGCCAGACGATCGCCGAGTATCAGTTAAGCGTAGAGGCCATCGACCCGAATTGGTCGTGGGGCGTCGAACCCTACGGGCCAACCCAGGTCGTCCCCTCTGGAACTTTTGCCCCAGTCGTCGTGACTGTGACGAGCGGCTCGAATGTCGAACGCGACATCCTGATGCTCGAGAGTGAAATTGCGCAGTCGCATCCGGGCACCGGCTCGACCTACACGACTCCCGCTGTGCTCCCCTTGGGCGGGGGATGGGGATCGTGGCTGTCGGGTTATGGAGCGACCGATTGGTTTGAATTCACGGCGCAAGCAAATCGCACAGCCTCGGTAGCCGTAACCGCTCTCGACGAGGCAGGAAATCCGACCGAATCGAAGCTCCTGCCCATCATCGGAATCTGGGAACTGAGCGACCAGAGCCAGAGTCCTGCGCCCGCCTCGACCCCGTCAGCCTTTAACTCGCTGACCTTTGGCACGACCCGTCTCGATGCACAATTCAATTCCTCCGAAGCTTACCGTATGGGGATAGCTGACTACCGCGGCGATGGCCGTCCCGACTATTCGTACCAGGCCAGCGTCCTCTATTCCGACACGGTGACGCCAGCGCGCCTCAGTCTGGCTGGAGGTGTCACCACCCTTCAGGGCATCGGCTTCAACGAGGGACTTCAGGTCACCACTGGAGCCGGCGCGAGCAGCGGCGTCGTTCTTTCGCAGTGGGGGGCCACGCAGATGCAGGTCTCACTGCCGGCCGCCGCCCAGGACGGACTGGCGACGATTCAAGTCACGGATCCGGCAAACGGATCGTTTTCTCAAATGCTCAGCGCACTAACCTACGGCGCCGCAGCCACCGACATTTTGCTGCTCGTGCAAGGCACCGAGACGTCGACTCCCGTGGGCGCACAGGCGGCCTATCCAATCCGCGTGCGCGCGACCGCCTCCGATGGCTTGACGCCAGTGAACGGAGCGACCCTGGCCTGGAGCGCGACCAACGGTGTCCAACTCTCGGCATGCAGCGGAAACTCCTCCTGTTCCGTTCTTACGGATGAGTCCGGAGAAACTTCCACCTGGCTGACACCCATCGCTCTCGGACAAAGCACAATAACCGCCGCTCTAGCGCCGGCCTCCTATTCGCCCGCCCAGAAGCAGCAGGCAACTCTGGTGGAAACTGAGTCCATTCTTGACCTCGCCGCCCTAGCACCCACCCGCTGGCTTGCGCAGGGAGCAACCACCACCGTTCCACTCACAGTGGAAGCGCTTGACATGGGCGTGCCAAAGGCAAATGTTCCGATTAATTACACAATCACCCAAGGCACAGCTTCGCTTACCTCCGCTACTGCGACCACCAACAACGCGGGACTCGCTACGGTTACGGCGCAGCTCACAAATTTGGCGACGATGGTGCAGGTCAGCGCGTGCGTCGCCCCGGCGAACAGTCCGTGCCAGACCTTTACATTGTTCGCCACGCCCGCCTCGATGTGGAAGCTCGAGCCCGTAGGCGGCACGGCACAGGTTGCGCCAACCGGCCAGCCCTTTCAGCCCCTGATCATGCGCGTAACGGATGGTTCCACTGCCGCTAATCCTCTGATGGGAACGGCTGTCACCTTTGTGACCACGCTCGAACGAAACCCCGATCAGGCCGGGAACGGAATGCCTATCATTCTCGGAACGTCGCAAACGCAGGTCGCGACCGACCAGAACGGTCTCGCTTCGATCATTCCTACAGTCGGCAGCCTGAGCCCGTGCGACGCCTATATCACGGTAACGGCCGGCGGTTCGATCGCGCAGTTTGAGTTGGAGAGCGTGGTTCCGATCACAGCAACTCCAGAGCAACCAGTCCGGCGCAGTTTGACCAGGTCGCCAAGGCGCGCGGAGCACTTCGGTTTACAAAGAGCCTCGCCGCCGGATTCGGAAACCTTGCCACTTGTCATTCCGGAAGCGACGCCCTCCCGAGAAGAGCCGCCCTCAAGCGCTGGTTTCCTCGAGATGCAAGATCACAAGTTGTTAATTCAGCTCCCGGGAGGCAAGCCATGAAACAACTCTTCACGGTACTTATGCTGCTCGTTTTATTCGCCATCACGGCGAGCGCCGCCATCACTGAAATCCGCAAGGATTTCCTCAATCAAACTTCCTTGTTATCAGCGACCCCATTTATCTCTGCACCAGGCGCCACCGCAAATTATCTGGTATGTGTCTATCTCGACCAGCCCGGGTCTGAAAACAGCATGTCCGCCGTCCTGCGCTGGACCGACGAGAACGCCCTGCCGCAAAGCTTTATGTTCTCCGCTCCGTCCGGGCCCGTGAACTCATGCAATCCCATTCGCAACCATGCCGGCACCACTCCCACCATCGAAACAGATGGAGCTTATCCCGGGACCTATGAACTGTTCGTCACCGGCTTCGGGTTCTGGACTACTGGCCCCCAAGGCCAAGGCGGAATTACGGAACCGATCGCCCGCCACTTCCTCAAAGCATTTGACGGCACACTGCTCACCCCCGCCGCCACCGGCGACTACCTGATAGCCGTCTCGGCATCCACATCGTGGACCCTCGGCTGGACTGATTTCCAGGGCCCCCAATCCGTGAGTGGCGGACCCTCGAATAACGGTTACACGTTGCCCATCCATGTTCTCGGGGGCACGGAGATAACGTTTTCGGGCGGCGGAATTAATGAACCGGTCTATATTTATGCTGTCCATTTCGGAACGCCGTCCACCGGCACTGGTCGACTCACGGATTACGAGACAAACCTCCTCAACTATACGAACGTGAAGTGGCCGTACTACGTGAACGTTCTCACCAGCACCAGCCCGGGGATGTATGTGTTTGCGGGAAATATCGCGCGAGTACCGAACGGCGGCGGCCCTGCAGAGCTGGCGTTTTGGGGCGACGATCTATTCCTGCAGATTCTAGATGTCGAGCCCGAGGGAGCGCCTGGAAAAAACGGCTTCTTTCCTGCGCCCGTCGGCATCGTAGGCGCCGGCTATCGCAACGGCAGCGCCGCCGAGCCCTTCACGTTCAACGTAACGACCGCCATCAACCGTGGAAACGGAGTTCTGGGTTGGGGGAGTGTCCCCAACTATAGTGCCGAAATCGATGTCATTCGATTCTGAAATCGTAGCGCGGCGCCCCGCCGGCTGTTGCGAGAAGTCTCAACCAGCAGGGCGCAAGAAAGGGAAGGGCACGAGTATCACCACCAACTCTTTGGCGCTCACGTCCAGACCACAAGCATCGGGGTTGTGCATGACTCTCTCCTGGGACTAGGCTGGTTCCGGCTCCCCGACCCTGCATCGTCTCCGGTAGAGCTTGTCTATGCAGGCTGTCGTGCAAACGACGCCTCCGATTCTCCTCGACCTTGGAGAAGAGGGCGGGGGGCCTATCTAAAGCCCAGGCTTCCGTGTGCCAACACGGGCCTCGCGCCTGATCAGCCTTCCCCGGAACATGGTGCCTTGCGCCCCATGCCTCTTTACCACAAACCGAACATACAAGCGCCTGGGGGCCGCAATTCGCGTGCGGAACGACTTTTTCCGCAGCCTGCCAGACATCTCGATTCATCAGTCTCCATCGACCGCAGAAAGATGTTCCGCAACCTCCTCTGGAGAGATCCAGAGAATTACCTGCATGCTCTTGGGAGCCGCCGCGCCCCCCAGCGGATAAAGCCGCCGAACCAGGCTCGCCAGCACGATTAGTCCCCCCCCCAGCAGAATCAGTAGCTCGGGCTCTGGAAGCGTTGAGGCTCGCTGGATTACCGCTCCTGTGCCACCGGAGTGGGCGAGGAAACAGGCAAGGGAGGCGCCAAACGTAGTAGACATAGAATTACCTGAACTCCTTACGAGTTCCATTCTGGAACGCTTCCCGCGCTGGGAAAAGGTTTCCAAAGGCCGTAGTCCGGGCACCGGAGTGTCATTACGGAGCATGGTTTTATTCCTGGCCCCTACACTCCCTTTCGTTTCTAAAGTTTTCTTGGTTGGTCTATCTCTCTGCAAACCCTGCACTTGGTGTTGTTGCAACGAGAAAATGTCGTATTAAGTGCGACGAGACTCTGTCACCCCCCGTCGATTAAGTAACGGCCGCGAAAGCGGGGCGGCCGGAGAGATTGTAGATACGCGGTGTGGGGGTTTTTCTTTTCTGCGCCGTGGTCCGTGACGCAGGGCGGCGGTCGGCATATTCTTCGAGCGGCAGGGGCAGCGCGACCAGGAGCTGGTCTCCACGATAGACG
>JBAQJU010000165.1:0-3927 GCA_049300475.1 Terriglobales bacterium | reverse complement strand
GCGAAGCCACTTGCGACGATGGGTAGCGGTGGAGCGGCGATCCGATAGGATCGGAAATGTAAAGGTCGTAGAGATTGTCTTTGCCTTGGCAAAGAACCACTCCAGCCTTTCCATCCGGCGACAAAGCCAAAGTGTTCGCGCCCTCTACGTCCTGGACCCAAATGCCCGGCGGTAGTGTCCACAGCAGATCCGGCTCTCCTCCTACCGTAGCGATGGAAAATATCCTGGCCGCATCTCCCTTCGTACCCGTCTGCAGGTAAAGGATGTGCGAGGAATCGGGCGACCAGCCGAGCGGCTGAGTGCTGCCGGCAGCTTGCGTCAATTCACGCGGCGTTGGCGAGTCCAGCGTACGTAAGAAAAGCTGTTGGTCGTCGCCCATCGTTCCGGAGTATGCCGCCATTTTTCCATCCGGCGACCACAAGGGATAGCTGGCATTCATCGCGAAAGGGGTGTACTTGTAATCGGAGAGCCGCACGCCCGCCGGATGCGCCCACCACGCGCATGCACCGGCCAGCAGCGCCGCCAGTGCCGCCACGCCAGCCCACGCCAGATTGAAGCCCTTTTGTTTAGCCTCCTCTCGAGCCGGCGCCGCTTCCAGCGAGAGTCCATCCGCAGCGCCGCTAGTAAACGCCTCAGAAAAATGATCGCGTAGCGTGCGCAGTTGCTGGTACAAATCGCGAGACGAATCGTAACGACGGGCGGGGTCCTTCTCCAGGCAGCGTTCCACCACCCACTTGAGCGGCGCTGGAACTCTTTTATCCAACGGCTCTGGCTCATCGCGCACGATTGCCGCCATGGTTTCAACCGCCGAGCCCTTGGCGAATCCATGCTTGCCGCTAAGCATCTCATATACAACCAGCCCGAAAGAAAACTGGTCAGAGCGATAGTCCGCTTCCAGTCCACGCGCCTGCTCGGGACTCATGTATGCCGCGGTTCCCATAATCATTCCAGGGACGGTCCGATAGTCCAGGGTTGCCTGGGCCATGGTTTCGGCGTTAGAGCCTTTACTGAATCCACTGTCAGCCGCCGCGGGCATGGTGCGAGCCAATCCAAAGTCGAGGATTTTCACCCGTCCGTCGCGCGTCACCATTACGTTTTCCGGCTTCAAGTCGCGATGCACAATGCCCGACGCATGTGCCGCGGCGATCCCTTCGGCAATTTGAGTAGCCAGTTCGACCGCCTCCCGCACTCGCATGCCACTTTGCAGCATCCGTGCCCGAAGCGATTCGCCGTCCACCAGTTCGCTGATTGTGTATTCCACACCCTCGGCGTTGCCTACCTCGTAGAGCGCTACAATGTTGGGATGATTCAGTGCAGCCACAGTCCGCGCCTCGCGTTCGAAACGCGCTCGGCGGTCCGGATCACCAGCCACTTCAGAATGGAGAATCTTTAGAGCAACATCGCGGCCCAGACGAGCATCCCGGGCACGATACACCTCTCCCATTCCGCCCGCTCCAAGCGGCAATTGGATTTCGTACGGGCCGAGTTTTGTACCGGCGAGCAGCGCCATTCGTGGGCGTAATTATAGCTCCCCCAACATAGTACGTGAGACGAGGATGGAGGATTCTGGGTGTGTTGTCGGCAAAGCGGAAGTTGGAAATCCAGCTCGGAATCTCACGAGGTGTCCGACAGGTTGAGATTTGGCAGCCGTGTCCGAAGGGCCGTGTCCAAACTATTACAACGGGGAACCGGGAACCGAACCTACTTTTTCCCAAGTTTCTTCGCAATCTCTTCCACGATCTTCGGGCGAAGATCGGCCAACACTCTATCTACGATGTTGGCAATGTCGCTCTCTTCCGACCCGGCCGATAAGCTCTCTGCGGCCGCTGCGGCCGCCGCCATCGCTTTCGGAGTCTCCTCCGAGGCAAGTTCGACGGGCTGCGCTGCAATCGCCGGCGCGCTCTCCGCCGCAGGTGTAGTGGGCGAAGCCTCGTCCACGGGGGCCGCAGATTCGACATCTTCCACGGGATCTCCAGCCACGGGATCTCCGGCGAATGTGCGAAACATTTCCGCCTCCAGCGACATACCCGCTTCTTCCGGAGTCAATCCCACCGTCTCAGCCGTCCAATGCGGGCCATCTGCGGGGCCAGTCGCCAGAGACATTCCGTCGGAGGACATCGCTGAGTGTCCATTTGCAGGAGTCAGCAAGCTCAGCGCTGCGGCCACCTCCTCATCACTCGGCGCGGGAGTGTCCGCCACTGCAGAAGCAAACATCGGCTCATCGTTCCGATCAATGGGTGCTGGTTCGTCTGCAAATTGTCCGGCATTCACGGCATTGGACACCGGGACTTCGCGGGTAGATTCGCCCAGCGATTCGACCTGGCTACCCTGCTCTCCAGCCGTTGAGATTTCAGGGGCGGCTTCTACCTGCCCGTTCGGACCCTCGACTTCGTTCCACGCGGTTGCGAGAGTATCAACCGTCTCTTCGGTCATGCCCAAACTGGGAGCGACCACTGGCATCTGCGGCTGTTCCAGGTTCCCAACCGATTGGGCGGTTTGGGCGGCAAGACCGGCGGCCTCGGGCGGAGTTGCTTCTTCCGCAGTCGATGCGATCCGCTTGGTCCCGAGATTCGAGTCGCTGAGTCTCGCGGCAACCGCGCTTAGCGCGTCCAACTCTTCCTTCGTGATACCGCGCGTCATCTCAGAGAGTGGCGCATGATTCTGCAACGGCTCCAAGTTGGCACTCGTACTCTGACTGCTCGGCGACTTCGAGAGCGCAGCGGCTTCTTCCTTGGGGGACGGGCTACTATGCGGCGCCGGGATCGATTCGTCCAATCGGGCGGCCACCGCGCTCAGCGCATCCATCTCTTCCTTCGTGATGTCCTGCGGCATTTCGAGAGCAGAATCAGCAACCGGTTGGCCTCCGGCCTTCCGGAAATCCCGGAAGGTGGCCACCCCGTCGTCCGTCGGCGGTTCCGGTTCTTCTTTTTTCTTTTTCGCGGAAGCAGAACGAACGCCGCTTTTCCGTCCATTATCGTTGTCGGTGTTCGCTGGTTCCTCTTTGTCTTTGCCCTTGTCTTTGCAGGACTCTTCCTTGTTTTCGTCTGCCGCATTCGAAATTGGAGCACAGAATCCTGGCCGGTGGGCCGGGGGAACAATGCACGTTTCCAGGTGGCCCAGCGCGGCCAGCAATTCGCTGGCTTCAAAGGGCTTCACGATATGGGCATCGGCCCGTACCCGACGCGCTTCCTGGGGCTTGAAAGGCTCCAGCTTGCCCACCGACAGAAGTACCGGAATGTGGGCTGTCTCGGAGGAATCCTTCAGACGCTGGCAGACTTCCAGCCCGCTGTATCCGGGCATGTAAACGTCCAAAATAATGAGGTCTGGTTTGGATTCGGCAATCCGCTTGAGGGCGGCGGACCCGTTATTAACGGTAAGAACGTCATACCCGGCATCGGCCAGGATCTTCCGGCCCATATTTTGGGCGGTCACACTATCATCGGCCAGCAGTATTTTTCGCGCCAAGCGTCGTCCTTCGCCACCAAGAAAAAGGAGAGATAACGCGAAACTATCTTGTCCTCTACGCTAAGTCAACGATTCGTAAGCTCATGTCCGGTTGCGACGTGCACCGAGGTCCATGTACTCCAGAAACGCCATTCTTTGGTCAAAAGCGGTAGGGACACTAGAACGGGTTCAGCTTTTTCAATCCCTTCTTCTTTTTCTTTTTGCTGGAGGAAATGTCCGCCATCTCCTCTTTTTGCGATGAATTCGATGCGGTGGCGCTGGGCGTGCCGCTTCCATTCTCGAGTTGATTGTTTTGCTCCAGCGGAGGCAGCGCGTTAGGTTCGGCCGACTCTACGTTGGGCTTCAGTTCGTTGGGATCGGTTACGTTCGGTTTCAACTCATTGGCGGCGGGTGGCGTATTCGTCGCTGCCGGTTGATCCGGAGACGGAGCTGCCGTATCCCCCGCTGGCGTGGGACTATCGG
>JBAQJU010000164.1:0-9425 GCA_049300475.1 Terriglobales bacterium | reverse complement strand
GGAAAAACTTAGGGCGGCGGAATCTAGTCAACCGCCCATTGACGCGCTGATACTCCAGCGGGGCCAAGATCGTTACCCCCGCGTGTCCGGGAGTTGATAGAGCCGCTCCAGTGGGTCCGCCGCAAGGACAATTAGCCGCCGCGTAAATTCAACGCTGATTCGCTTAGCCGTTTCAAACGACACGTGTGCGGGGTCATCCAAGGCGAGGGTCACGCGCTCGTCCCTAAGCGCAATCACGCCGACAAAACATAGTCCGCACCCAGATGGGCCGGAGAGTGCTTCCGGCGAAGACGGCAACGCAATAAAGGCGAAGTCCTGCGTTACCGGGTTGAGTAGAATTGCTGAGCAAATCTCGGAATCCCATGCGAGTTGCTGAGTTGCATCCATATTTAACCTCTTCTTGTATAATATATTGTATAAGTTAAAAGTCAAGTCCGAGCACAAAAAAATTTACTTGGCCCGTATCCAAGCCTTACGCCCGTCCTTGTCCACCTCTCGGGCGAATTGCTGATCCACAAGCCGCCTACAAATGCCGTGGATTAACGCCCACGGATTAGACTTCGCTTCAAGGACAAGGCCCAACGGTTTTAGCTGTTCGTGTATATCCCCGCTTGTGAGGGGCACGCTAGATGCCATCAATAGCCCCTTGACCCGCTCGGTCATTCGGGGTTGCAATACGTTCACAATCGCCTGTGCCGCGCTAGTGTTCTCATCAATGACGTGTCTTCCCTTATGCGGGTATGCGTCTCTCAACAGTATTTCAAGAGCACCCTTGCGCTGTTCCAAGGAATCAATCTTGCGGTAGAGCGCGTCTAGTTCCGCCATCGTCGCCTCATAATCCTGTTCGTAGCTTCTCATGTCAAAAGCAAGTATATCACTTGAGCTGGGACTTATGCAAATGGCCCGAATGGGCTACTACGCCCCTTAGCGCGTCCACGGGATAAATGCACTTAACACGTCACGGCGGCAGGGTGTACCCGTGGCGCGGATGATGCGCGTATGATTCGGGTGAGGGGTACAGAGGCCGCCCGTGTGAGCGGAGACGCTCCGGGCGGCTTTTACGTATTCCACGTGGCTTTAATCGCGGCGTCCGTGCGGTACTGTCTGACCTTCCCCCATTCGTGAGAATAGAATTTGGCTACCACTCCAACCGTGTTACCGAGGGCGGCGGCCACGTCTTCAAAGCTGCCCCCGGCCCGTATCATCTCGATAGCCAGCGTGTGCCTAAACTTGTGGCTTGTGGCCTTCGGGAATCCGGCATCATCTAGCAGGGCGCGAATCTTTTTTTGCCAGTGCTTCACCGCCTCGCGCTTCTCTTGGTCCGTGCCCTCGCCACTCTTTCCCCCGTGCCAAAACACATAGCGCGGGTTGCCGTTCAACACGGTTAGCAATTCCTTGGCTACCTTCGATGGAATGGCGTTATCAATAGCCTGGAGCGTGTGGCGTTTTGAGGTCTTCTGTCTGGAAGGGAGGTAAATGCGATAGTTCCCATTCTCCTCCCGTATGTTGGACCGCTCCAGCGTTGCGGCGTCAATGATGGCAAGCCCCGCATAACGCATCACAAGGACAAGTGCGGTCAACCTCTGATTGGTTTTCGCTGTTGCGATGACGTGCTCAAACTCGTCCGGCTCAAAACCAGAGATTTGCGCGGTCTTCCCCTTGACCGTTTTCCATGAGGCGGCGGGGTTGTGCGTCAGAACACCCGCGTTGTGGAAGTAGCGAAAGAAGCTCTTGACCCTCTGCTGATTGATCGTGAGCGAGTGCGTTGTCTTGAAGTAGCGGCCCCACGGCCACGTTGAGACGTGGGTCAGGTTCACTGATTCAAGGGCGTACACTCCCTCCGCGTTGCAAAAGCTGAGAATCCGAGCGGTGACCTTGGCGAGTTTCTGGAGTGTGGGAGGTTCCAAGCCGTCATTGCGCTTGGCCGCCATGAAGGTGTCAACGGCGTCCGCTACGGACAGCTTGACCTTGAGGGACGAGGGCAACGGTGCCCCGGTTAGCTCGGCCTCCAGGCGGTCCTTCGCTTTTTCGGCCTCAGCCCATGACCGCGTACCGGCTGACTTGCGGAACTGCTCACCGCCCCGGCTCCATCGAAGTGCCTTCCGGCAGTTGCACCGCTTGCAAAATTCATCCCCGGCGTACTTACATCCCTTGGAGTGACGGACCAGAATCGTGATAACGGGTATGCTCATGGGCACACCCTAAGCCAAAATTAAGCCGAAAACAAGGGCACGAAGGTGATAGCTAGTGTTTATGCGTACTTTAGAATGGTGGCGGCGGTAGGACTCGAACCTACGACCTACGGATTATGAGTCCCAAAAGGCGTGCTGAAAACACAGTAGATGCAGGCCTTAACCCGGAAAATCGCAGCAAATTGTGGCAAAACACGCAACCTAGGCGCAACTACGAAGCCATGCGAAAGGGCTCTTCGGCAGGGGCGTGTTGGGCCGTCGGCGGCCATCGCTTGCGCTCCCGACTGGCATAAACCAATGCCGTGACCTTGTCCGATCGCTTCCACCAGTATCTGACCGTTTTGTTTTTTCACGATGAAATCGTTGCTGGGAATCGTGTTCCAGCCGAACCGGCGTGCAGCGCGGAGGCGAGCGGGTTCGTTGGAACTGCGGAGCCCTTTCGCATCTTCGGCGGAGATGCGACTCGACCAGCGAACTGGATGCTCGCGGCAATGCTTGCACTCGACAGCATAATAAGGATACGCGGCCTCGGGGAGAGCTAATTCCGCTGGCGTGTGCGTGCGTCCCGAGCAACTCCGCGTGTACATAGCAGCGAACGGTACGGAGTTGTGGGCGAGAACCATATCGCGCGTAGCTTCGGCGGCATTCGCGGCGGCTGTGCCTGGTGCAGGAGGCTCACGCAGGAACTGACAATGGGTAGTGTCGCAGAAATCGAAATCGTAATGGCGTCCGTGGCTGGAGACAAGGTACGAGCGAGAGGCGACCGCTTGCGCTTTAAGTGCCTCGAACGGTGTTTCGGCCGTGTTCTCGGCGGCCACGATGGAGGCGACGGCGACCTCTCGGTCCATGGTCACGATGGCGAGCAGATGCCCGGCGGATTGCCTAATCTCGAGTGTGCCGCGGTAGTGGCGTGTGATCTTGCCTGGAACGGCGAGAACAAAATCTACGGGCTCATTCTTGCGTCCCGCGATCGTTAGACTGTGTGCGCGCACAGTCCGCGTTCCCGATTGCAGAACTATCTCGCTTCCTTTGAGCAGGACGCTTACAGTGTGCACGCCGGAACTGTTCTCCAACACGATGCGTTCCTCGCCAGCACGCACAACGAGCGCGTGCCCCTGAGGCGGACTGATCGTGAGTTGGCGCGGATGAAAAAGGCCAAGAACACTGATGCGGACGTTCGCCCTATCTGAGTTGGATGGTGGAACTTGCGCGAAGCCGAATGACCAGGACGAGATGAAAATGAGAGCGATGGCCAACGCGAAGACCGGCTCGCGAAATCCGCGGTGAGCCGATCTTCGAGTCGGATTGACGTCGATCTGCATGCCCATCTAGCAGTTATTAGATCATTCTTTGAAGCCACCCTCGATCCGACGCAGCATCAGGCCGGCAGTTTTCGCCGCCTGCGCACCGGGAACCCCGTGGACACGGACCATTAACAGAATGCTGCTAGCAGAAGGCCCAAAGAGCGACGCTATTCTACGAGTGGACGGATCTTAGATTACCCCAACTGTCTTCCTGCCGCGGCAATCGGCTCTTCGAAGCGAATCGGGTTTGAGAGCGCTACGAAACATTGTAGGGCTTGCGATCCGATCCGGTGCGGGCAAAGTGGTTACCGTTCCACCGGAATCGCGTCGTTACCAGCGTATCCGGGCAACAGCGGGCCCCTCCTGTTAGAAATTGGACAATGAGTTGTTGTTTAGCAACATGGACCTCGTATATTCGAGTTCCGGGCCCCCAATCGGAAGGCGCAAGCCTCGCCAGAACTTTGAGAACGCCGGATGATAGGGCAAACACAAATATTTCTTCGTAGTCAAAGTTCACGGGACCCTGGCAGCTTGTCACAACTACAGCTCCCTCTTTGCCGTCGCCTCTAAGGTCGCCATAGCTTATCATCCACTTAGAAGCAGGTTTGGCTACCCCAAAAACCCCTACGTCTTCCTTCTTCCATTCTCCCTCTGACACATGGATGCTCCTAGGGAATCCGTCGAATTGTTCCCAGCAATCCGAAGGGTAATCAAAATTGAGGAAATCGACACTATGGATCGCACTGCCACTGGGGAGTGGATCACTCACGGAGACAAGATGACGGCCTGCGAAATTAGCATCGATATTGGACTCATTCGTGGACTGCACTCTGGCCGTCGTGAGTTCTCCCGTAACTTGCTGCTCGGTTTGATTCGCCTGCGTCTCTTGTTGCTGCAACAGAGCCTCGGCATCCCCGTCGGGCTGCGTCTGGCCGTCCGCGACGTTTGTCGGAGCAACGTTTGCTCCACGAGCTGTCGGCATTCCGTTTTTGCCCTGATTCTTCTTCAGTTCACCCATGCCCGCATCGAGCTGCTCCTGAAAATGGTTGTACATCTCTTGCAGATCCCTAACTGCGACTGCGAATTCCGCACCAACACTACAGTCCGCGCTCTTACTGCTGAGGACACGCACAGTGACGTTTTGGTTCGCATCCGGCGTATCCGAGAGACGAGTTATGATATCGCCCGCGCTCACTCCGCATTCCTGGCCGTTGGCAGTTTCGTTCAGCCCCATGGAAACCACGAAGACACTTTCCTTGGGATCCAAGGCACCGGGAGTGGTGGTGGGCTCGGCGCCCATTTGCTGAGGATCAGAGGCAGCGGCATGCTCGGCTTCCAACTGTCGCTGAACCTCCTCGGCAATCAACTTCTTCGTTAAGGGGTTAATAGCCGTGGTCTCGCCAGGAATTGGTGCGCTGACAGCCATCTCAGATCTGCCAGAGGACTGACTCAACCATAAACCATAGACGTTCACCGCGTTGCCGCCGGATCTAATCGTTAGAACGTAATCGCCCGGATCAAACTTCTTACGCCAGAGCGGGAGTTGCATCGGAGTGGTACTTCCCAATCCGCCCAAATGTTGGCTGAGTGTCCCCACCGTTACGCCGTTCACGGAGATCTCGGCTGGGGCATTGTTAACGTGGCCACCTGTTGGAATACCATAGGCGACCGTCCGCACTTGGCCCATAGGAACGCTGAAGGAAAAACTGACAGTCGCACCCGAATGGAGAAAGATGCGATCATCAGCAAAATGGGCGTCTCCTGCTTTTGAAAATCCGGGGCCGAGATCTTTCGTCCCGTCGGCAAAAATCGGTACGAACGCCAGCGGCGCATCCTCGACCTGGGCGGATACAGCCGCTGCCGTAGGTGCAACGATGTTGGCGACCCAGTTCCCGGTGTTGTCCCCGAGAATGTTGTCGTTGACACCCAGCAGGAGTTCCCCAGAACTCGGAGCGTGAAGCCTGGTTCCGTCTCCAACATAGAAGATCGGCCCATCGCCAACGCGGCCGATCAGTGACCAGCACTGAAACTGCGGTGCAGGAAATCCGCCGCCGCTGCAAGTCTGCGGTCCACCAGCGGGAGGGTATGGCGCCCAGCCTGCGCCCATGCTTACGCCGCCAGAGGCAGTAATAGCGATTTCTTCATCGGCGTTGACAAACGTTCCGGTGTCGGTCCAGGCTTGATTCCCGGGAACGACGACTTCCGGCCCTCCAACCGGGATTTCGTCGGCGTAAGCGGCCTGCAAACTGGCAGCGATCAGGTAGTCCGTAAGCCAATACGCTGGCGAAGGATAGGAGAGATTAGGCGCGAGATAACCGCCGTAGGAGCCGTACCATGGCCCCCAGCCCCACACCCCTACGCCCCAGTAAACCGGTGCAGCCCAAGGATTGTAGGCCCACTGATAGAATGCCGGCGCATAGAAGAATGGATGCACATAATATCCGTAGTAAGCACCATGCCAGAGGTAGCGACCGTAGACCCTGGCGTAGGCACCGTGCGGTCCCCAATATGTTCGCCGGATAAAGCTTCGGCCACCACGGTTAAATGGGTGCTCAATGAAGCCGCGCCCGTGTCCAAAGCCAACCACGCGGCCTCCGTCCGGAAGCCGAGTCAGCACGGTTCGACCGCCGCGCACACCATGGTTTATGTCCATCGCCTTGGTGTGGATCGAGCTGACACGTCCATCAGTGCGGAAGTTCGCGCGCGTCTCGCCGCGTTTATAACCCGACACGCGACCACTCTTGTCTGTTTCAAATTCGGTGCCATTCTTGGTTGTGTACTTGCTGCCACCGTTGGGACCATCCGTTCGCTTGGCATCGGCAGGCGGCTTGAACTCGTTCTTTGATGGTGGAGGACTTACGGGCCGGCTGACCGGCTTCACCGGTGGCCTCGGAGCGGGTGCACTCGGGCGTGTCGTTGCAGAGGGACGTTGTGTCGGCACATTTCCGCGCGGGGCCGAAGCACTCGGCCTCGGAGTGGTTGCGCTCGGCCGTCGCGTTGCAGAAGGATGTTGTGCAGGCACACTTCCGTGCGGAACGGGGGCGCTCGGCCTCGGAGTGGTTGCGCTCGGCCGTGTCGTTGCAGAAGGACGTTGTGCAGGCACATTTCCGTGCAGAGCCTGAGCGCTAGGCTTGGGTGCGACACTCGCCTTCTTGCTGTCCTGACCGGCCCAGCCGACAGCCGGCATTACCATCACAAGCAGAAGCAGAACCGACTTCCTAAGCAGTTTTTCACTTGTCTGAATGAAATTCATCGCGTCCTCCCCGACAGATTTGAACTGTTTGTGGACTTCACTAGCAAAAACGTGGCCAGCTTGAAAATTCCATAAGGCTCCGCACCATCGAGAAAGTTTCTAGTTCTTAGGGGGTGCCGGTGCGGCTTGCGCTTTCGCCGGGGCGTTTCGAGCGGCGTTTGGCCCCCTGTTGTTGGGGAAGCGGGTTCTGACTGATATGCCAAGGTCATGGGTTGATCCGGGCCCGCCAGAGAGTCTCTCGTAAACTGAAGCCGTCGTAAGCTGCATTTCCAGTTCATGCCCCTGGTAAAACGGCACAGCCCATCCGCTTCCGGCAGCATCTTTACTCGTTCCTCCCGCCACGCCCTGCAGTTTGTAATGCACTCCCTGAATGACAAGCTCCGTCACCAGGATGTTTGCGATATCACCATCCCTCACCGTTCCTGATCCCTTGATTCCGGTTCCTGGCCTCAGCGGAACTGTTCCAGATCGCTCAACAGGCGGCATAAGGCTTCCCTGGAACGTAAAGATGCCGTCTTCCGGTAGAGAGCGGTTCAGCCGAATCCACAGGTACGTCCCCGCTTTGAGCTGGAGAGAAGTGGAAAGGCTCGCAACTGCTCCGACAGCAGAAGTACTAACCTTTGGCGCTGACGAGGAGCGGTTCTGGGCTTCGCCAGATAGGAAAGTCGGCAATGCTGTCAGCACAGGCGCACGTTCAGGTGATGATTTCAAGTTAGCGGGCGGAAGACTGTAGATTTGTGCATCCTGGTCTTTGCCCTTACCGTTTGTCGCGGAAGACTGCGGTGGCGGCGCAGCTTGTGGTATTCCCAATTTCCCGAGGGGCGACTTTTGCAAAGGTGCATTGTTCCTGATCTCCGAGTGCGGTTCCTGCGCTGGCATTGAGACGTTAGGGCTTCCGTTTGCAGAGTTATTTGTTTGGGCCGTATTCTGCTGTGGCGATGGCACACTCATGGGAACTTTGTCTGCCCTGGCGATCTGATAAGGAACTGGGATCCCACGGTGGCTGGTTAATAGGACACCAGCCACCCCAAAAGCGAGTACAGCAACCGCTCCCACCGCCCAGCTTATCTTCCAGGAAAGAGCCGCTTTTGTGATGCCCTTCCATCGCAGAACCGGAGTCGAAGGTTCAACCTTTGACTCTGAGCGAGTCTCGTCGGCCCGCGCACGCAGGATGCCAAGCATCCAATTGTCGAGGCGTTTCTCCGCATTGATCCATTCCGCATCCTGCCCAGGAATAGTCCCCTTAGCGAATTGTCTGAGACGTTCGTAAATATCCTGGCATTTCGGGCACTGTGCAAGGTGTGCCGCAATGGCGTCCCGCAGGAACGGGGACACCTGTTGTTCGGTGAAAGCAGACAACAACTCCGAATCCGGACAAGGCTCCATTTGCACGCCGTTTTCTCGCCGCGGTCGAGGCATTAGCCTCTCCAGGAAATTATCTTCGTTCCAGCTTGTCATCTCAGTTGGGACAACATTCCTTGCATTTTCAACCACAACATTCGCCGGCCATTCTGGATGTGCGACTTTACGGCTTTGACCGACAGCCCCGTGCGGCTTGCCGTCTCCTCGTAGGAATAGCCTTCGATTGCCATCTCAAGGCACCTGCGCTGTTCCGCAGTAAGGGCTTCCATTTCTTTTCGCATCCTTTCAGCAGCGATGCGCAAGTCGGCCCTCTCTTCAACCCCTCCTCCATCCGGCAGCGTTTCCATCTGCGACTCCTCCACACCCACCTCAGGCCGCTGTTTGCGCCACACATCGATACAGACATTTTTCGCAATCCGCTGGAGCCAGGCGCAGAAATTTCCCTCGCGAAAACGGTGCAGGTTTTGATAGGCGCGGAGAAAAGTCTCTTGTGTGGCATCCTCGGCCCGGCTCGCGTTTTCGAAAAATGCCCAGCAGGCGAAGTAGATCCGTTTTCGATGCCGCGCAAATAACTCCGCAAAACAGTCAGTGTCATGGGTTTCCATAAAGCGGCGAACGAGTTCTTCATCCCCTACTTCCGCTCGCGCCTGAACTCCCATTGACATAAACGGATGAAACCTCGCAATTCCATAAAGCTGGGCGTGAAAAAAATGAATTCGGATCGAACCAGCTGCCAGAGTCTTTTATTCAGAGTATTGCCGAATACGCTTGTTAGTCCCCTAGCGGGGTTCCTGTGCGCAACTTGCTGGAGTTCATCGCTTTATGACGCGCTCAGAAAGAACCGGATGGAGGCCAGAACTACGTCAATCCCCACAGTTTGGTCTTGGAAGACTACCCTGTCAAGCATATTCTGGCTACTTGTTAGTCGCACTTATTGGCGCGGAGATGCCGTGGGATGTTGTGCTGCTTCGCCTATTGCCTACTCGAAGTTTCTCATGACTGAAATTCTCTTCCGCATGAAGCAGGGAAATTACGTGACTCGTATGGAAAGTCCTTCGGTTGAGCGTTCTTGTTACTGAGGTCGCACCAACAAGGAGGCCCGAGATCATGACTCACACCCAATCGTTTTTCAATCCTGAGTTCGGCAAAAGAGTTGTGCGACTCGCAATGACTGTGGTCGGATTGCTTGTTTTGCGAGCGATCTTAGGAAATCTTCCTATGCTGGCCAACGCTACAGCCCTTGGAAGCTCATTGATGAGTCCTCTCGTCATCGCTGATGCAATTGTCGACACGCTATTTCTTATCGTCCTTCTG
>JBAQJU010000163.1:0-28715 GCA_049300475.1 Terriglobales bacterium | reverse complement strand
AGCCTGCGCGTCGCGACGCGCGTCTCGAAGCCCCTGCTTTCTGGCATGGTGCGCAAGAAATGGATCGCACGCGAAGACGTATCGGCGGCTCGGGACGCCTCGCGGACAGTCAGAGTCGCCGTGCTATTGGCGGCCGAGGAGCGGGCGGAGGCTTCGCCTCCGCTGGACCCTTCAACTTCGCTCATGGCAGGCTCGCCAGAAGCTCGTCGCCAGACGAAAACTCAGAAGCTCAACGACAACCAGCGCACCCTAATCGACGCGCTGGCCGCCGCTGGTGGCCGCGTCCCGGTCGAAGCGCTGCGCGGTCTCGACGTTCCCCGCACCACGCTCAGCACGCTAATTCGCCGCGGACTGATTGAAATCGTCGACGAGCCACAGGGCTTCACAGTCTCGAAATTCAAGCCGCGCCGCTCGCCTTTCGAATTCGAATTTAGCGGGCCACAGAAAGAAGCCCTGGCGAAAATTCTTGAAGGCGTCGGTGCACGCAAATTTACCGGCATGCTGCTGCACGGGGTCACCGGATCCGGCAAGACAGCCGTCTATCTGGCCGCGATGCGCGAGGTGCTCGAGCAGGGACGCTCATCCATCCTGCTGGTGCCCGAGATCGGCCTCACTCCCGCCATGGCTGCTGACTTGATTCAGGTCTTTGGTGACGAAGTCGCGATCCTGCATTCCGGCCTCTCCCATGACGAGCGGGCTGAGCAGTGGCATCGCATCAAGCGGGGAGAAGCGCGCGTCGTGGTTGGCACGCGCTCAGCCGTATTCGCTCCTGTCGGCGATCTCGCGCTCCTCATCGTGGATGAAGAGCAGGATTCTTCCTACAAGCAGGAGGAGACGCCCCGTTATCACGCGCGCGATGTTGCTGTGATGCGCGCGAAGATGGCCGGAGGGGTTGTGGTGCTCGGGTCTGCCACACCCTCTCTCGAATCCTATTACAACGCGAAGAAGCACAAATATGTGCTGCTCGAACTGCCTGACCGCGTGGAGCAGCGTCCGTTGCCGGAAGTCGAAATTCTCGATATGCGCCAGGAGTTCCAGGAAACTGGCCAGGAGCAGGTGATCTCGCGCAAGCTGGCAACGGAAATCCGCGAGCGTCTCGACAAAAAAGAGCAGGTGATGGTGCTGCTGAATCGTCGGGGATATTCGCCGGTGGCTCTCTGCCGGGCATGCGGGCAGGCGCTGCAATGCAAGAACTGCGCCGTCTCCATGACTCACCACAAGCGCGAGCACAAAATGGAATGCCACTACTGCGGATTCGTCGCTCCCGTGCCTAAGAAATGCGCGGAGTGTGGAAGTGAATATGTCTATTTTGTCGGTACCGGTTCGGAGAAGCTGGAAGAGTTGCTGCACGGAATGTTTCCGCAAGCCCGCATCGGCCGCCTCGATCGCGACACGGTGCGCGGACGCGAGGATTTCGAGCGCGCCTTGAACGCGCTCAACGAAGGCGAACTCGACATGCTGGTGGGTACGCAGATGATCGCCAAAGGCCACGACGTGCACGGAGTAACTTTGGTCGGCGTCGTCGGAGCGGACACCGCGCTCGGCCTTCCCGACTTCCGGGCAGCGGAGAGAACATTTCAGCTCCTGACTCAGGTAGCGGGACGAGCAGGCCGCGGCAACTCCCCCGGCAAGGTTGTGCTGCAGACTTACTTTCCCGATCACTATGCCGTGCAGTTTGCCGCGCGTCACGACTTCGCAGGCTTCTATGACAAGGAATTGCAATTCCGCAGTTGGATGCATTATCCGCCCTACAGCGCGATCGCCAATGTAATCGTGCGCAGCGAAAAGCTCGACGAGGCCCTCGCCTGGTCGGGCGAACTGGGCCGCTGGTTCGAGAAGACGCGCCATGAGGGCATTCGCGTGCTTGGCCCCGCGGCGGCGCCGATTACGCGATTGAAACGCGATTACCGCTATCACTTTATTCTGAAATCCCCGAGCCGCGAAAAGATGAATGCGCTGTTGCGCGCCATGCTGGCTGAAGCCGCCGTGCGCAAAATTCCGCGCACGCAGATTATTGTGGATGTGGACGCGGTCTGGCTAATGTAGCGCGATCGCCGTTCACTTTTCGATGCTCGCCAGCGGCAAAGGGGGCTTTCTCCGGCAGGGGAGACCGGAACTTTTGCGGCCGGTCTTCGTATACGCTTGTGGCCGAGTGCCCTTACAATCGGCTGCAAGGAAGCAAATCATGCGGCATTGGCGAAGGCGATAAAATGACGGAACGAATTGCAGCAGGTTCTCCGCATCCCGGGGCCAGGATCATCGGGGTCGTTTACTCGCTCTACTTTCTGACGGCCATAGGCAGCGAGTTGCTTATTCGCGGAATTATTGTACCTGGCGACGCGGCCGCAACGGCAACCAACCTCCGGGCACACGAGCAATTGTTTCGGCTGAGCATGGCCGGTGGTCTTATTGGGACTGCGCTCTACATCGCGGTAACAGTTCTCTTCTATGGCCTATTTAAGCGGGTGAACAGGACCGTCGCCTTGTTGGCAGCGTTCTTTAGCCTGGTGGGATGCGCGATTCAGGGTTGCGGCAGCGTTTTTCAAGCCGTCCCGTTCTTCATCCTGGACGGCAGTTCGTACCTCAGCGTATTTCAGGTCGCGCAGTTGCAAGCCATCGCGCTGATGTTCATCAAGCTGTATGGTCAGGCCGCCTACATTTACCTGGTATTTTTCGGCCTATTTAACCTGAGTATCGGCTACCTGATTTTCAGGTCGACCTTCCTGCCTCGCATTCTGGGCGTGCTCATGGCACTTTCGGGGTTGGGATGGCTGACGGTTCTTTCACCGTCGTTCGTACACCATGTGCTGCTCTACGTTGAGCTTCTCGGGATCATCGCCGAAGCATCGCTGATGGTGTGGCTGCTGGTGAAGGGCGTCAACGTCGAACGATGGAAGGAGCAGGCCCATGCCGCTCCAGCCGTTTGACGGGGCATCCCCAGTGGAGATTGGGAGTATCTAGATAATGCGACGCGCCTTTGTGCCGGCAGCGCCATTTTCATTTGCGGCGCAGCGCGTGTCGAACCCCGTCGCGCAGACCGTGGAAGGTGTCGCGCGCGCCGTCGCGAATATCGGGCCAGACTTCCTTGCCCGAGCTATGCGTAAACGGTGCCGGCGTGAAACTCAGAATCAGCATCAGCAATCCGCAGAGCGCAAGGGCGCGGCGGCGTCCCGTGACACCGGGGTAGCGCGGTACTTGAGGATGTTTGCCGGTCATGGCCAGCAGCACCGCCCACAGGAACCACCCTGTCCAGAGATATTTCCCGAGTGGCACCATCGCCAACACGGTCAAAATCGTGGACCAGCGATGCAGCCGCGGAGAGATGGAATGCAGGATGTGACCGCCGTCCAGTTGGCCTCCCGGTAGCAGATTGAGCGCAGTCGCGAACATCCCCACCCACGCCGCCGCGGCAATCGGGTGCAGCGATAGCGAGGAGAGCGGCACGCGCATGTCCAGCAGACCGTGGGCGAAGTAAAAAACCAACGGGTAGCCAAGTTGAAAATCCGAACCTGTCGAACCTATCGCCGGATGCGACAACGATAGCCCGACAACCAGCGCGACGCAGGCCGGAATAAATCCCGCAATCGGCCCCGCAATTCCAATATCAAAGAGCGCTGCCCGCGACGGGATCGGACTCTTGATCCGGATAAAAGCGCCCAGCGTTCCAATCAGGCTGGGGAACGGAACGAAGAACGGCGGCGTCGCATAGACGCGGTAATGGCGCGCGTAAAGGTAGTGTCCCATCTCGTGCGCGAAGAGAATGAGCATCAGCGTCAGCGAGAAGGGCAGGCCCAGCAGCAGGTTCGCCGGTTTTTCGAGAGCCCAGACGGCAGGGAAGAGCGAGAGCGTGTCATCGTTCAGCGAAAAAACCGGTTGCCGGTGCAGGAAGTTGAACTCCATTCGCGCCCCAACCACGGTGGTGCTGAACATCGTCAGCAGCAAAAACAAAACGTACAGCCACCACCTCGGGCGCGGACGGGGGATCACCCACACTTCTTGCGGAGGGACGCTGGCGAGGACGGGAAAAATCGGGGTGGATTCAGACATGCGATCGAGGGTGTCTCAGCAATCTATTTCACCACGGAGTCACGGAGAGACGGAGAAAATAAAATCTTCTTTCTTGTGGCCTGGGGAAACTGCGCTGGTGAGCATGGATTCCGCCGCTGAGGGCACTGAGAGGAGCGGACATTGTCGGCAAGAATCTTGGGGTACATCTGGTAACGCAGCCTGTTGCTCTCTACGACTCTGTGCCTCCGTGGTGAATGAAGCAGTAGTGCCATCACGGAAACCGTGCCGTCCACGGCGCTGCCTAGTCGATCGACTGCAACTCCTTGCCAGGCTTGAAGCGCACGGCCTTGCCGGGCGGAATGGAAACCTCCGCCCCCGTACGCGGATTGCGCCCAATACCGGTCTTTCGCGGACGCACGTTGAACACTCCAAAGCCGCGCAGTTCAATGCGGTCGCCGGTCGAGAGCGCTTTCTTCATGCTCTCAAACACGGTTTCGACCGCCAACTCCGCTTTGGTCTTGGTGATGCCGGTGCGGTTGACCACTTCGTTGATGATATCGAGCTTAATCAAGGGTTGCCCCCGTCTCCAGAGGAATAGCTTGCCTCAAGTCATTGATGCTATGGGAGATAGGTTTGATTGTCAACGGGGGCAAGCGTTAGAGGATTGGTTCTCTGACAAATTGTTGCGTCTACGCTCTGGCCAAGTTCAGTGCGGGACCCGAAATGGTACTCTTGCTGAACGAGTCGGGCCGCTTGAATTGCTTGCTGAGAGCGAGTCCCTGTTGCTGATATGAAGAGTTAATGGATGTGCCATACACTCTCTCCGGTTTGCCGGCCATCGGGTAGTAGTGCAGTCTCCCCACCAGATCCTCGTCCTCTAGCAGGATCGGCACTTCGTATGCCCTGACTTCCAGCACGGCCTTCGTTCCCGGGATTTCCCCATTGGCTCCATATCCAAAACCGGGGTCGAAGAATCCGGCGTAATGTACGCGAAATTCCCCCATGCTAGGGTCATGCGCGACCATTTCCGCTGCATGATCGAGAGGTATACGCACCCTCTTCTTCGAGGCTAATAGATAGAACCCACCAGTATCGAGAATGATACGACCGTCACTTGGTCTTGGGATTGCTTCCCAGAAGTCCGCTGGGTCGTAGTAATCGATTTTGTCCAGTTCTATCTCTCGACAGGACCCTTTGGCTTTATACGCGATGATACTTGAGCGGTTGTCGCCCTCCAGGTCCACCGTGATTTCCACGCCGTCGCCGACGTGATTCTTCGACGGACTGCCTTCGGCATCATAGACAAGGCGCTGCTCCTTCGCTAACTCTCTCAGATTCCCGTTACCTAGCCTGGCTGAAGTGCCCCGCACAAAGCGCAGTTGGTTGAGTTTCATCCCAGCCCTAAGACGGATCGGAAACGTTCTGGAAGAAACTTCAACATAAAGGTCGCCGCAATACCCTTTCTCAACGTGGTCAAACTCGTCACCGCACTCGGTGATTAACCGCGTAAATATGTCAAGACGACCAGTTGTGCTTTTCGGATTGGCTACGCCCTGAATATCGTTCGGGAGTTTCAGTCGTTCGAGCAGCGGGATGATGTACACGACGCGGGGTTCCAATAAAGGCGGCGTTGGCTGGGTGAGGTCAATTGTTGAGTGGAGCAACTCATGCACTTTTGTAAGAAGAGTGGCCGAGCGGCCACGCAGAAAACTCGCTTCAACGCGATAAGCCTCCCGGCCCAAGCGCAAATCCAGGCTTGCCGGTTGGAGTTGAGAGTCCGACACTTCGGTGCTCGCGCTTATCCGGCCAACCTGCACGAGTCGTTTGATCTCTTGCCAGGGCAGAATACCATTGCCGCCATGTTGATCGTATATTTCGGGGAACAACGGCCGATCTACGATACTCACTCTCAACCTCACGATTCTTACGAATTGCGGTGCCTTTCGGCAGCCGCTATTGCCTTCTTGTGTCTTTCCGTCAACTCGGATTTGTAATACTCGCCATAGCAGTCGAGACTGCAAAACCCGCCGTCATTCTTCTTGCCACTACCGACTCGCTTACCCGCTGGAATCTTCTTGCCGCAGTTTGGGCAAACACCCTTATCCCAAAGTTCAAGGAGATAGTTCCGCTCTGATTTCGCCATCGTTGCCTCGGCTTGCACGCCCGTTCCCTAGTGCCCTTTTCGTTTCCTCAAGGGTCTCTGACAGCGGTTCCCCGGTGTGAAACAGGTAGCCTGCCCGGCGCAAATACAATTCTAACGTGTCTACGGCTCGCTCGAAGCCGCCTGATACTTCGATGTAGACGGGCACCACCAAAACGCTAGGCAATTGTCGCGACTCCTCCAACTCCATTTTGGCTGGGGTGATTTACGGAATTAATCGACAGACGCGATTCGTTGGGATCACTTTATCCGCGAGAGGCTCTCTCGTCAATGTGCATGTCTGTGAAAAACGCGGCACTATTGCCACAGATTGTCCCGGTCTTCAAACATCAAGTTGTCTCAGGAATGCTGCCTACTTCCGCCCGATCTCCCCCTCTTTGAACATGTACTTAATCGCCGGCTTGTAGATCATCAGATTCGGCGCGCCCGCGCGGTTCAGCTTGATGCAGCTCTTGTCATACCACTCGATGTAGCCGTGGACCTCTTCGCCATCGCGCAGCACGACCACCATGGGAGTCTTCGACTGCATCTGCTTCTGGTAATAGAAATTTTCGGCGTTGGTCTGCTCTGACGGCGCAACTTTCTTGGCGGGCGCGGCCGAGCGCTCGCGCGGCTCCCTGCGTTCGGTGGCAATGTGGTTCGAACCATGGTTCGAAGCATGGTTCGAACCAATGCCCGACCCATGGTTCGAGCCCAGGCTCGCTCCATGATTGTGGCCATGGTTATTATGTCCGTGGTCCGTGCGGTTGAGTGTCGGGCGGATCAGCTTGCGGTTCGCAAAGCCTTCCTGATCGACGGCTTGGTCGGCAGAACGCTCGGCTGCTACCGGGTCTAAGGTTTCTTTCATATGTCACCACCTGCGCACGGGGGCGGCAGAAAATGCCACAACACTTAAGCCTGTGATTGTGGGTCTTGTAGGGAAAACTTATGACGTACGGTACCACAGGCCAGTTAGTCTGACAATGATTTGTGTCACCAGCGGGTGAAACCCGTAACCAGGCCCTTCCAATCAGCCTCGTGGCTCGAGCGCGGTTGCAAAAGCGTCGAGCGAAAGCGACCGTAGCAGGTTTCGGCGCAGGCCGCGCTCCACGTCCCCAAGGCCCTCCGCGGCCCGCTGCACCCAGGCAAAGTCGGCCGATTCCGACATTTTCTTGAGTTCTCCCTGAATATCGGTATTGCGCACCAGGCGCTCCGCTCCCGATTGCAGGCACATCATATCTTCGAGCAGCAAATAGAGAGTCCGTAGCAGGTTGTCGATCTTCTGTCGGCCATCGGCGCCTGGCCGGTAGGTTTCCGTGGCCTTGAACAGTTCGCTGTGGTCGGTTCCGCCGAGCGCTGACTTCAGCATCACCAGCGCATGGCCGCGGGCGGCAATGTAGCCTTCCAGGTTGAACGATACCGCGCGGCCGATGGCCCCTTCACTCAGGCGGGAAACCAACGCGCGCTGCCGGGGATTCCAGTCGGCACGCAGTCTGGCAAGCTGGCTTTCGATCTCGTTCCCCGCCAGAGCGCCCAGGGTGAACATCGCCGAGCGCGAGCGAATGGTAGGCAGCAATTCGCCCGCATTTTCCGTGAGCAGAAAAATCGTCGCGAACTCAGGAGGCTCTTCCAGAACCTTCAGCAGCGAATTGGCCGCCTCTTTCATGAAAGCCGAACTGGTGAAGATGTAAACGCTCTCCCGCGCCTCCGCCGGACGATAGTAAATACGCTGGATGACGTGCCGAACCTGATCGACCTTGATCATCATCTGCGGAGGGTCGGGCGGGATGACGAGCAGGTCGGGATGCGTCTGCACGAAAATACGAGTCTCTTTCTTGTCGGTCTCGCGCAGATTTTCGCGCGCCTCGACTGCCTCGGCAAAGCGCGCCTCCAGATTCTGCGCCAGCCCGATGCGCGTGCAGTTCGAACAGTGTCCACAAAAATCAGGCAATAGAGAGCCTGTTGTTCCGGCACTTGTCGGACGCTCCAGGCAATTCATGGTGCGCGCCAGCATTAGAGCCAGCGTGTATTTGCCCGCCCCGTGTGCCCCCGCGAGAATGACGGCATGCGGAAAATGATCGCGCGCCAGCATCTCACGCAGCCGCTCGACAACGTCCGGATTGCCAACGAAATCGGAAAAGGGCATAAAAACAAGTCGCGAGCTTCGAGCCGTGAGCCGCGAGCTAAAGCAGAATCTAGTGTTGCGAAGGCTTCAAGCTCGTGGCTCGAGGCTCACGGCTCGTAGCTGCCTCTCACATCTTCAACTTCTTCCGCACCACTTCCATAATCCTCGCATGCGTCTCCGCCGGTGTGCCGCGCGCATTCACTACATGCACCCGCTGCGGCTCCCGGGACGCGATCGCAAGGTAAGCGCTGCGAACTCGCCCAAAGAACGCGCGGTTTTCCTGTTCGAAGCGATTCTCGTCCTTTTCCGGCCGCGTAGTTTTGTGCTTTCGATTGCGCCGCCGCGCCCGCTCCACGCTGAATGCGACTTCGTTGTCGAGCAGGACCGTCAGATCCGGTTCGAGTCCGCCGCACAGAATTTCATGAAGAGCGAGAACGGGCTTTGTGCCAAGTTTGCGCCCTCCGCCCTGATACGCTTCGGTCGAATCCGTGAAGCGGTCGCACAGCACCACGCGCCCTTCCGCCAGCGCGGGCAGAATCACCTCGTGAACGTGCTGGGCGCGCGAAGCAAACATCAGAGCCATTTCTGTCAGTGGAGAAAGTCCCGCCGTCGTCGAATGCAGCAGCACTTCACGAATCTTCTCGCCGGTCGCGGTCCCCCCCGGCTCCCGTGTCACGGTGACCGGAAGCCCATGCGCGCGCAATGCCCGGGCCAGTTTTTCGATCTGCGTGCTCTTGCCGCTGCCATCGAGACCTTCAAACGTAATAAATTTTCCGCGCGCCGCCACTTCGGGATGATAGCAGGATGAGTTGTGGACAGGTGATGGTGAACGCGCTGGCGGGAGCCGCGGCAAGTCGCGTCTCTACGTGGATTCTTAGGACGCGACTGGCTCTTCGTCGCCTAGAATCTCTGCCAGCGCGATCTCTTCCGTGTCCGCAATCTGTTCCGCCGCGGCTTCGTCTTCCATGAAACCAAATACTTCCTGCGGAATGGGCGCGCTCCACACCGGCGCAAACGATTGCCGGTGCAACGGCGAAGGGCCGCTTTCCCGGAGAGCTGCAAGATGCCGCGGCGTGCTGTATCCCTTGTTCGACGCCAGCCCGTAAGTTGGAAACACGGGATCCCAGACTGCGACCATGCGATCCCGCTCCACTTTGGCAATGATGGATGCAGCCGCAATCGAGGCCGACAGCGCGTCTCCGTGGATGATCGCGCGTTGCGGTAATTCGCAATCCAGCCGCACCGCATCCACCAGAAGATGGCTGGCGGAGGGCGCCAGTTGTTGCACGGCGCGCAGCATGGCGAGCCGCGATGCCTGATAGATATTGATCTGATCGATGCGCGCCGCGTCCACCGCCGCAATCGCCCAGCAAATCGCCCGCTCGCGAATCAGCAAGGCCAGTTCCTCGCGGCGCTCCGCCGGCAGCAACTTGGAATCCCGCAGACCCCGAATGCGGTGCGCCGGATCGAGGATTACCGCTGCCGCCACCACTGGCCCAAACAACGATCCGCGCCCGACCTCATCCACTCCCGCAACCAGTGTTGCTCCCTCGGCCCAGGCGAGCTTTTCAAACTTGAGCGTGCAACGCAGCTTTTTCAGCAGACGCAACTTGGCCGCCGAGGCGGAAATGCCTGCCGCTTTCGCACTTTTTGCCAAGCTACCGGATTTCGATTTGGATTTTGATTTCGCCACCGATGCTTTTCAGCATCTTCGCCGATCAGGGCCTGAGGAAACAAGCACAGACTTTTTCGCCGATGAGATAGCCGGCATCCAGGCGGACGCCGCTTCGTGGAGGACGGGCGTTCGTCGCCCGTCCAACCAATGGCCAATCCTGGTGCCTACCGCTCGACTTCTTTCAGACGCGCAGCCTTGCCGCGCAGCTCACGCAGGTAATAGAGCTTCGCACGCCGCACTTTCGCCGAGCGCAGCACCTCAATCTTGTCGATGACCTTCGAGTCGAGTGGGAAGATGCGCTCCACGCCCTGCCCGAAGCTCATCTTGCGCACCGTGAAGCTCGGCTGTGCCCCCCGTTTGCGCGCAATCACCACGCCCTCGAACGCCTGTAGACGTTCTTTTTCGCCTTCCCGGATCTTTACCTGTACCCGGATCGTGTCTCCCGGACCAAACTTCGGCAGGTCGGTGCGCCGCGTCTTTGCCAGCAATTTTTCGATAATTGGATTCCGCATAATCTCTTCCTTCCTGAACTTTCTTCCTGAACTATCTTCCTGAACTCTGAACCTTTTCCTAACTTCTTGCCGAGTCTTCGCGCTTGACGACGGCCAGCAATTCCCTGTCTTCCTCGCTCAGCGCCACGCCCTCCAGCAAATCGGGACGGTTGCGCAGAGTCTTCGCCAGCGCTGTCTTCCGCCGCCAGCGCCGGATTTCATCGTGGTTCCCGTTCACCAGCACTTCCGGAACCGTCATCCCGCGAAAGTCCGCCGGCCGCGTGTAATGCGGATAATCCAGCAATCCACCGGACACGCATGTCGAACTCGGCGGCTCGCTTAGTGTGACGCGGACACGCTTCTCCGCGCAGCCTTCGCCCGCGAACTCAGTCCTAGCCGACACCGTAAACGATTCCTGCCGGGTCGAGGCCGCGTTCCCAACCGCGCCCGGAATCAGCCGCGTGACTGTATCCACAATCACCGCCGCGCCCAGTTCGCCGCCGCTCAGCACATAGTCGCCGACCGAAATCTCCCGGTCCGCCAGGTGCTCGCTGATGCGCTCGTCCACGCCCTCATAGCGCCCGCAGACCAGCACCATCCGCTCCAGGGCCGAAAGTTTTCCAGCCAACCGCTGGTCCAGCCGCCGCCCCTGCGCCGAAAGCAAAATCACCGACTGCCCGGTGTCACCGCTTCTGCGCTCTGTCGTCGCGGCAATCCCGCCGAGCGACTCCAGACATTCAAAGATCGGTTCCGGCTTCAGGACCATGCCCTCGCCGCCGCCAAACGGCCGGTCATCCACGGTGCGGTGCTTGTCTTTCGTAAAATTCCGCAGATCGTGAATGCCGATCTCCACCAGCCCCGTTTCGCGTGCCCGGCGGACAATCCCATAATCCAGTGGTCCGCGAAAGAAGTCGGGAAAGATCGTCAAGATGTCGATCTTCATTTGCGGACTGCACCTTCTTACCGCCGAGACGCACAGTTCGCCCAGTGAAACATTGAAGAATCAAACACCCAGGCTTTGCGAACGACGAACAGCGAACGACTAACGACGTTTTTCCTTCTCTTCTCTTGCCAGCGGCGCGTTTACTTCCAGCAGGCCTTCCGGCAAACGCATCCGTACCTGCTTGCGCTCGACGTCCACCTTCTCCAGATACGCTTCCGCAAACGGAATCTCATACGGCAACTTGGCGGCGTCCTTCTGCTCTGCGCTCCGAACCACCAGCAGCGGCGCTTCTCCCGCCCCGAACACGACATCAACAATCGGGCCGATCTCCCGCTCGCCGTCGAACACCGTGCACCCGATCAGGTCGCTAAGATACGTCCAGCCCGGCTCCAGTTCCGCCCGGTCACTTCGCGGGACCTGCAGCTCGGCGCCTTTTAGTGCTTCCGCATCCGTAATCGTTTCCACGCCGCCAAACTTCAGAACCAGCCAACTCTTATGCGGCCACAGCTCTTCGATCTGCACCTCGCGCCGCGAGCCATCTTTCAGCAGCGCCCAGAGCCGCATGCCTTGCCGGAATCGCTCTGGAACCTCACTATGCGATTCCGCGGCAACTTCTCCGCGGCGTCCATGCGTCTTTACCACCAACGCGAGCGTAATCCACTGGTCGCTCGCTTCTTTGTTCGTTGCCGTGTTCAGTGCCGCTATTCGAGAATCTCCAGCGCGTAGCGTTTGTTATTCTTGGTGCCCGCCGCCGCCAGCACAGTTCGCAGCGCGCGCGCGATCCGGCCCGACCGTCCAATCACCTTGCCCATCTCCGCTTCGGCCACTTCCAGTTCGATTACGGTCTCGTCGCCATCTTCGTATTCGTCCACAAAAACGGCGGCTTTATCTTCGACCAGGGCTTTGGTGATCTGTTCGATCAGGGCGCGCGCGTTGGCAACCTGCTCAGTCATTTGGACTCCGTGACAACGTGATTGCTTCGAATTGCTGGCCACACCCCGAACCGCGCACGGTCTCCAGGGTTATCATTCCGAGCGGAGCGGAGGAGTCTACGGTTCGATGAATGCGAAAGAGAAAATTGGCCTACGCAACCGGCGCAGTTGCCGCCGGTTCGCTAGTCGCGCCTGCCGCCGGCACAGGCATGGCCAGCAACTTGGTCACGCGCTCGGAGCACTTTGCCCCCTTCGACACCCAGTACGTGACGCGTTCCCGCTTGAAATCGACGGTTGCCGGATTGGTCCGCGGGTTATACGTGCCCACCACTTCCACCGGACGCCCGTTGCGAGCCCGTTCCTTCTCGATCACTACCACTCGATAATACGGTTGTTTGCGCGCACCAAAGCGCGCCAGACGGATCATTAGCACTGACTTCGTATCCTTTATTCCGGAAGAGTCCGGCAGGGTTGAGACAAACCATTATTATGCCGGAGCTTAGCGGCAAGTGCAAGGGCGGGACCTGGGTACTGACCACTGACACCATGGACTGATTTGCCTAAGCTCACTCTTCCCCATCCGCCAAGCGGCAAATGAATCCCCATCCGCCGCCGAGTTCGCTGACCGCCAGCATCAGTTCGTTGCCGCCCTTCTTCAAAGGAAGGTAGACAGCGTCGTTTTCCGGATTCACGATGCCCAGAAAACCGGGGTCGCGGAAACCCTGGGCGCTTCGGCCTCGGTAGAGAATCCTGCCATTCAGGAACACGCTCACGTCGTCGCTGTAGCCGATGTAGAGCTTTTTTACCTGGTCTCGGTCGGAATCGATGCTGGTCCGCGCATACAGGACCTTCATTCCCGGCTGGGGGTCCAGCCGCTTCGAAAAGTCGCCCTGAAACCAGACCCTCGGATGCGGAGCCTCGCGATAACGATAGAGGACCACAAATCCCGGCGGCTCCGCCTGCACCTCCTGCCACTGAATGGCAGCGTTCTCAGAGGCCGTAAGCGGGTGCTCCAGATTCCGTGCCAGCGCATCGTAGGAAGGCGACAAGCTCCACTTGGACAGAGTGCCGGGAGGCATCGGCGGCAGATGCCGCTCCCATGGGGCGTCGGGCGTTGTCCGTATTTCGAAATTCGAAAAATATGTTGCGCCCGTCAGGACAGCCAGGGCGACTTGACCTTTCTGCAAGCCGGTTTTCAGATCGTCCATCACGAGCGCGGGCGTATCCATGGTTCTTGACGTAGAACTTCGCCTGTGCGCCCACCACCTCCAGGCGCAGATGGAACCAGACATCTCTGGGGATATCGACCGCGCCGGTGAAACCTGGCCCATTGTAGATTTGCCAGTTGCGTCCGGTGTTGAGAACCGGCGTGTACTGCAGGGCGTCGGGAAGCCCGGATTTGTGGGGACGGAGATAGACCGATTCGAAGTTGAGGCCCTCATGGTTGATGCGAAAGTCAAAGCCGAAGAACCCGCGCTTCGCGGTGGTTGCGACGTCCACATCGATGACCGCATCGCGCATTTCAAAGTCTTTCAAAACCGCCGCTCCACCATCGAGTGAGAGACACTTGCGGCCCTGATATTCAGCCACCTTGGCTTGTCCTTGCAGATCCCAGCGCGCCGAGTCGGCGGGAACGGAGAGAGTTTGCGGCGTTTGGGAATTGGCTGCGGTCCCTAGGAGAAGAGCAAGCGCACAAATAACGATGTGTCGGGGGGGCATCGGAATTGTTGTACTTAAGACTCGAGCATGTAGACGAGTCGATCCAAGAATGGTTAGCGGACCACTGAAAAAGTGCCTTTCCTGCTGGGCGCACGTGCGACCAAGTTCGATCGCAAGGGCCCCAATTCGGTTAGGATTGGGGCGTGACATCGATCTATCACATCAGCCATCTGAGGAATCTGGAGCGCATCCTTGCTGAGGGCGGCCTCCACTGTGACAGGGCTGCGCAACAGCTGAAGTCGGTCAATATCGGTCACGCGCATATCAAAGAACGCAGGCTGCGGAGGCCTGTACCACTGGGTCCAAGGGGGACGGTTGGGGAATACGTTCCTTTCTATTTTGCTCCACGTTCACCGATGCTATACGCGATCAGTCGGGGAGCAGTGGAAGGATACTCTGAAGGGCAAAGCCCGGTGATTTATATCTGTTCTACCGCTGAGGCGGTTAAGGAAGCCGGACTCCGCTGGGTGTTTACCGAGGGGCACGCGGACATGGATTTTACAGATTTTTTCGATGATCTCAAAGCTCAAAGACTTGAACAAGATAGACTGGAACTTAATGACAGCAAGATATTGGTACGACACGGATGATGATCCGGATCGAAAACGAAGACGGCAGGCGGAGTTCTTGGTACACGATTTTTTCCCTTGGGAGTTGGTTTCTTATATTGGCGTCTATGATCGGTCAGCTATTGGCGTCTATGATCGGTCAGCCGCCCAAGTAGTGGGCAAAGTCCTGAAGGGAGACAATCCGAAAACCGGGATTGAACCAGGCTGGTATTACTGATGATTCTTAAGGCAGAAGGCGATCTTCTTGGTACCAACGCCGAGGCATTCGTCAACACCGTGAATACGGTTGGGGTAATGGGCAAAGGTATTGCCCTGCAATTCAAGCAAGCTTTCCCAGATAACTATTCCGCGTACGAGGCCGCTTGCAGTCGTGGCGAAGTAAAACTCGGGAAGATGTTTGTATTTCACCGGCATCCTTTAAACAATCCCCGCATGATAATCAACTTCCCGACGAAAAAGCACTGGCGTGGTAAATCCAAGATCAACGATATAAAATCCGGACTCCGAGCACTCATAGATGTTGTCAGAGATGAGGGATTGCACTCAATAGCTGTACCGCCGCTTGGCTGCGGGAACGGGGGGCTGGAGTGGAGCGAAGTTCGACTTCTTATTGAACAGGCATTTTCCGGGATTCCCGAGGTTGCCGTCCAGTTGTTTTACCCAGAGGGTGCGCCGAAATCAGTTGCAATGAGGATTGCGACCAAACGGCCGGGCTGGACCCTTGGACGAGCCGTCATCCTGGAGTTACTTAGTCGATACGCGCTGCCGGGTTACCGACTGACGCTACTCGAAATTCAAAAGCTGGCATATTTTCTCCAAGAGGCCGGTGAGCCCCTAAAGCTCGATTTCCAGAAACAACGATACGGCCCGTACGCCGAGAATATGCACTTTGTTCTACAAAGAATGGAGGGCCACTTCGTGCGAGGGTACGGGGACCGCAGTCGCGATGTTTCCCTCGAGTTGTACTGGGACGCCGTTCGCGAGGCACAGGAGTTTCTCCGTGGGAAATCGGAGACCCTGGAGCGACTCGCACGCGTCTCCAGATTAATTGAGGGATATGAGACGCCTTATGGTCTTGAGTTACTTTCCACAGTGCATTGGGTGGCGATGCACGAGGACTCAAGTGCCAAGGCTGACCCCGAGCGTGCGATTACAGGAGTATTGTCCTGGAATGATCACAAACAAAGAACGTTTAGTCCCTCGCGCGTCAATACGGCATGGCGCAGGTTGCGGGATGAGCGATGGTTCTAGCATTACTATGAGCGGCTCTCAGCGGAATCGTCTTGACTTAAGCACGTCAACATCGAAGCATCAAATCACGCCGGGAATTCATGAGCGAGGGTTAAAGAGGAATCGATGTCTAACGTCTTATTTATTAGTCTTGATTCTAATAGATCGGTGGGGGAGTGGGTACCCCCCTTTTGGCACGAAATCGAGCGCGGCAATCGCGTCGGTTCAAAGATTAAAGATGAGGAGCGAACGACGACCAGCGAACGACGAATGGCGAACGACGAAACCCGAAAGTCGGCTCAACTATAGTTGAAGAAAGTTGGCAATCATCTGCTTGCCCGCGCTGGTCAGCACGCTCTCCGGATGGAACTGCACGCCCTCGACCGGAAATTTTCGATGACGCAAGCCCATGATGACGCGCGTGCCGTCCTGATCGCGAGTCCAGGCGCTGACTTCGAGATCCCGAGGCAGGCCCTCCTCGCGAACAATCAGCGAGTGATAGCGCGTCGCAGTCATGGGAGAATCGAGCCCGCGAAAAATGGTCCGCCCATCGTGCTCGACCGCGCTGGTCTTGCCGTGCATCAGATTTTTCGCCCGCACCACTTCGCCGCCAAAAGCCGCGCCAATCGCCTGATGTCCCAGGCAGACACCGAGCACCGGAACCTGGTACGAGGCTCGTCCCGCGAAGTGACGAATCAGTTCGATGCTGATCCCGGCGTCCTGCGGAGTGCACGGTCCGGGAGAAACGACGATCCGTTCAGGCCGCATCGCTTCGATCTCGCCGACGCTCACCTCGTCGTTGCGCCGCACCTCGACCTCCGCGCCCAGTTCGCCCAGGTACTGAACCAGGTTGTAGGTAAACGAGTCGTAGTTGTCGAGAACGAAGACCACGAAGTCATTCTAAATGCCGTCGCACAGATTCAACCGCCGAGTACGCAAAGACCGCACAGACCAAAGATCTCAAAGAAAGGGCGGCCAAAGATAACCATCGCAACGGAACGGCCCGAAAAGATTAAAGACTGTAAGGAAAGCGAACGAAAGCGAGCGCAAAAAAGAAAAATGGCGCTCGCAGAAGAAAACCGATGAAGTTCTCTCTGCGATCTCCGCGCACTCTGCGGTTAGTGGTTTAGGCAGCGCGCTGAAACGCCGCCCGATGGTCGCGCGAAAACTGCTCGAAGCTGATCGGCTTATGGCCAAGCAATCGCTCGACATCATTGGTCACCGCGCTCGCGCCGCCTACGCGATACAAACGCTGCAGGTCGACGAGTGCGTCGGCGCTCCACTCCGGAACTCCCGCGCCCAGCAAGGCCTGCTTGAACTGCTCGTCGGGCAGATCGACATACTTGATCTCGCGTCCCACATCCTCGGAAAGAACCTCCGCGATCCGCGCGTTGCTCAACGCTTCGGGACCGGTGAGCGCATAGGTCTTGCCTCGATGTTTATCCTGGGTGAGCACTTTCACCGCGACCGCCGCGATGTCGCGAATATCGATATGGCTGACCTTGCCCTCGCCCTGGCTTCCATAAAATGCGCTCTGCGCGTTGATGGTGCCCGCATTGTAATTCACGAAGTTCTGCATGAATCCGTTGGGACGCAGAAACGTGTGCGACACTTCCGACGACTTGATGTAGTCCTCCGAGTCGGCATGCTGGCGAGGGAACGTGGCGGCGCGCCCGCCCATGGCCGAGAGCTTCACGATATGAGGAACGGCGGAGCGCTTGATCTCATCGACCGCCTTGCGCTCCATCGCCGGAAGATTCGAGCTCGGTGGTCCCACCAGGAACACACATTCCACTCCCTTCAGCGCCGCCCGCAGCGTTTCAGGCTGGTTGTAGTCCATGATGACGATTTCGACGCCCGAAGGCGCAGTCGCAGCTTTGCTGGCCGATTGGAATGCTGCCCGCACCCGAACTCCGGTTCGCGCCATCTGCTTCAGAACTTCTTTGCCAACGTTGCCGCTGGCGCCGGTGATGAGAATCATGATGCCGCCTCCAAATTGTCAGATAAGAAGATGATATTGATGCCTTCAGGATTCGGCCAGCGGCTCGAATTTCTTGGGGCACCTGTCTGCGGATCAAGCTTGCGCCGCAGGTGCGGGAACTGGGCTGGCAAGCCAAGCGCCGTGTCGATGCACCAACCCAAAGCCTTGACAGAGAAGTTGCTAACCGCCATGCTTATCCAGTCCCCGGAGGTTGAATGGCCGAGACCCAGGCGAAGGAAAAGCGGGCCACGCGGCGGTTTGCGTTGCGCCTTCCCGTTAGTGTCCGCTATGGCGAGACTGCGGAGGAGCATGCGGCTCAGACCCGCGATGTGAGCGCGCGCGGAATCTGCTTCTATGTCGATTCGGCCATCCAGGCCGGATCGGCCATTGATTTTACCCTCACCCTACCCCCTGAGATCACGCTGACGGAAGCCATTCGGGTACGCTGCAAGGGCCGCGTGGTGCGCGTCGAAGGCGGCAACCCGGTGGGCAAGATGGCGGTAGGGGCCGTGATTGATGAGTACGAATTTCTCGCTGAGAGCTAGCTCCCAGCGGGCTTTTTCGACAGACGCTCGAGTGGTATCGTTTAGGAAATACTTGAGCGCCTCCTTGAGAAACTTTCTATCTAGAATTGCGTTTTGGCAGATGCTGTCCCCAAGCCGCGTATCCAACGACCGCGCCGCCAAGCGTTCCCGCCTCGTCTTTCCGGCCCGGCCAGTACTTGTACTGGGAATAATGTCAATTGTCGTTCCACATCTCTATTCGCAAACATCGGCAAAGCCCGCCGTGAAGGCGCCGCAAGCTTCGGTAGCATCGTCGCCTGCCAATGAGCCTGTCGCCAAGGTTGCCGCCATCAAGAGCTTCCGCATCATTCAGGAGCAAAATGGGCCGGCAGTCGAGATTCTTTCGACCCAGCCGCTGGTGCCCGCGATCCAGCAGATCAACGATCCGCCTCGGCTGGTGATCGATCTGCCGAATGCGCGCCTGGAAACTTCGTACAAGCGGATCAATATTCAAGCCGACCAGATCGACATTCTGCGTGCCGACCAGTTTCAGCAGAGTCCTCCGGTCGTGCGCGTGGTAGTCGATTTGTCAGCGTCCCGCACTTACACATGGGATGCCGCAGGCAACCGCTTGGTCGTGCACCTGGGGAAGAATCCAACCGACGCAAGCCGCACGCCGATTCAAGTGCCCACAGTTGCGAGCCTGACCCCCACGCCGCAGCCGGTGAAGGCCGTACGCGTGGCCGGCCCGCTCGCTCTAGTGAGCGATACCGGAAAAGTGGGCTCTTCATTTACGGCGGGAGCCGATACCGCCGTGCTCAGTCTCTCGAGTGGCGGCGAGTTTCGGGTGTGCCCGCGGACGACGGTCTCCATTACTCCGTCGGAAAACCGGCACAACCTGATGGTAAGCATGAACACTGGGGCGCTTGAAGCGCACCTCGATTTGGATGCATCGTCAGACTCGGTGATGACTCCCGATTTCCGCGTCCTGCTGGTGGGTCCGGGAGAATTTCACTACGCCTTCAGTGCTGACAATCAGGGCAACACCTGCGTGCGCGCCCTGCCCGGCAACACGGCTTCGGTGATGGTGACTGAACTTCTGGGAGATCGAACTTACCAGGTGAAGTCGACCGATCAACTGGTATTTCGCGGCGGGCAACTGGATCACGTGGATATGGCCGTGCCGCTCGAGTGCGGCTGCCCACCGCCGCGCCAGGCGATCGAGCGTGCTGCGGATGACTTGCCGACGCAAACTCCTGCTGTGAGCGGAGCGCGCGCGCCCGCCAGTGCGCCGGTGGTGGAAAATCATGCGGAAGTCCCGCCTGCGACGGGGATTCCGGCGGCAAGTTCTGCGCCAGCGCCAGCTGAGGTTACCGCCCCCAACGAACTTCATGTGCAGGTGTCGACGCCGTTGGTGTTCCACGCGACCGGGCCTCCTCCGGCGCCGGTTGAAGATGTGGGCGCCCTGGCACTCTCTCCCCGTCGAGTGGATGTGCCGGTCGCGGGCGTTACTCCTCCCCCGCCGGTGAAAGCTGCGGGCCAGTCGCGACCGGCGGGCACGGAAACTGCCTCGGCCAATCATCCGCGAGGCTTTTTCCACAAACTCGGCAGATTTTTCGGCGCTATATTTCGATGAGAGTTGTTTCGCAAAATCTGAGGCTTTCATTTTGTACAAGTTGAGCGCACGAACGCCTGAGGTGGTCCGCTGCCGCTGGGCCACGAACGATCTAGCCATTCGCTATCACGACCGCGAGTGGGGCGTGCCACAGCATAAAGATCGGGTGTTGTTCGAGTTCTTGATTCTGGAGGGGGCGCAGGCCGGGCTTAGCTGGGACACGATCCTCAGGAAGCGCGACAACTACCGCGCCGCGTTTGACCACTTTGAGCCGGCCAAGGTCGCGCGCTATGACCGCCGCAAAGTGCAGGCTTTCCTTCGCGACGAGGGGATTGTTCGGAACCGGTTGAAGATTGCGTCGGCGATTTCGAATGCTCGGGCGTTTCTCGAGGTGCAGAAAGAATTCGGCTCGTTTGATCGCTATGTCTGGCAATTTGTGGGCGGCCAGCCGCGCGTGCATTGCCGGCGGCTGGGCGGCAAGATTCCGGCACGCACAGCGGAATCCGATGCGATGAGCAAGGATCTAAAGAAACGTGGTTTCAACTTTGTGGGCTCGACTATCTGCTATGCATTCATGCAGGCCACGGGGATGGTCAACGATCATGCGGTCGAGTGCTTTCGGTACAAGAAAGTCGGGGTCTCAAGATAAATGTTGAGACGTGTATCTTTCGTGGAGAACGAATTACTCCTTTCCGCCCACGACCTGCGCGTGGCCCAGTGCGGCCACCAGCGACATCCCACCGATGACGTTGCCGAGCAAAGTCGGAATAAAGAATTGCACGACATAAATTTTCCATGAGATATAGCTTGTAACAATCAGGAAAAACATGGTGGTCGAGCCGGCGATGATGTGGTTGAATCCGCCGATGCCTACCAGGTACGTAACAATGATGATGATGCTGACCCGTGCGGACTCGGCGGCGGGGAGCAGCCACACCATCAGTGCGATCAGCCATCCGGCGAAAATCGCCTTCACTACTACGGTCCCGAATCCCACCCCGAGATGGGATGCGCCAATCTCGGTCAAGCATTGTTGGGTGTGCGCGTCGAAGAGTCCGGTTTTCGCGATGCATAACGCGAACAGGAATGTGCCCAATAGATTGCAGGAAAGCACGACAATCCACAGGCGCAGCATCCGCATCAATGTTTCCCTATCTTTGCGGACCAGAAAGGGCAGGACCACGGTGAGCGTGTTTTCAGTAAAGAGTTGCTGGCGTCCCAGAATGACGACCAGGAATCCCATACAGTAACCGAGACGCGAGATCAGCAGTCGCCACGCTTGATCGGGCAAACGCGAGGCGAGCAGTCCTTCGGCGATAAATGAAAAGCCCATCGAGAGTCCGGCCGCAAAGGCGGACCACGCCAAGGCCGAGACGGGTCGACCCAGTTCATCTTCGCCTTCGCGACGGATAGTCTCGTAAACGACATTTGCGCCAATGGCAACGCGCTCCTCGACCTGCTTCTTCTCAGCGCGAGTCGAAATGGCGATGCTCTCGGTGGGCTCGGTTCCTGGTTGTTTCTTCTTGGTCACGGTCCACTTCATCGTTCGCACCTGCCCGCTGTTGCCCGGGACACCTTCCGTTGAACCATCGGCGGAAAAGGCGTCCCCCCCAATCAGGCGAAGCCCGATTCTCAACAATAATATCGGGTAGCCGCTTCGCCAGGCTATGTCATCCAAATAACAGGAGGCCGGAAATGCTCAGCTCCATTACAAAGCGTATTGCGCCGATGCTCGTGCCCCTTTTCCTCACGCTCACAGTTACCGCCTGGGCTCAGAATGGCGAGTCGCGGATTGACTCCGGCCATTCCACGGCTAGCTTGAGTGTGGCGTCTTCGCGTGGAAGATCCTGGGGATCGCTAAAGTCAGTGGGACCGTGACCTTCAATGACGATGCTGACAAGGATGAGGTCAATCTCTATATCTGCCCGGCTCGCGAAGGCTCACGTCTCCTCAATTGCGAGGGAGGATTCAGGGCCAACAGCTTCGCCGATCTCGCGCGCTATTCGCTGATGACTTTTCGTTCCAACGGCTTCACGGTCGATTGATGCAGAAAAAGGAAAGAGCCGGCGCCACCTTGTTAAGGTAGCGCCGGCCGGTTGGTGGGACGATTAGCGAAGGACGATCAGTGGGCGACAGCCGCTCGAGACAGCTGAGCGCCAACGAATCCAGTTTGCTCAGCGCTGCGCGCGAAGAGCGTTTGGAAGCAGCGGTACATGAGCAACATCACCGGAAGAACCGCCAACGGCACCTGCCATCCCACATGCTGGCTGACCATTGTGACCATGGAAGTCAGCCCCGTGCAAGCCACATAGTAAGGGAAGGACAGATGGGCGATGCTTGACCAGATGCGCATCATGCCCGAGCCCTCGGTGATGGCAATGATGGTTGCGACTGGCAGCGTGTTGACCAGGAAGAACATGCCGCATGCCGCTAGCAACGCGACCGACCCGGAGTGATGCATGGCGACGAGCTTGTTATTGTGCAACAAGAGCGCCGCTACTCCCGAGGCCAGAACGATGGTGCTGGCATTGAACAGCATCTTTACCGGCTGAAGCTGGCCACCGCGCTTCGGAATGCTCTGCAGAACGGCGGAAACCAGGGCGACTACGACGGCTTCAAACAGGCTTAATTGGGCCGCCGCAATCATCAGGAACGGCAGGTTGACTGACATGGTCCCGTCGATGCCGGGCAGCTTCACCTTGGTGCGCGAAGTCACCGCGCCCAGCACGAGCAACGAGAGGAATTGGTAGTGGTGCAGCGAAGTCATCTTGAGTACGCTGCCACCCAGCATCGCCAGGCCGCTGATGGCGGTGGCGCTTATGAATGCGGTTGCGAGTCGTGAGTTTTTCATGATCGGAATCCTCAATAGTATGATCTGGTCGATGGTTGACTATTTCTCGCCAAAGTAGCTAACAGTGGCGGCGTCGGCCTGTGCCGTTGAGCTGGACGTGGGAGCCGAAGTTCCCCAGACGACGCTGAAGCCGGTATCCGTCGCGGTGCCCCAGACCACTGAGGATCCCGACAGCAGAGACTGTCCGTTTTGCGTTCCGGCGATCACCGAAGTGCCCCAGACCACTGAGGCTCCCCAGACTGTCGAGGTGCCCCAGACCACTGACGTGTTCGTAACCAGATATACGTTGCCGCTCGAATTCATCGCTACCGCGGGCGACATGGCAGAGCCGATCGTAGAAGTGGCAGTGTCCGTGTTCTGCAAAGCTGCCTGGATGTCAAGATACCCCGCACCGACCGTGAAGATGTCGTAGTAGTCGGTGTACTTGATGCCCGTCACCGGGTCGACCGCTACACTCATCTTCGGGAATGTTTTGTATGCGGTCTTCATCAAGCGCGCCTTGACTTGATCGGGCGTCAACTTAGGATTCTGCTGAAGCAAGAGCGCTGCTGCTCCACTTACCACCGGAGTCGCCATGCTCGTGCCGCTAAGAATGAAGTAGGTCTGCGACGGCGTTGTACCGCCAACTGTGCTGTAGTAGTTCATCGGAACTTGATCTTGCGGGAACAACGAGTAAATCTCCGAGCCGGCGGTCAGTGTGGAAATAACCAAATTGCCCGGTGCCACCAGATCCGGTTTTGTGATGTGGTCGATGATGGTCGGACCCTTCGAGCTGTAGCTGGCAATCAGGTCGTCAGCACGAGTAGCCGTGCCTTCCGGTTTCATGGCGCCGACCGTAATCACATAAGGATCGTTTCCGGGTGCCGTGATCGTGCCGTATCCATTGGTGTTGAAGGAGTTGTCCCGGCCATCGTTTCCGGCTGCAACCACTACCACGATTCCAGCTTTCCACGCCGCTTCCACCGCCTGGCACAACGGATCGAGCTTGTAGCTCTCAAAAACCGGGCGGCCCAGCGATATGTTCATTACGCGGATGTTGTATTGCGATTTCATGCTGATCGCGGCATCGATTCCCGCAATCACTGTGCTGTCGGTGCCCACGCCACTGCCGTCCAGCACGCGGAAGCTGAGAATATTCGCGTTGGGAGCAATTCCTATGAACGTCTTGGTGTACTTGGAGCCCGTGGAGTTGGCTCCGTCGCCGGCCACGATTCCGGCCACGTGCGTGCCATGGCCGAAGGCATTGTTCACGCCATCGTTGTTGTAGTTTCCGCTGAAGACCACGCGCGATCCGTTATTCCCCGAAAAATCGCCCTGGTCCGTGACGCCGCTGTCGATAACCGCAACGCCGATTCCGCTGCCGTTTAGACCGGCCGACCAGGCGTAAGGAGCGTTGACAGCCTGATCATAGAAATCGGTGGTCGTGGAGGTCTCGAAAACCTGGTGGTCAAGCGAAACGTGGACCACACGGTTATTATTCTCAAAGGTCGATAACGAGTTGGAGTTTACGGTGAGCGCAACTGAGTTAACGAGGGGCAACTCCCGTGCCGACTTCCCCTGTTTCCCCACGGTTTGCGCCTGGGCTACATCGTTGTCCGTCAGCCCGGAGTATTGGACGATTACGTCGACCCACTGCCCCTTGCGAGCCGTTGCCAGCTCTTGGGAAAGCTTGGGGTGTGAAGCCGCCCATGCCGAGCTGGCACCCAGGACCATGGCTGCTATAGCCAGGTACCGAAGAGCCAAGCTTACTTTGGCGATCTGCTTCATGTTCTGGTTCTCCTCGCGTTCCAAAATGGACACGCGCTAACGCAGTAGCAATTGCAATCCCGGAGCCACGGAGATATTTGGCTATCTATCATTGTTTCACTATTTTACGAACGACAGCTTCCTCCGAAAATGGGACAACTTGTCCCGCGCCCTGAGGGTTGGGACAATCTGGCCCGTTGTAATTGAGCCTCGATGGGCGAATGTATCCCCGGCGGCCCTGTTTGCATCTAAAGATTGACTGCGATTCACTCAAGTATTATCATGCGATAGTGCGCAATGATTATCGCTTTGATTTTGCAGCACTTATATTCAGGAGGATCAGAAAATGGGAAAGATTATCGGAATCGATCTTGGAACGACCAATTCTTGCGTGGCAGTGATGGAGGGCGGCGAACCCAAGGTGATTGCTAATGAAGAAGGAGGGCGAACTACGCCCTCCGTGGTTGGATTCACCAAGACCGGTGAGAGGCTGGTGGGGCAGGTCGCGAAGCGGCAGGCGATCACCAATCCTGAGAACACGGTCTATTCGATCAAGCGCTTCATGGGACGACGCTATGACGAGGTCAGTGAAGAGCTCAAGATGGTCCCTTATAAGGTTGAGCGGGATGGCGACAACGTTGTGATCGTGGCGCAGGGGAAGAGGTATACCCCGCCCGAGATTTCGGCGATGATCCTGCAGAAACTGAAGAAGGCGGCCGAAGACTACCTGGGCGAAAAAGTAACCGAAGCGGTCATTACCGTGCCCGCGTACTTTAACGACGCGCAACGCCAGGCGACGAAAGACGCCGGCAAGATCGCCGGCCTTGAAGTAAAGCGCATCATCAACGAGCCGACAGCGGCCGCGCTGGCTTATGGGCTCGACAAGGGCAAGGACGAGACGATCGCAGTCTATGACTTTGGCGGCGGCACTTTCGACATTTCGATCCTCGAAGTGGGCGAGGGCGTGATCGAAGTCAAGGCCACCAACGGCGATACGCACTTGGGCGGTGACAACATCGACCAGCGCCTGGTGGATTGGCTGATTGATGAGTTCAAGAAGGATGAAGGTCTCGACCTGCGCGGCAAGGGCAACGAGATGGCTTTGCAGCGGCTGCGCGATGCGGCCGAGCGAGCGAAGATCGAGCTTTCGACCACCATGGAGACGGAGATCAACCTGCCGTTCATTACCGCGGATGCTTCCGGTCCGAAGCACCTGGTCAAGAAGCTGACGCGGGCGAAGCTGGAGACGATGATTGAAGACATTCTGCAGCGCTCGGTTGGTCCGTCGAAGCAGTGCATGAAGGATGCGGGCGTGGATGCCAGCAAGATCAATGAAGTCGTATTGGTCGGCGGCCAGACGCGCATGCCGCGCATTCAGCAGATCGTGAAAGAACTGTTTGGACGCGAAGGCCACAAGGGCGTGAACCCGGATGAAGTCGTCGCGGTTGGAGCGGCGATTCAGGGCGGCGTGCTGAAGGGCGAGGTGAAAGACCTGCTGCTGCTGGATGTGACTCCGCTGACGTTGTCGATTGAGACGCTGGGCGGCGTGGCGACGCCGATGATTCCGAGGAATACGACGATTCCGACCAAGAAGACGGAGACGTTTTCGACGGCGGCGGATTCGCAGACGTCGGTTGAGGTGCATGTGCTGCAGGGCGAACGTCCGATGGCGGCGCAGAACCGGACGCTGGGCAAATTTCATTTGACCGGGCTGCCCCCGGCTCCGCGCGGCATACCGCAGATCGAAGTGACATTCGACATCGACGCGAACGGCATTTTGAATGTGACCGCAAAGGACATGGCGACGAGCAAGGACCAGAAGATCACGATCACCTCGTCTTCGGGTCTGAGCAAGGAAGAGGTCGAGCGCATGGCGAAAGAAGCCGATGCGCACGCTGCCGATGACAAGGCGCAGCGCGACGCGATCGAAGCCAAGAATCAGCTTGACACGATGACTTACAACATCGAGAAGATGCTGAAGGAGCATGGTGACAAGATCTCGGGCACCGAGCGCGGAGACGTCGAGAACGCGCTGGCCGACGCGAAGAAGGCCATCGAGTCGAACGACAAGGCTCAGATGGATTCGGCGCGCGAGAAACTGACGGCGGCCTCGCACAAGCTGGCCGAACAGATGTATAAAGCAACGCAAACGCAGGGCGGGCCGGCGGGCGGACCTGGCGCTTCGGGTGCGGGTCCGGCTTCAGGCGACGATGGACAGGCTCAGCAGAAGAAGGATGAGGGTGTGATTGATGCTGAGTATGTCGACGTCGAGGATAAGAAGTAAGGGCGCTACGAGCCGCTAGCTTCGAGCTTTGGGGGCGTTTGAAAACGCCCCCGCGTTTTTCTGCGACGGACGGGAGGGACCCCGAGGTACACCGAGATTTGATCGGCGCCGGTTTTTTCTGGCCGGAATCGCGGGCGTTGGGATCCCGGGCGAGGTCGATGCGATTTGGGCTTGCCAGATGCAGAAAGTGTCAAGATTTATTTTCGCGGGGTCCGGGGGCGGAGACGCTACTTGGCTTGGTTGAGCGGGTTTAAGTTTGTGGAACGGAAAGAGGAAAACGAATTGAGATTTGAAGTCAATGGACAGATGTTCTTTGTGAACTTCGTTGCGGAAGAGGGGCGGTGGTATTGTTACGCTCCAAGCGCGTCTGGGATGCAGAAAATCCCCGTGTCGATGGATGGAACTCCGTTCGACAGGTTTACCATGCAGCAAGATGAGCAGGCGAAGGAAGTGGTGAATTAAGATCTAGCTCTCAGCTGTCTGCTATCAGCTCTCAGTCGTTGAGACCTGACAGCTGAGAGCTGACGGCTGATAGCTAGAAATCATGGCCACCCCAACCAAAGATAAAGATTATTACGGCGTTCTGGGCGTGAAGAAGTCCGCCTCGGCCGATGAGATTCGCAAGGCGTTCCGCAAACTGGCGCGCAAGTATCATCCCGACGTCAATCCCGGAGACAAAACCGCCGAAGAAAAGTTCAAGACGCTCTCCGAGGCGAATGACGTTCTGAGCGATCCCAAGAAGCGCAAGATTTATGACCAGGTCGGCTTTTACTCCGACAACATCGATGCGGCCACGGCCGAGGCCTATGCACGCGGCGGCGGGCAACCCGGTGCGGGCGGCTTTTCCGGCGGGGGATTCCCTGGAGGCTATGCGGAGGGCGGCGGTCATCCGGGCGGAACGGGAAACGTCGACTTCGGAGGCTTCGATTTTTCCGACCTCTTTGAGGGAGCACGCCAGGGCGGGCGCAAGACTACAACCTCGAGCGGAGGCGGGTTCCGCGACATTTTCTCGAATATTTTCACGGGCGGCGGACGTGGCCCGGTCGCCGAAGAAGGACCTGAGCCGGGATCCGATCTCGAATATCAGGTCAATGTTCCTTTCTGGACCGCCATCCGGGGCGGCGTCATGAAGCTGAATATTGCGCGCCGCGATGTCTGCGGCAACTGCCATGGCAATGGAACGACCGAGGCACCGGGGGTCTGTCCGCAGTGCCACGGCAAGGGCACGATCGAACAGACCGGCGGACGGATGAAATTCAACGTGACCTGTCCGCGCTGTCACGGCACCGGTAAAAATATTTCGACTTGCCCGGTGTGCCACGGCGAAGGCAGCGTGGAGCGCACCGAACCGCTGGAGATTCGCATCAAGGCTGGGACTCGCGATGGGCAGCGGATTCGAATTGCGGGCAAGGGAAACGCGGGGCTACGCGGCGGCGGAGTCGGCGATCTCTACGTGATTATACGGATTGGCGAGCACCCGCTGTTTCATCGCGAGGGCGATGACATTTACATTACGGTGCCGGTGAGCGCGGTCGAGGCGGCTCTGGGATCGAAGATTGACGTGCCGACGATTGACGGCAGGAGCACGCTGAAGATTCCTCCCGGCACGCAGTCCGGACAGAAACTGCGGTTGCGCGAGAAAGGCGTCCCGTCGGCAACCAAAGACGGTGTCCGCGGAGATGAGATCGTGGAAGTGAAAATCACCGTGCCGATGCCGCGCGACGAAAAGACGAAAGAACTGCTGCGCGAACTAGCCAAGCTTAACCCCGAAGATCCGCGGGCTGAGTTGTGGGAGAAGGTTTAGGTCTCAGCCGTCAGGCCTCGGGCGCTGAAGCGCGAATCTATTTTCAGCGACTTAGCGGCACGAGTTCCAGAGGTTGCGGAAAAACTCACTTGGATTTTG
>JBAQJU010000162.1:0-25908 GCA_049300475.1 Terriglobales bacterium | reverse complement strand
GGGCCGCGTCCGCGACCGCGCCGGCGACGATTACGATCACGATCGCCTCCGCCACCGCGTGTGTCACGTGCACCATCCGGCCGTGCGGCAACTGGCTCTGCGGAACCGGCCATAGCATCCACACGGTTAAAGTTCGGCTCGTCGTCGGCGTCAAAATTGGCGCCGCCTTCGATCACCGCAGTCGGCGCGCCCTGCGATGCGCCTTGCGAAGCCATCGGTTCAGACGGCGCCGGTTCCGCTCCTTCGTCCACTTCCGGCGGAGGAGCACCACCGCCCATCTTGGCACGCTGTTCTTTCAGAATGGCTTTACGCGACAGCTTAATGCGGTTGCCTTCAACGGCCAGCACCTTCACCAGCACCTGATCGCCTTCTTTCAGTTCGTCGCGAACATCCTTGATGCGGTGTTCGGCGACTTCGCTGATATGGAGCAGGCCATCGAGGCCCGGCAGAATTTCGACGAACGCGCCGAAATCGGCCAGCCGGCTGACCTTTCCGAGATAGGTCTTCCCTACCTCGGCCGAAGCCGTCAGGTCACGGATGATCTGCAGCGCCTTGTTCGCGGAAACTTCATCGTTCGACGCGACGTTCACCTTGCCGGAATCCTCAACGTCGATCTTCACACCGGTCTGCTCGATGATGCTGCGAATCATCTTGCCACCGGGCCCAATCACGTCGCGAATCTTGTCGACCGGAATCTGCAGCGTGTAGATTCGCGGCGCGTATGCCGAAACCTTGACGCGCTGTTCGGTGAGCACCTCGCCCATTTTTTCGAGGATGAACAAACGACCGCGCTGCGCCTGAGCGAGCGCTTCACGCATGATCTGGGCGGTGATGCCGCCGACCTTGATGTCCATCTGCAGAGCGGTGATGCCATCTTTGGTTCCGGCGACTTTGAAATCCATGTCGCCGTAGTGATCTTCGGCACCCGCGATGTCGGTCAGAATGGCGTACTGGTCGCCTTCTTTCACCAGACCCATGGCCACTCCGGCTACCGGAGCTTTCAGAGGAACACCCGCGTCCATCAGGGAAAGAGACGCGCCGCAAATTGTCGCCATCGACGAGGAACCGTTCGACTCCAGAATGTCGGAGACGACGCGCATCGCGTAAGGCCAATTGTCTTCCGTGGGGAGCACCGCCGATACGGCGCGTTCCGCCAGGGCGCCATGGCCAATCTCGCGGCGTCCAGCACCGCGGAGGAAAGCGACTTCTCCTACTGAGAAGGGCGGGAAATTGTAGTGCAGCATGAAGCGCTTCTTGGCTTCGCCTTCGAAGCCTTCCAGGCGCTGCATGTCGTCGCTGGTGCCGAGCGTGGTGGTGACCAGCGCCTGGGTCTCGCCGCGGGTGAAGATTGCGCTCCCGTGAGCGCGCGGGAGAACGCCAGCTTCAATCCAGATTTCTCGAATCTGGTCAAAGGCGCGCCCGTCGGGACGATGCTTCTTATTGATTACCTGATCGCGGAAGATGCGCTCGCGCAAGCTCTCGTAATATTCTTTGAACTTTGCTTTCCCGGTATCATCTTCCCCCGGGATCGCTGCCAGTTGCTCTTTTTCGAGAGTCCGCACCAGTTCGTAGCTTTCGGATTTCGGATGCTTCTGGGTGTCGAGAGCATCGGCCAGGCGCGCGCCAATTTTCGACTGCAGTTCCTTGTAATAGGCTTCATCGAACTCGGGCGGCGTTACCTTGCGCTTGGGCTTGCCGGCCTTGCTGCGCAGTTCTTCGATGGCGGCGCAGATCTTTTTGATTTCGGTGTGCGCGAATTCAATGGCGTCGACCACCGTCTCCTCTTTGACTTCTTTCGCGCCTGACTCAATCATCAGAATCGCTTCGGAGGTGCCGACGACCATGATATTCAGCAGGCCTTCGCGCATTTCGGTGTAGGTGGGATTGGCGATGAAGCGGCCATCGACCAGGCCGACGCGCACCGCACCGATCGGACCGAGGAATGGAATATCGGAAACGGTGAGAGCTGCCGAGGCAGCGTTGATGCCGACCACGTCGGGATCGTTTTCGGTATCGGCCGAGAGAACGAAGGCGATCACCTGCGTCTCGCATTTGAAACCTTCAGCGAACATGGGACGGATCGGCCGATCGATCTGGCGACTGGTGAGCACTTCGCGCTCGCTCATGCGGCCTTCGCGCTTGATGAAGCCGCCAGGAATACGTCCGCCCGCGTAGGTGTATTCGCGGTAATCGACGGTGAGAGGAAAAAAGTCGATGCCGGTGCGCGGCTCGGGATTGGCGACGGCAGTGGCGAGCACAACGTTTTCGCCGAGGCGAACCACAGCCGAGCCATGGGCTTGCTTCGCCAGCTTTCCGGTTTCGAAGGAAATGGTTTTGCCACCGGCGATCTCGACGGTAACTGTGGTAGGTTCAGGCTTCATAGTTCATCCTTAATATACGGGCAGGAGTGCCGACGCGCCCATGCGGAATTCGCATGCATAGGCGAAAGGCAAGAGCCGAATGCCAGGTGCTCGCGGTTGGGAAAACGCACTTCGCCGAGGCTCTCGGAGTTGAAATCCGGCCCCACTGGGCCGGTCACGCTTATTTGCGGATACCGAGCTTGGTGATAACGGTCTTGTACCGTTCCGAGTCGTATTTCTTCAGGTAGTCGAGCAGGCGGCGGCGCCGGCTCACCATCATGAGAAGTCCGCGGCGTGAGCCGTGATCTTTCAGGTGCGTTTTGAAGTGTTCCGTCAGCTGACCGATGCGCTCGCTCAATAGCGCGATTTGAACTTCCGGACTTCCGGTATCGGTAGGGTGCGTGCGATACGTGTCAACGACGGATTGCTTTTGCTCTCTGGCTAGCACTAACCTGTTGCACTCCTGTCTCTTCTCGTTTTCGTAACGTCTTTGAGAATAACACACACATGCCAAGACTTGCCACTCGGCAGCATTATCTGAAAAATCGGTGCCTGAAAGATGGGATGAACTAATCAGCATCCACCATGGGAGTGCCGCGCGTTTCAGGGGTATACTAAATCGGTAAACATCGTTAAGGAAGCGGCCACCCTCGGTTGACTCCACCCGGCAGGACCTGGACCAACCCGTACTTTTGTGCGCCCGGCCACTCAACGAACCAACGCCATTATTTGGGAGACTGTGCATGCCTCGAGGCCGATCGACTTTTACCAAGCGCCAAAAAGAACAAGCGCGTCAGCAGAAACAACGCGACAAGAACGAACGCAAAACTCAGCGTAAACAGGAACGACCGGAGGGAAGTAGCAGCGAGATGGACGAAGCGCGCGAGATGCGTGAACTCGCCGAGGCTCAGGCCGCTTTATTCCGTATCGGGACGGACGACGAAACCGAGTCTCCGGAAAGTTTCAATCCCCAGGACGACAAGTAAATCCAGGTGCGAGCGTTTCCTCGCGGGTTTAGCCCGCGAGGAAATTCGGCGCTTTCTAAACAAATACTTCGCCTGGCAACGCAGTTAGCGTCCGCGATGCGAGCGTGTTCTGAACAACCCTTCTGGGCTTCTCTTCGGCCGATCCATCGACCTGCTTCCGTTCGATGCGCAGTTTCAACGTGCGTTCAATGTTGCGAAGGTCCAGTACCTCCACGCCCGTGACCAGGGTCGAAGCCTTCCCTTGTAAACCCGCCCGTCCAGTCCGCCCGACGCGGTGAATGAAATCCTCAGCCATCTTGGGAAGGTCGTAGTTAATCACATGGGCCACATCGTCGACGTGCAGACCACGCGATGCAACATCGGTCGCCACCAGCACCTGATGGCGGCCTTCCTGAAATCCGCTCAAGGCGCTGTTGCGCTGCGCTTGTGTACGGTCGCCATGAATCATGGCCACGGAGAAACCATCCCGTTCCAGTTCCCGGGCGAGCCGCTGCGTGCCGCGCTTGGTGCGCGCGAAAATCAGCGTCTGGCCCTTTTCCGCGTAGAGCAACTGCCGCAGCACGTCCAGCTTTTCCGTGGGACGCACCTCATACGCCTCCAGTCGCACGCTTTCGGCCGGCTTCAGGATGGAGCCGAGAGCGACACGCACGGGATCGCGCATATAGTCGTTTACAAGCGCGGCCACCGATTGTTCAAGGGTGGCTGAGAAACACAGCGTCTGCCGCTGCTCAGGTACGACCTGCAAGATGCGCCGGATCGAAGGCAGAAAGCCCATGTCGAGCATGCGGTCGGCTTCGTCGAGCACCAGTATTTTCACGTGCCGCAGATTGGCAAACTTGCGCGTAATGAAGTCCTGCAACCGTCCGGGGGTTGCGATCACAAATGGCGAGCCAGCACGCAGACTCTCGATTTGCGCCTTCTCGGATACGCCACCGATCACCAGCGCGGCCTTCGGCAGGTTCTTGCCGCAGAGTTGCTGGTATTGCTCATGAACCTGCATGGCAAGTTCCCGCGTCGGCAGCAGCACCAGCGCGCTGATGTGGGCCGACGGTTCGCTGCGCAGCATCTCGATGATCGGGATCAGAAACGCGAGCGTTTTGCCGGTTCCCGTCTGGGCCGTGCCCAGTACGTCTTTACCGGCGAGTGCTGGAGGAATTGCCAGCGCCTGCACCGGGGTTGGAGTGATAAATTCGGCTGCCGCCAGCTTCTGCTGCAAGGCAGCAGACAGGGGCAGTTCACTAAATGTTTTCATTCGTAGGTTTTCTTTCTGGAGGGGCCAAGGACAGGTCTCAGACAGACCTTGCTCAGATACACGTGCCGAGAGTTCAATGCCGCTCGCATTCAAATTGGCGCTGGAACCAGGCGGGCAGGAAATGCGGAGGTGGTGCGGATCCAACAGGATCCCCGCGTAACTAGCAAACCGTAGCAATAGCGTTAAGGACAGTATAGCAGAAGAGGCCGCGGCATGCGGTTACTTCCGTTACGCAAGACTTATGAGAAAAGGCAGGCTGGACTGCTGCTCCAGCCTGCCCTGTTTACTGTTTCGTGCCTTGGTTATTGCTTAGCTGGTGCACCTGCCGCGGCAACCGCCGAGATAAAGCTGGCCCCATTGGGGGTACCGAGTCCGGTGACGTTATCCCATCCCGGGCCCGTTGTCAGCGAGGTATCGGTGCCAAAGCTCAGCACGTACCAGCGAGTTGAGGTTCCGTTGTAGAGCAAGCTTACGTAGTCGGTGGTGTTCTGCAATGGAGCTGCCAAATCATCGGCCGATTCGGTGACCGGCGGAGTCTTGGGCTGATAGATAACGCCAGTGACGTTGTCAGGCCCATCGACGTTCGTCACGTCCGTGATCGCGCTGGCAGGCAGTCCGTAAAGAAGCGCAGCAGCGTTGCCGAGCCACGTTCCGGCAGCTTGCGTTGCGATAGCCCAGTTACCCGAGAACATCGGGCAGGCGAGGCTCGTGCCTCCAACGACGGAAATGAAAGTCTCTCCGCCTTCCGTATCGATAAATTCGGCGCCTGTGTACGGATCCGCCAGGTAGGCGATGTCGGGAACAAGCCGCCAGTTCCCCGGCAAGCTTCCCTGGTAATCGGGCTTCGACCAAACTGCGCTCGTGCCGCCGCCTGATCCGGCATAGAAACCGATCTCGAGCGGAGGGATGATGGGCGGATTGGGGCTGGCATTGGCAATGCGAGTTAAGTTGTTGCCCCAACCGGTCTGCAGCTTGATGGAGCGGTCGGCATTGAGGAACATGCTGGTGCCGCCGACGCTGGTCGAGTAGGGAGAAGAGGCAGGCATGGAAACGGTGGTCTCGCCATAGGCGTAGGAGAAATCCCCGTCGTCACCGCTGGAGAAATTGACCGAGACGCCTAACGCGGCGCCCGTCTCGCTGATAGCATTCTCAATGATGAGTTCGGCCGGATCGTAGGTGGCGAGCAAAGCCTCTTCGATGCCGTAGCTGTTGGAAATCACCGAACCCAGCGGATAGCCGTTGGGCCCGTCCTCGAGGGCGTAGAGCACCGCGATGTCAAGGTCGCCGCCGTTGTTAGTGAGACCCAGAACGAGGGCAATGTTGGCTCCTGGAGCAACTGAGTGCGACCACTCCACGTCGAGGCTGGTCTCGACATCCCAGCCACAAGTATTGCCCCCGCAATTGGTGGGGCCGCCCGGGTAGTAGATCGCGAAGTTACTTGAAGTCAACGCCGGCAGTCCGTTGATCTCGGAGAAAATATTGGCGTCGCTCGTAATCGAATCGGAGCCGTAGGCATCGACGATGACTATGGTCTGGCCAGTGCCATCGAGCTTCTGCTTATAGAGAGAAGTGAAGCCGTATGCCTTCTCCACCTGTGGTGCGTCGTAGCCGCAAGGCGGTAGATTGGGAGGGCCTGCGGTGATGGGGCCACCGTAGCGAGCGCCCTGGTAGATCGCATTGGGGCCGCCGCCCGGGGTCCTGAAATTGTGCGCCTGTGTTGTGCGCAGGCAGTTGGCATTAAAGAACTGCTCGGCCGGACCGACCTCCGGAGCTAGCTTGGACAGCGGGATCATGGCCATGGGTTTGCCCGTATCGGGGTCGAGCGCGCGTTTCGCATAGCTCTTGTATTTGAAGTCCGTGAGCCCCTGGACGGCATAGACCAGCTTGCCCGCGGCGCCGGCGATGACCGGTTCCTGGCTCGGCAGGCGATGCGTCTCGCCATTGATCAACGCGCGGTTGAGTTGCACTCCGGTCGCGCGTTCGATATCCGCCACTGTGCCACGCGCCGTGACGGCGTGGTTGAGTTTGTCAGCGCTCACCACGCTGAGATGATTCGCCGCCAGATACTGCTTGACGACTGCCATATCCGCGGCGCTCGGCGCAAACCGCGCCTGGTACTCGTTCGGAGTGAGCCAATGATGGTAACTGGCAGAATTCTTGTCGTACATCTGGCGGACCCTCTCGTCAAGTTGGGCCTTGTTGTGTTGCTTGAGCCAGAATGTGACGTTAAGCTGCTGAGACGGACTTTCAGCGCCCAGGATCTGGGCATTCGGCATGGGGCGGCTGCCTTTCGCCGCCTGCGAGAAGCCAGGAATGGCGACCAGCAATACCGCAAGGCTGACAAGAATCGCAGCGAGGAAATTCTTACGTGTTTTTGGGGGCATAAGTGACATCTCCTGGAAAAGGGGTCAATGTGTCCGGAAAACGCCAGTCGTCCGCATGGAGCAAAGTCAATTCGGACCTCGAAGCGCTAAAGGTACTCCGTTGATCGAAGCGCGAAACCAAGCGCTGGGAGCCTGAAAGCGCAGCACAGCGAGCGGTCATCGTCGCAAAGGAATACCACCGGTACAAAGTGCTCTAATTAAGTACGCCGTTGAATGCCGCATGTCAACAAGCGTTTGCGACTAGGCAAAAAGTTTACGCTTAAGAATCTAAACAGGGACATTCAGCGATGTGACGAAAAGAGTACTACGCCAGCGCTATTTAACTCCGTTGTTTGCCGAACGCAGCCAGTCCCCGCTATCATCACCAGTTACCGTCTCCACATTATGAAAACACCCAAACTTCTACTGCTCGCTGTCCTCGTTCCGTCGTTATTCGCACAAATTACCCCGCACTCCCGGGAAGTAGATACTGCTTACCCGGCCGCCCATGAGCTCTATGTCGACCTGCATGAGAACCCAGAGCTCTCTTCTCATGAGACGCACACTGCGGCCAAGCTTGCCGAACGCTTGCGGAGTCTCGGCTACGAAGTTACCGAACACGTCGGCGGCACCGGAATCGTGGCCATCCTGAAGAACGGAAGCGGCCCGACGGTTATGCTGCGCACAGAACTTGACGCCCTCCCGGTGGAAGAAAAAACCGGCCTTCCCTACGCAAGCAAAGTGCATACCAAAGATGATGCTGGCCGCGACGTCCCGGTTATGCATGCCTGTGGACACGATCTCCACATGGCGGCATTGGTCGCCACCGCGTCAATCATGGCGCACAGCAAGGACACTTGGCACGGCACTCTGATGCTGATTGCCCAACCCGCCGAAGAGACGATCTCCGGCGCTCGGGCCATGATCGCGGACGGCTTTCTGACGCGCTTCCCCAAGCCCGACGTCGGAATCGCACTCCACGTCGGCAATGGGCTTCCCGCCGGGGAGGTCGGCATCGTTCCCGGAATCTTTAACACCAATGCCGATTCGCTGCGCGTGACCATCTACGGCAAAGGCGGACACGGGGCCGCGCCCAATACTACGATTGATCCCATTGTGATTGCCGCCAGAACCATCGTCGCATTGCAGACCATCGACTCTCGCGAAGTGAAGCCGGGCGAACTTGCGGTGATCACCGTCGGGTACATCCGCGCGGGCACAAAGAACAACATCATTCCCGACCAAGCCGAGATGGGGCTGACCGTGCGCACCTTCAAGCCCGAAGTTCGCAAGCAGGTTCTGGCCGCCATTGACCGCATTGTTAAGGGCGAAGCCCTGGCGGGCGGGGCCACGCGCGAGCCTTTAATTGAGCACTATGAATGGACGGACGCGGTCTACAACGACCCGGCCCTGGCCAACCGCTTGCGCATGCCGCTCGAGGCGGCCCTCGGCAAAGAAAACGTAATCACTGAGGAACCGATCACGCCATCCGAGGACTACTCCTATTTTGTTGAGCTGGGCATTCCGTCGCTCTACTTCAGCCTGGGAGGAGCCGATCCCGCCAAATTCGCCGAGGCCCATAAGGAGGGGACTACGCTGCCGTCGAATCACTCCCCGTTTTTCACGCCCGACGTAGAACCAGCCCTGCGAACCGGCATCGCGGCTGAGGTTGCCGTGTTGCGCTTCCTGCTCCCCGCAAAATGATCGCGCGATTGCAGGGAGATCAGGAGAACCGCTTTAGAATCCTTGCCGCACCAGTTCTTCCACCGTGATTGAAGATTGAGTGGGCTCGCCCTTCATCATCTTCTCCACGTATTTCGCGATCAGGTCGGCTTCGAGATTTACGGGATCGCCGGGCTGGAGTGAGCCGAGATTCGTCATCTCGACCGTGTGCGGAATAATGGCAATCGTACAGCGGTTCTTTTCCAGTTTCGCGACTGTAAGACTGATGCCTTCAATCGAGATCGATCCCTTGAACACCGTGTACTTCTCGATGTCGGCCGGAATCTCCACGTGCAGCCACCAGTTCTCGGATTCCTTGCCTTCGGAGTCTAAGATGCGCTCAAGTTCGATCAGCCGGCCGACGCCGTCTACGTGACCCTGGACGATGTGGCCTCCAAAACGGCCGTCGGCCTTCATCGGCAGTTCAAGGTTGACGAGCGCACCCTCGTGAATTCGCGAGAATGAAGTGCGCGTCCAGGTTTCCGGCGCCAGATCGGCACAAAACGAATCTGGTTGAATATCGAGCGCCGTCAGGCAGACACCGCTGACTGCGACGCTGTGTCCGCTACCCAACTCCTTCGGAGCATTCTGCGCTGCGACCGTGATGCGGCGATTTTCACCGCGCTGCGCGATCTTGGTTATCTTGCCTACTTCTTCAACTATTCCAGTAAACATGCAGCCTCCAATATGAAATTGTGCGAGCCAAAATACCGGCGCTAGCTGCGTCACTCAAGATAAGGATCGCGCAAATATCCTTCCACCGCAAAGTCCTCGCCGAATTGGTGCAGCCGGAGATGGCGCGCAGCTAACACAACATGCGTGTGCCCTTTCTCTGCGCTTGCCACGAATGGCACCGATCCCTCGCCCAGGATCTTTGGCGCGTAAAACAAAAACAACTTGTCCACGACACCCGACGACAGAGCGTTCCAGTTGACCGTCGCACCGCCTTCGATCAGCACGCTGGTGACCTCATACTTTGCCAGATGAAGCATCACTTGGTGGAGATCGGGCCGTCCATCGGGATGTGCGAGAACCTTTTCCACTCGCAAGCCAAGCTGCTCGAGCTGCTGCTTCCGCTTTTCATCGGCCTGCGAATAGAGCACGAGCACGTCGCCTCCCGCGGATTTCACCAGCCGCGATGCCTCCGGCAGCCGCAGCCAGGAATCGAGAATCACCCGCAGCAACGGCCTGCGGCGCGCGCGTCCGCTGCGATCGGTCAACAGAGGATCATCCGCAATGACTGTGCCTACGCCAGCCAGAATCGCGTCGTGTTCATGCCGCAAGACATGTACGTGGCGGCGAGCGATCTCACCGGTTATCCAGCCGCCAGTCGAGCCTCCAGCCGCTATCTCAGCCGGAACCCGCGGGCCGACAGCTTGGGAAGCGGGGGGCGGGGGAGCGATCTTGCCATCGAGCGTCATCGCCGCTTTCAACGTGACAAATGGAACGCGATGCCGGATGTATTTCGCGAAGCTTTCGTTCAGCTTTCTCGCTTCCCCTTCGAACATTCCGACTTCCACGCGGATTCCGGCCTCCCCCAATTTTGCAAATCCGCGTCCCGCGACCTGCGGATTCGGATCTTGCATGGAGCAAACCACGCGCTGAATTCCGGCTGCAATCACTACATCCGCGCAAGGGGCGGTGCGTCCCTGATGCGAGCAAGGCTCCAGATTCAGATAGAGAGTTCCACCGCAAGCGCGTTGGCCGGCTTGCTCCAGAGCCAGCACTTCAGCGTGCTTGAGGCCCTCGTAGGTGTGCGTGCCGGTTCCGGCTTCGTTGCCTGCCGCATCCACTACAATCGCGCCGACGGCCGGGTTCGGCGAAACCAGGCCGATACCCGCACGCGCCAACTCCAGCGCACGCTGCATGAATTGTTCGTCGGTTGTCATGGGAAAACAAGTCAGAAGTTAGAAGTCAGATTGCAGAAGTAAGACTTTTCTTCGCGTACTTCTGCAATCGGACTTCTTAAGTTCTGCCTTGACTTTTTTTTCTTCTGCATTTGACTTTTTACTTCTGCAATCTGACTTCTTACTTCTGACTTGGTTCTCACGCGAACAGCGAATCCACAAAATCCTTTGCGTCAAATGGCAGTAAATCTCCCGCCTTTTCACCCACCCCGACAAAGCGCACCGGCAGTCCCAGTTCGCGCGAGATTGCAACTACCACGCCGCCCTTGGCGGTGCCGTCGAGTTTGGTCAGCACAATGCCGGTCACTCCCGCTGCTTGCGTGAACTGGCGGGCCTGCTGCAACCCGTTTTGGCCGGTGGTCGCATCCATGACGAGCAATGTTTCGTGCGGAGCGCCGGGCACGATGCGTTGTGCGGTACGCTTCATCTTCTCCAGTTCCTGCATCAGGTTCTGCTTGGTATGGAGGCGGCCGGCGGTGTCGACGATTACGTAGTCGGTTTTGCGGGCGGTCGCCTTCTGCAGCGCGTCAAAGAGTACCGCCGACGGATCGCCTCCGGCTTTCGTCTTGATCACTTCCGTGCCCGTGCGTTGTCCCCAGATTTCAAGCTGCTCGATAGCGGCCGCGCGGAACGTGTCGGCCGCACACAGCAGCACGCTCTTTCCCTGCCCGCGGAATACCTGCGCCAGTTTGCCGATCGTGGTCGTTTTGCCGGTACCGTTCACGCCCACCACCAGGATCACCTCGGGTGTACCGTCCACGCGGGCGACCGGGCGCGTTGGCGTCGAGGCCAGCATCGCCAGCAGCTCCTCTTTCAGCAGCCGCTTCAGTTCGTTCACATCCTTAATCTGCTTGCGATCGGCCTTTTCGCGCAGCTTCTCGAGCACTTCGTGGGTGGTGGTCGTGCCCAGGTCGGCTCCGATTAGTGTGCCTTCCAGATCGTCCAACGTAGATCGATCAATTTCTTTCCCAATCGATACCACTTCGTCAATGCGCTCGGCCAGATTCTCGCGCGTGCGCGAAACCGCCTCCTTCATGCGCTCAATAAAACTCGGCTTCTTTTCTTCGTCCAGGCTTCCAAAAAGGGTTTGAATCATTCGACAACGATTATAGGAGAATCGAGCGCAGAGGAAATTGGTAATTTGCAATTGCTGATTTGTAATTGGAAGTTGGGTTTTAAATTACCAATTACAAATTACCCAATTACAAATTCCTAGGTGCGGGTGGTTTGGATGGTAAAGGAATCGACGGGTATGGTCGATGCCTCGATTTGTGCGGCAGGATCGATGGGAATCGTTTCGTTGCTTTGCTTGGGAAGGCGGATTTCCCCGCGCTGAAATATCGTCAGCAGCGCGTCCACGCCCTTGGGATCCAGGCGTTGTCCCGACAGATTCTTAATGATGCGGATCGTTTCCGTCGTGTCAAAGGCCTTTTGATAGGGCCGGTTGGTGGTCAGAGCGTCAAACGTGTCGGCGACGGCAATCACGCGGGCCAGCAATGGGATTTCGTCGCCCTTCAGGCCATAGGGATATCCGCGGCCGTTGAGCGCTTCGTGATGCAGTTCGATTCCGGGCAGCATTTCGCGCAGTTGCGGCACCGGACGCAGAATATTCGCACCCTTGGTGGTGTGGGTTTTCATGATCTCGAATTCTTCCGGCGTCAGGGCGCCCGGCTTCTTCAGAATGCGGTCCTCGATGCCAATCTTTCCCACGTCATGCAACTGCGCGGAAACGCGCAGGAGTTCCAGGAAGTCATCGTCCAGGCCCATCTCTTTCGCAATCATCAGCGAATAGCGCGTGACGCGATCGGAGTGGCCGCGGGTGTACGGATCCTTTTCGTCGACCGCACCGGCCAGCATCTGGATCGAGCCCATGAACAGCGCCTTATTCTCGTCGGCGGCGCGTTTCAAATCTTCGACGAACTGCTCCAGTTCGTCTGACATGGTGTTGAAGGTGGTGGCCAACTCGCCGATCTCGGTGCGGGTTTTCAGATGGACGCGCTGCGAGAAATCGCCGCGCGCGATGGCCCGGCTGGATTGCGCCAGGACCTGCAAGGGGCTGGTAATCCGGCGCGCCGAGAGAATACTCAGCCCTACGCTCACGAACACCGCGAGCAACGCCAGCAGGCGGCCGGTGCGCTGCATCTCATAGATTCCGCGATAGGCTTCTTCGCGCGGCTTCTGGACCACTACCGCCCAATCGAGCGAGGTTACCGGGCTGTAGGTTCCCAGCATCTGGGTCGTCGTCTTCTCGCCGTGAATACTGAACTCCCGGGTCGCGGACAACTGAGTTTTCGAACCGGCGTCCACAAAACTGCGCACGATGTCGAAGTGCATCATGTCCTGCCCGGTAGCATATTGTCCCGTTGCGGCCGCCACCAGCCGTCCCTGACCATCGACAACGTAGGGCATGAGCCCGGTCAGGCTGACTTGCTGCAATCGCCGGATCAGGTAATTGAGATCGACCACGGACGCAATCATTCCCAGAAAACGTCCGCCAAACATGATTGGCGAACCGACCAGGATCACCGTCCTCGCGGATTTTCCGCCGCCCACCATCAGCGGCTGACCGCTGTAGGCGCGCCCTTCGTGCGCGGCCTGATAAGCCCGTTCCAGCTCGCGCTGCAGAAATGCGTCGGGCTCGATTCGCCCGGCTGAAACGCCCTTGCCATTCGCGTTCAGCAAGGTGGCATTCGCAATATCATTCGACGACGAAACAAAATTCTCCAGCAAGGCGCGGAGCTCCGGCGTCTGAATGTGCTGATCCCCAATGTCATTGCCACTCTCAACCTGCACCGATGACGACAGATTGGCCAGCATCATGCGCAGAGTTTCCTGATGCTGGGAAATATCGTCCGCGAGCGACCGTGTGACCGTATTTTGCAAAAGCATTTCGTTGGTTTTCAGCCGCTCCCGGTTCATGGTCTCGATCTGCGCCGAGTAAAAGTACATTGGAAGGACGCTGATCGTGAGCAGCACTCCGAGGATGACGTAGAGCAGCGGAATGCGCGCGGGAATCGGCAGTGTGAACGGCAAAAGGCAATCCTGTCGGCCCGAGCGCGGGGATGAGCGGGTCCGTACACTCTCCATTCTAAGGTGACTTGCCAAGTGCTTCTCAGGTGCTTAAGGTACAGCTCACCGTTACCGAAGTACCCAGGGCGGTGTCACCACAGACTGGAAGTATCTGAACCCAGAGGCCAGACCCCTCAGGCGCGGCCGTTCACTTTGGTGATTCCCTACCGTTAAACCAGTGCGTTACGTCACCAAGAAACCGCCGCGCTCGTGATAAAAACTTTGCATGGGGCCGAAAACTGCAAAACCCGTAGGACCAACCATCAGCGCCCAAGCCTCTTGCCGCGCTGATCTCGCCGGAGGCACGGTTGATCTCTGGCCCTTGTACCTGTTTCATCCCGGCGCTTTGACACTCAATTTTGCTCTTGAAATTCTGACCACCTGCCGCATCACTCCGCTTGCAGGGACGCGCATCGAGTTGCGGTCCCTGGACACCCGCCGCCAGGAGAGCTTTACTGATCTGGCAGAGCTAAACAAATCGAAGAAGCCTCGTCACCTGCTGGCCGCTTGTGCAGTGCGCTATTTCGCGCCCGAACAGGGCCTGCGCCTGGAGACCGACTCCGAATCCCCGGCTGGGGCCGGAATTTCGGGCTCATCGGCACTCATGATCGCAACCTGCGCCGCCCTTTCGCGCTTCACCGGCCGCGAGATCGACCTCGAAAAATTGCGCGTGCTTGCGCAGAACATCGAGGCGCAGATTATCCGCGTCCCCACCGGCTGCCAGGATTACTATCCCGCGCTCTATGGCGGGGTCAGCGCCATTCATCTTGATCCCGACGGAATCCGCCGGGCCCCGGTGCCGGTCGCCCCGGAGGAAATCGAAATGCGCTTCCTGCTGGTTTATACGGGTGCACCCCGCCAATCCGGCATCAACAATTGGGAGGTTTTCAAGGCGCACATCAATGGCGACCGCCACGTTTTCCGCAACTTCGACAAGATCGTTGCCCTCGCCCGCGAAATGCACCAGGCTTTCCTGCGCCACGACTGGGAAGATGTGGCCCGCCTGCTCCGGGAGGAATGGAAATTGCGCCGGACCAACGCTCCGGGAATTACCACCCCGTTGATCGACAAGCTGATCGCGGTCGCCAAGAACAATGGTGGGCGCGCGGCCAAGGTCTGTGGCGCGGGCGGCGGCGGGTGCATTCTCCTGATGGTCGAAGAGGGCGCCCAACAAGCCGTAGCCGATGCCGTCACTCAGGCCGGGGGCCGCATGCTTCCGCTGCGGGTCGCCCGTGAAGGTCTGCGGCTCTCCTGAAATCCTGGCTGGCCGTTTCAACCCTGCGTCGCGGATTCCCGTCTGTACCGTCTGCCCAAATGTCTGCGACAAAGCGCAAATCTCTTTTGAGCGATTTAGCGGCACCAGTGAAACTCATGCCCTTCCCTTTTCCGTGCGCTTTGTATGTTTTTCCGAAAACTGGATACGCAGTCCCGTCTATAATGGTGGCGCGGGCCGGGGTGCTCCATGCAGTTCTTCTGTTTTCGCTGCGGTCGGTACCTGTCTTGTCTCCGGTTGTTGATCATCCTGCTGATCGGGTCTTCGCTCGCCTTTTCCGAGCCCAGCCAGCCTCCGAGAATGTCCAGGCAAACGCGCGAGGAGATCCTCCACGCCTTCAATGCCGAACTGGTTTATATCCGCACCGATTTCCCGATGGGGAAGACCGGTCTAAAACTCAAGAATGGATCTCTCACTCCCAGTGGGGCTGACCTCCAGCAATTAATCGCTCTCTGGGGACCGGCCGCCAAGCCTGGCGATCGGGCTCGCATCAGCGACATCGTGATCAAAAACGACCATATCCACTTCGAAATCAATGGCGGTCCTATCAGAAAGCAGAAGTGGTACCAACACATTCAAATTGAAGGCTCGGCGACGATTACACCGGGTGGCGACCTTTCCGATAGCGCGAACGCGCATGGCTCCTTCGTGGACCTTTACTTCGACAAGTACGTCCCCGAGATGACCGGACCCGAGCTGAAGCAATATCTGCGGCCGGTGTTTGATTTTGATTCGAAATCGCCAGTGGAAGCCTACCTCGAAACCGTTCCGCCCAAGGTCAGGGATGCGATCACTCACCATCAGGTCTTGGTCGGCATGAACCACCAGATGGTGATTTATGCGAAAGGGCGTCCGCCCCGGCGAGTGCGCGAGCATGACGGCGAAACCGAATATGAAGAGTGGATCTACGGCACGCCCCCGCAAGACGTTGATTTTGTGCGCTTCGTGGGCGAAGAGGTCGTGCGCGTCGAGACCATGAAGGTCGATGGACAAAAGGTGGTGCGCACTGAAAAAGAAGTCGATCTCGGGGAATCCACCGTCGCCAAAAAACAGCCGGGTGAGCGTCCCGCCAATGCGCCCACGCTGCGCCGTCCGGGCGAAGAGATACCCGACTCCAATCCACAGAATCCTTCGGGCCTGCCGCCCATGGGCGCGCCGCCACCGAACGGTCCGCCGGGCCCAGGCAGCGATCCGGGGCCAAACTGGATACCCTCGGCGGCGATGGAATGAAGCGCTTTCAAAACCTTTGCGAGCGAGTAAGTTCGAGTCTTGCGGTTGCCGGCCTTACGCCAGAGGACATTCTCGCGACTCTCCCGGAGGCTCGCAAGCGCGTCTACGCCCGCCGCTACGGCAAAAAACATACCGACCGCGTTTCGCGTCGCCGGCCTCGCAGCCAGCTCGGCAATCGTTAGGCTCGCTCCGTCTCGACCATTTCCAGCTTAACCTTCTACACTATGTGCGTGAAGATTGCCCTCGGCCAGATCAACCCCACCGTCGGGGACTTCTCTGGCAACGCTGCCAGGATCATTCGGTTTGCCCAGCAGGCGCGCAGCGCCGGCGCTGGCCTCGTCCTGTTTCCTGAACTCTCAGTTTGCGGATACCCGCCGCGCGATCTGGTCGAACGTCCTTCGTTTGTAGAACGCAATCACACGACTGCCGAGCGCATCGCGGCGGAAACTAATGGCATCGCGGTCATTTGCGGCCTCGTAACTCCAGCGGAAGCGGGATCTGGCAAAACTGTAATGAACTCCGCCGCCCTGCTGCGCGATGGGCAGATCGAGTTCATCCAGTCGAAGATGTTGTTGCCTACCTATGACGTCTTCGATGAGATGCGCAACTTTGCCCCGGCGCGAAGCCAGCAACTGTTCGACTTCTGCGGCAAGCGAATGGCGCTGACGATCTGCGAGGACGCCTGGAACGACAAGCATTTCTGGAACCGGCAGCTTTATACCGTCGACCCCGTGGAAGAACTGGTGAGAGCCGGCGGAAACTTTGTACTCAACATTTCGGCGTCGCCATTTTGGATGGGCAAGAGGGAATTTCGGCGCGACATGCTGGCAGCGATCGCGAAAAACCGAAACGTGCCGGTAGCCATGGTCAATCAGGTGGGAGGCAATGACAGCCTCGTCTTCGACGGATCGAGCCTGGTGATCGCGCCGGATGGGCGCGTGATTGCGCAAGGCAAATCATTCGAAGAAGACCTCATCTTTTTCGACTCCGCTAATCTCACCGGAGACACGCACGTGCAAATTGAGGGCGAAGAAGCTAGCGCCTATGAAGCGCTCGTCCTCGGCACGCGGGATTACGTCCACAAATGCGGCTTCCGCCAGGCGATCGTCGGACTCAGCGGAGGCATCGATTCCGCGCTCACGGCTTCGATCGCGGTCGATGCCCTGGGGGCTGAGAATGTAATCGGCGTCGGCATGCCGGGGCCGTACTCGTCGCCCGGTTCGATCAGCGATGCGCGCCAGTTGGCGGCGAACCTTGGCATTCGCTTCGAACTGCTCTCAATCAACGAAATCTACCGGGCCGCCTGCCAGACGCTCGCGCCCGTGTTTGCCGGCTTGCCGCAGGACACGACCGAAGAAAATATTCAATCGCGCGCACGCGGCTTGCTGCTGATGTCGATGTCGAACAAGCTGGGAGCACTGGTGCTCTCAACCGGCAACAAAAGCGAATTGGCGGTCGGCTACTGCACGCTCTACGGAGACATGGTCGGAGGACTCGCCGTCATCTCCGATGTGCCCAAGACTCTGGTCTATCGCCTCGCTACGTACGTGAATTCCCGTGTCAATTCTGGTGTGAATTCTGGCGTGAATTCTGGCGTGAATTCTGGCGTAGAGACGGGGCTTTCCCCGTCTCAAACCGGCAAGACCGTTATTCCCCAAGCCACTATCGACAAGCCGCCGTCAGCGGAATTGCGTCCCGATCAGAAAGATTCCGATTCGCTCCCGCCCTACGATGTTCTCGACACGATTCTCGAAGACTACGTCGAGGAGTCCCGCTCTGCCGAGCAGATAGCGCAAGCCCACAATTTCGATCCCGACCTGGTGAAGCGCGTGATCAAAATGGTGGCGCGCAGTGAGTACAAACGCCAGCAGGCCGCCCCCGGAATCAAGATCACCCCGAAAGCCTTCGGTTACGGCCGGCGATTCCCGATAGCCGCGAAGGGGGAATGAGGGGACTGGCCCACCTTTTATCGCAAAACAGCAGGTTTCGTCGCGACTTCAAGAATCGCGAAAACTAACCGGCTCCATCCCGATTTGGAGTAGCTACTTTTGTGGGATTGCGTGCGCCTATGGCGAGGGAAATACTGAACGGGCGATGGGTTGCGTCTGGAGGACGTTGCCAGTGGGTACTGGACGCTGCCTTTCAAACAGTCGAGTGGCTAGGTCAGCCATTACGGTTCGAGTCCGTCGTCCTCCGCACGGCTTCTCGACTTGCATAGGTTTGCTATAATGTAGTTGTTTGAAAGGTAGCGTACCGACTGGCAATTTGCCGAGCCCCGTCTGACCAGCGGGGCTTTTGAAGTTAGGCCGGGCGACCCGCCCACGTGATGCGCTCGCCGCAGAAAGGCCCCGCTCAAGCGAAGCTTGAAAAGGGCCACCCTCGGAAGTGGGGATGGGTTTAGTGTGGGCCAACCGCCTGGGGGGTACCCCCCCCACAAATTTCTGAATCCTTACCCGCCGTTTGCAAGATTACTCATAAAGGAAATCGCAGCGCCCGAGATCGACAACCGACCGACAAATTCAGTGCTTTCTCTTCGCCTTCTTCTTTCCTGCCTCTGTAGTCGTCTCGGCTTCCTCGTTCCAGAATCTGTGTCCGGTGCGGTGGATGAAGACGTCTTCTAGAGTCGGCTTGCTGACGCTCAGCGACTGAATCTCTCCGGGGAAGGCTTCGACTACGTCGGGAACGAAGCGATGCCCGTTTTCGATTTCGAGGCGGACGTGCTGGTCCATGACGGTCGCATCGACGTGAAACTTGCCTCGAATTTGATCGGCCAGAGATTGCGGATCGCGCGCTTCCAGAAGAATCACATCGCCTCCGATTTCGCGGGTGAGAGATTCAGGCGTGCCGAGAGCGACCAGATTGCCTTCGTTCAGGATGGCCAGGCGATCGCAGCGTTCGGCCTCTTCCATCAGGTGCGTTGTGACGATGACGGAGACGCGCTCCTGGTCGCGGAGGGTCTGGAGATACTGCCAGAGATCGTGGCGCGCACCGGGATCTAGCCCCGTTGTGGGCTCATCGAGGAGCAGCACCTGGGGATGATGGAGCAGTCCCTTGGCGAGTTCGATGCGGCGCTGCATGCCTCCCGAAAAGGTCTCTACGCGATCATTGGCGCGGTCGAGCAGGCCGACGCGGGTGAGAATCTCGTCGATGCGCTTCGTCAGCTCGGGGCCGTGGAGTCCGTAGAGATGTCCCTGATGCCAGAGGTTCTCGTGAGCGGTCAGTTTCGGGTCAACGCTCTGGGCCTGAAAGACGACGCCGATACGGCGGCGCAAGGGTCCGGGCTGGCGAACGGCATCGAGACCAGCGATGGTGGCGCTGCCCGAGGTTGGCACCATGAGTGTTGAAAGAATACGGAAGAGCGTGGTCTTACCGCTGCCATTGGGACCGAGCAGGCCGAAGAGTTCGGCGGGGCGAACGTCGAAGGACACTCCATTGAGCGCGGTGCGGTTGCCGTAGCGGTGAATCAGGTCGCGCACCTGAATGATGGCCGGGCCGGAAGGCTCGGTTACTTTGTCAATGGGAGTGCTGGCGATGGCGGTTGAGTCCACATAACGTATTCTACGACGCGGAGGGGTGGAATGGCATCTGGTGACGACAACTGTCAGGGCCGGATAGATGGATCCTTCGACTGCGCGGGGCTCGCGTTGCTTAAGGATGACAATTTCTGAAGTGGACGAGGGCGATGCGTTGGGCGCTCCCTGCGGCCGCCGCTGCAGTTGGGGAGAGTATAGGGGTCCTTCGACTGCGCGGGGCTGCGCTTCGCTTACCCCGCTTCGCTCAGGATGACTTCGGCCCACTAGGGATTGAGCAAGGGCAAATTCAGGCGGCTACTGGCTTTCGCTCTCTCCCGCCGACAGGCTCGGCGAAGGCTACAGGGACGTGACGCCAGACCTGGATGGCGAGAACGACAGTCGTGGCAAGTAGAAGCGCTCCGACGGCCACATGGACCACGGTCGCGATGACCATGGGGAGTTCGGGCTGGGCAGCATCTTTTCCCCACATTACGCGGGTGATGAACGCAAGGAAGCCCAGACAGAGCTGCGCGACCATCAGGCCAAGCATGAGGACGGCAGGACGCTTGACGGCCTCCACATCGGAATAGACGGAGATGGCGCGGACGGCGGTCCAGGCGAGGACGATGGCGACCACGCCCGCGTGAACGACGTGAGGCCACCAACTCATGCCGTGATGGCGGAACATGGCTCCAAGCAGCAATTGAACGTAGAGCACGAAGATGGAAAGTAAAGTAAGAGTGAAGAGAGTGGGACGGCGGGGATCGAATTCGGTGCGGGGTTGTTCTTGCATCCAGCGGCGTCCGGTGAAAACGGCGATGGAAACCGCGATGCAGAAGAAAGTTTGCGCAACTGCGGCGTGAGCACTGGAGATGGGCGCAGGCAAGAAGAAGAGGACGGTAAGGCCTCCGAGAATTCCCTGCGTGATTACGGTGGCGAGCGCGCCGACCGCCAGCATCCGTAGCCAGCGGCGCTTCTCGACCCGCCAGGTCCAGACGGCGAGAATGATGGTAAGCAGGCCGACGAACTCGGCGACCATGCGATGGCCGTGCTCGTATTTCACGCCGCCGACCATGTGCGGCATCTTGTAGAACGATCCAAAGGTAGTCGGCCAATCGGGAACGGAGAGACCAGCATCATTGCTGGTTACAAGCGCGCCAGCGATGATCAGGAGCAGGGTCACGCACGCGGTGAAGACGGCAAAACGGTGCAGCCCCTGGTTGTATGGAAGCTCGATTCCCTTCAGCATGGCCCCTCTGGAAACGGCGTGGCCTTGGCGACCGGCGCGTTTCCGAACGCATCAGTTTATCAGACTGGCGACCGGCAGGAACTCGCCTGGACAGCCGAGGCGGCTGTCCGTACGTTCGTTTTGACCTCAGGTCGCCATCGGCAGAGGAGCAGCGTCTGGACGCGGCGATTGAATTGCCTGGATGATGGCGTCGGCGAACTCCGAGGTGCCAGAGGTACCGCCGACATCGCGGGTCAGCTTGCTGCGGTCGCGGTAGACGTCGTCGATGGCGTTGCGAATCTTCCAGGCGGCCTCGGCTTCTCCGAGGTGACGAAGCATGAGCAGGGAGGAGCGCAGGACAGCGGTCGGGTTGGCGATATTTTTCCCGGCAATATCGGGCGCGGAGCCGTGGACGGCCTCGAAGATGGCGCACTCATGGCCGAAATTGGCGCCGGGCACGAGGCCCAGACCACCGACCAGTCCGGCACAGAGATCGGACACAATGTCGCCATAAAGATTTTCGAGCAGCAGCATGTCGTACTGGTACGGGTTCATGACCAGTTGCATGCAGGTGTTGTCGACGATGTGTTCGCCATAGGTGATCTCGGGATACTCCTTGGAAACCTTGCGCGAGCATTGCAGGAACAGGCCGTCGGACATCTTCATGATGTTGGCTTTGTGGATGCAGTGAATCTTCTTGCGCTTATTCTTGCGGGCATGCTCGAAGGCGAAGCGGGAGATGCGCGTCGAGGCTTTCTCGGTGATGATCTTCAGGCTCTCGACCACACCGGGGATCACTTCGTGTTCGATGCCGGAGTAGAGACCCTCGGTATTTTCGCGGACAATGATGAGGTCGAGGTCGGGATAGCGCGTCGGGATGTGAGGAAGATTGCGGATCGGGCGGAAGTTGGCGAAAAGCTCGAAGCGCTTGCGGAGCTCGACGTTGATGCTGGAAAAGCCGCCGCCAATGGGCGTGGTAACGGGACCTTTCAGGCCGACGCGGGTGCGCTCGATCGATTCGGTAAGGTCCTTAGGGATGTACTCGTGATATTTTGCGTAGGCTTCGCTGCCGGCGGCGAAGGTCTCCCATTCGAATTTGACGCCGGTGGCTTCGAGGATGCGCACGGTCGCCCGGATGACCTCGGGGCCAATGCCGTCGCCGGGAATCAGAGTAACTTTATGAGTCATAGATAAGTGGGTGTTTACATTCCATGCTAACCGCTCTTCAGCGCTAAATCCAGATCATCCCGTCCGCGCGCGAGGAAGAAGGCGGCCCGTGTTTTCCGCGTAGATGGGATAATGGCTCGTCAAACTGCTTGACGAGCATCGCTTCTCCGCGCGGGGCGCGGCAAGGTCGCGAATAAAATAGAGATCGCCTATTGCTTGTGCATTTCCGGGAGTGGGCGCAGGGTGCAGTCCCTCAGCGGCTAAGCCGACTCTGGATGCAGGCCACTAACCGCAAGGTGAGCCGCTGCGCCACCCAAGAGCTCAAACAGTCGCGGGCGCGGACGAAACAAAGGTAGGGGGAATCGTCAAACATGTCTTGGCGCGAACGCGATCAACGATCTCTTCAGCACAATCGTGGTACAACGTGTGCAACGTATCGCGCCAGCCCGTGAAGTCGCCACGCAGGAACTCGGCCTCGCACCCCGCGGGGTCTTTCTCGTACTTGGTGGTAGGCCTTCAGAAGAAATTCCCCCTGCGCTTCTAGTCTGCTGATAGTTTCCGCATTTTGCATTCGATGCATGGTCGTCATTGTCACCCCCGGGCGCGGAACTCGGTAAGCATCCTTACGAGCATTAAAAGGGGCAGCCTTTTCATCGAGGCTACCCCGTTTGGCAGACAAATCTCCCTTACACTGCAACAAGGGAATTATGGAAGGTCGAGGTGACGGCTTCAAACGTCTGAACCTTGGGCGTCCCATCAATCACTTTTGCAAAGGTTCGCACCACTTCTGGGTAGTGATTGGTGTTGTAGGCATCCGCATTGGCTTTGCTGTCCCACAGACTGATCGCAATCGCATCCTGGCTGCCAGGATTTAATAACGTGATCTCTTCCTTAAAACCCTTCTGCTTGCGGAGTAAAGGCAGAATTTCGTTTTCAAGGGTCCGGTTATAGTCAGAAAGCATGTTCGATTTCAGGCGAAAAGAGACATTGCGTGCAAACATAATCAACCTCCTACAGGTTGTAGTCGCAAACGCTAAGAGGAGAGAACTTCAGATGAGCTGACTTAGTTTCAGGGAACCTGAAAGAGGTGGACCACCACCTCACTTTGAACGCTAGCCCTCTGGAACACTATTGTCAAGGTCGGCTGTTGGACGAGGACTAGGGATTTTTCGCGGCGCCTTTGCGGTGAGGCTCGGGCGTTTCTTTTGTTTTGAGCAGGTCTTTAAGTTCAGTCATGAACTCGCCGACGTCTTTGAAATCGAGATAGACGGATGCGAAGCGGACGTAGGCGACTTTGTCGTAGCGGCGGAGGCGGTTCATGATGAGTTCGCCGATCTCGCTGGTCTTGCGCTCGCGTTCGGCGGATTCGATGACGAAGGTCTCCGCCTCATTCACGATTTGTTCGAGCTTGCTGATCGGGACGGGGCGCTTCTCGCAGGCGCGCATCAGGCCATTGAGGACTTTCTGGCGGTCGAAGCGCTCGCGACGGCCGTCTTTCTTGACGACCATGTACGGGATTTCGTCGATCCGCTCGTAGGTGGTGAAGCGCTTCTCACACTTGAGACATTCGCGGCGGCGGCGAATGGAATCGGCTTCCTTGCTCTCGCGTGAGTCGACTACCTTGTCGTTTTCAAAGCCGCAAAACGGACACTTCATAATTGAGTTGAGTACCCGTTATTGTAGCAGTTAGGCGGCGGCGGACATTTTTCCCTTGGGATGGCGCGACGTTGTTCATGGTTTATTCTGGTACGTCTTTACAAAGGACTTTCGAAGCTTCCCGTATGCGTGTATTTGATCCCAAACAAGGTGATTTTGTAATTCGAAATTTTCGTTTTGCGAGCGGCGAAGTGCTGCCTGATCTGCGGCTGCGCTACACCACGCTCGGTCAGCCTCGCCGCGACGACAGCGGGAAAGTGACAAACGCGGTGCTGCTTCTGCACCATACCGGCGGCTCGAGCGCGAAATGTCTGGAGGAGGAGTTCGTCAAGACGTTGTACGGGCGGGGACAGCCGCTGGACGCTACGCGCTGGTACACGATCCTGCCGGATAGCATCGGGCACGGGCAATCGTCAAAGCCAAGTGATGGGCTGCGCGGACGCTTTCCACACTACGACTACTCCGACATGGTCGAGGGGCAGTACCGGCTGGTCACTGAGGGGCTGGGCGTCAATCATCTGCGACTGGTCACCGGGATCTCGATGGGCGGGATGCACACTTGGCTTTGGGGCGTGAAGCATCCGGAGTTCATGGACGCGCTCATGCCATTAGTCTCGCTACCGGTTGAGATCGCCGGGCGCAATCGCATGTGGAGACGCGTCGCCATGGATGCAATCCGCAATGATCCGGACTGGAAAAATGGCGAATATAAGCGGCCTCCTGCGGGAGTCGCGCAGGCGGCGCGGGTTTTTGCAGTCGCTGTCAACGGCGCGGTGGATCTCCAGCGGTGCGCTCCGACACGCGACGCGGCCGACCTCCTGCTTGAGGAGATTGCGCGTCAACGGGCCGCGAGCGACGCCAACGATTTTCTGTATGCGCTCGACAGTTCGCGAACCTACAACCCTCAGCCTCATCTGCGAAAAATCAAGGCGCGGTTACTGGCAGTCAACGCCGCGGACGATTTCATTAATCCGACTGACCTTGGGATTCTGGAGCGGGAGATCAAGAAGGTCAAGAAGGGCCGGCATGTGCTGTTGAAGTCGATTGGCATGGGTCACCATTCGGCGCATCATCCACGGGTGTGGAAGAGGTATCTGAAGGAGATGCTTGGTAGGAGTCGGCGGGGCGACTAGAGGTATTCCACGTTGTCTCCCTCAGCGCCTAAAGGCGATTTGCCCAGCTGCTGGAAGGGGCGGCTGGGAAGCCGCGCCCTTTCAAAGCAGTTCAGGTCGTAGTCGCCGCCTCAGCCTCTTCGGCTTCCGCGCTTTCCGCGGAAAGTTCGCGCAGCGACAGGCGTTCGCGATGGGCCAGCAAGAGTCCGGCGGGAACAACCGACGCGAAGGTCACGAGCCAGAGGAGAATTCCGCAACTGGCGGCTAATTCCTGGGGAGCGTTGAAGACTCGTCGCAAGGTAAAAATGGTGGCGAGTTGCGTGCCGCCTCCGACTCCTGGCAAAGCCACCAGCGATCCCACCATGCTGGAGAGCATGAGCAGCGGCACCTGCAAAAGCGGGATGTCGAGCGGTCCCGCGCCGTAGGACTGCAAGACCTCCCGGTAAGCGAGACCGATCATGATCCACATGGAAACCGAGACGAGGATGGCATAAAGTAACGACCAGACATCCTGAATTGCGTTGAGACCGCTGCGGAACTCGCGGATGAGGAGTGCGATCCGCAAAGCGAAAGCTGACAGCTTGGGCGAAAGCCGGCGGGCTGCCAGAACAATGAGATGGTCACCCTTCCAGATCATCAAAAGGCCGAACGCCAGGGCGACAACAGCAAGAGCGATCGTGCCCAGGTTGCCAATCCGAAAAAAGCGAAGTAACGCCCGCGTCGCCGGGGCAAGGGCAATCGCGGACGCCAGCAGGAGAGCAAACGCTCCCATGTCAAAAACCCGCTCCACCGCCCACACCGCGAGTTGAGAAGAGAAGCTTAGATTTTCTTTCCGTGCAATCAGGTAAGGGCGGATCATTTCTCCGGCACGCCCCAGCAAGGCCAGCCCCGTGAATCCCACGATGGTCGGGGTCAGCAGGCGGATCGCGGAGGCGCGGCGCACCGGGCGCAGGAAGATGTTCCAGCGAATGGCTCGCATAATGTAAGCCAGATAAATCCAAGCGACACCCAAAAAAACATGGGGCTTGTTGACGTGGCTGGTTTTGCTGAGAAAGGCCCCCCAGTCGAAAT
>JBAQJU010000161.1:0-2672 GCA_049300475.1 Terriglobales bacterium | reverse complement strand
CGGTTTTGAAGTGATAACCGTTGGCCGCTTTTGAAGTGATCACTGAGGAACATTTCCTTTGAAGCGTGAAATTCAAGTGGGGGTCGCTGCACGCGGGTACCGGCACCGGATCATTGCAGACTGACGGAGCCAAGTGTATAGTTTCGTCCGAACTGGAAGGTCAGATCTGGAATCTCCCGCCTAAGAACCGCAATGAGGAGGAATGGTATGGGATTCATCACATGGATTGTGGTTGGACTAATTGCAGGCTGGCTTGCCGGAAAGGTTATGAAGGGCGGCGGCTACGGCGTGCTGGTGGACATCATCCTCGGAATCTTGGGCGGCGTTCTCGGAGGTTGGCTCTTCGGGCTTCTGGGAGTCTGGCCGGGAGGTGGGATCATTGGGGCCATTATTGTGGCATTTGTTGGTGCAGTAATTTTGGTTTGGATAAGCCGATTGTTGAAGAAAGCCTGAAGAAACAATTCAATCCTTCTAATTGAGCGGGGGCTGACTATAATTGCAGGTCGCGATTGCCGCCCCGTTAACCCGCACAACAGCATCCGCAACGAGCAGAAGTAGCGTACGCCGCTTTGGTTCGGAGTGATAGGGGCGGCGATAATGTTATAGGCCGAGGTCGGAGAGCCGCTTGTGTTTGCGATTCCGAATGAATAACCGCCACCGAGTTGCGAATCAATTAAGCAAGCGCTCGTTGAGGTGGGCGGTGAACAACTAGTGCCCGCCAAATTTGCGAGCGCGGAAGCATATCCCACGGTTGAGAAGTAAGTGTCAGAGCAAACACATGGTTGACACATTGAATCCGCAGCCAGCGTGACTTCGCCACTTGATCAGCAAATTCTCAGGCGGCAAGTCTTCGTTCCTTTGTCCAGGGCGGATTACTGCCGGTTAGCCCGTCAGAACGAAGCCGCTGGCGCGGCGGACGCTGCCGCGTGGGTGATGTCGGCAGTCTTGATGGTCGGTTCAGATAAGTTGTGGGTCACAAGGAGGCGTCCCTGTGACCCATCTACGCAAAATGATGCTGGAAGAACTCCAGCGTCGTCATTACTCGGAAGCTACCATGCAGCGTTACATTCGCTTGATCGAGCGGTTTGCCCAGCACTTCCACCGTTCGCCCGATCGCCTGGGTCCGCAGCACATCCGCGAGTACCAAGCCCAACTCTTCACCGTGCACAAACTGACTTCCGGTTCGGTGACCAACCATCTCTGCGCCTGCGCTTCTTCTACATCCAGACGCTCAAGAGGCCCTGGAGCATTGCCGACACTCCCTATCCCAAGAAGCGCTATCGCCTGCCCACCATTCTCAGTCAGGAAGAAGTAGCCCAGCTCATCGATGCTGCGCCCACTCCCTTCTACCGCACCATTTTGATGACCCTCTACAGCACCGGCGCGCGCCGCGCCGAGCTCACGCGCCTGCAGGTCAGCGACATCGACAGCCGACGCATGGTGGTGCACATTCAGGGCGGCAAGGGTCGCCAAGACCGCGACGTCATGCTCAGTCCGTCCTGCTCGAGGAACTGCGCGCTCACTGGCGACGGCTGCGCAAAAAGTCCGTCTGGTTATTTCCCGGCAACCGCTGGCACAGCGCTGATCACCCCACGGATGACAAGACGCCCCTACCACGCCTGCGTCGAGGCCGCCCGCCGCGCCGGGATTAAGAAACGTATCTATCCCCACATACTACGCCATTGCTTCGCCACCCACTTGTTCGAAGCCGGCGCCGACCTGCACACCATCCAGATCCTGTCAGGCCATCACGATCTGAAAGAAACCGCTCGCTATCTCCACCTCTCGCAACGGCACTTGCATGCCACGCCCAGTCCGCTGGACGCGCTGGTGCTCAACAAAGGCAGGTCGCCGCAGGAGGAGTAGATGAGTCGGCCACGGTTCGAGGTGGCCGACATCATTCGCAGCGCAGGTACAGACTTCATCGAGAGGAACCGTTCGTGGCTCCGCTGGACCCACCTTAAGGTCCTGCTGGCCATCGCACGCTGTCGCACCGCCGCTCTCGGCGGCCATATCGATGAGTGCGCCAGTTGCGGACATCGTGCCACCATCTCCTACAACTCGTGTCGCAACCGGCACTGCCCGAAGTGTCAGACCGGTGCGCGTGAACGCTGGATCGCGGCGCGGCGCCGTGAACTGCTGCCCACGCCCTACGTCCACGTCGTCTTCACGCTGCTGCCGCAACTGGCTTCGTTAGCACTCCAGAACAAGAAGGTTATCTATGGTTTGCTGCTCCGGGCCAGCGCCGAAACCCTACTGGAGGTGGCACGCAACCCCGGCCATCTCGGAGCCGAGATCGGCTTCTTCAGCGCTCCATACCTGGAACCAGAAACTCCAACTTCATCCCCATGTCCATTGTGTCGTTCCCGCCGGCGGATTTTCGCTTGGTCAACGCCGCTGGATTCGATCGCACCCACGCTTCTCCCTCCCCATCGCCGTACTGCGGCGCGTGTTTCGCGGCAAGTTCGTCGCCAGCCTGAAGTCTGCCCTCGAACGCCGTCAACTGCACCTGGCCGGAGAACTCGCGCCGCTCACCCATCCAAAATTCTTCGCCGCCTGGCTGCGGCCACTGTTTCGCAAAAACTGGGTGGTCTACTCCAAGCCACCCTTCGGCGGCCCCGAGTATGTGCTCCACTATCTCGGCCGTTACACCCACCGTGTCGCCATCTCCA
>JBAQJU010000160.1:0-9988 GCA_049300475.1 Terriglobales bacterium | reverse complement strand
GAAGAAGAGAGATGCGAAAACCAATATTTGTAGCAATTTGCCTGCTCGTGCTGGGCGCCGCGGCAATGGCTCAAGGCAAGATTGACACCAAGTGGCACTGCTCGAAACCGACCTCAAACCCCATGCTCGAAGTGGGCGATGTACCGGGTCATCAATATGCGCTCGGCCAGGGCACATGCACCGCGACCGGAGGCGGAGCCGGAGAAAAATCCGGTATGTATACGGAATTCGACGACGTCTGGAAGGCATCGCATACAGGCCATGGCCGCTTTAACGTGACGATGGACAATGGAGACATGGTTTACTACACCTACGAGACGTCGGGCTCGTCTGACATAAAGAAGCCGCTTTCGAATAAATGGAAGATCGCCAGCGGGACCGGAAAGCACAAGGGCATCGAGGGTTCTGGCAGTTGCACGGGAAAACAACTTGAGGATGGCGGGTCAGACTGGGTATGTACGGGAACAACTGAGATGGGCGGCAAGATGTAGGACGGAGCGCGAGACGGCGGTTGTGGGTGTCCACAGCCTCCTTATTTTCTTGTCAGTGCTCAGTACTGCGTTTCGTGAAGAGGTGCCCGAGTTTTTCCTGTTTCGTTTTCAAGTAATCCTCGGTATATGCGGTGGGGGGGACTTCGCAGGGGACGCGTTCGGTTACGCGAATGCCGGCGTTTTCGAGCGCGGCCACCTTGTCGGGATTATTGGAAAGCAGACGAACCTGCTGGATGCCAAGCGCTTTCAGAATCTCGGCCGGCATGCGGAACTCGCGCTGGTCAGCCTTGAAGCCAAGACGCTGGTTGGCTTCCACGGTGTCGAGTCCGCTGTCCTGCAGGGCGTAAGCCTGCAGCTTCGCCATCAGCCCGATGCCGCGCCCTTCCTGTTGCTCGTAGATCAGCACGCCCGCGCCCTGCGCGGCAATCATGGAGAGCGCCATTTCCAATTGCTGCCGGCAATCGCAACGCAGAGATCCGAATACGTCGCCCGTCAAGCACTGCGAGTGAATGCGCACCAGGGGCGCGTCGGATTGCACGTCGCCCATGACCAGAGCCACGGCCTCTTCGGTTTTGGCGCTGCCAGCGGATGCTCGGGTCGCGAAGCCGTGAATCAGGAAATGTCCCCAGCGGGTGGGGAAGTCGGCGGACGCAACCTGTTTCACCTTCAAGGAAGTCACGGTCAAATTATATAGGCTGGATTTCGCGTTTTACTGGTACTCAAGTGTCCCGTGAGAATGACGATGACTGGAGTCGTCGCGGGTCTGGGACTGTGCAGTCGGAATGCATGCGAACAATCAGCAGGCCTACCAGCACGGCGCTCATCAGCATAATGACCCGAATGTAAAGGCCAGCGTGAAAAGCCTGGTCGCCGGCCGCCGTGCGCAGCAGGCCTGAGCTTGCGCTGATGGTGCACATGCCAAAGTAAACCTTTTCCGGCCAGCCGCGCGAGATGGCAAACAGCCAAAGCAGAATCGTCGAGACAATGCTAAAGATCAAGCAGAGGACCCAGGTTCCCGTCGAAACCGTGGAGGGCAGCCAGATTCCGGCCGCCGGGCTGGGCGCGATCATTTGCCGAAAGGCAACGAGCAGAAACACGACCGAATGCACGAGGGCGATGAGAGCCCGCTTGCGGTTGGTGAGTATAGTGAATTCGCTCATGCTTAAGATAAGTTAGCGGTTCGGGCGACCGGTGCGATGTGATGCAGATCACGTAAACGAGATCATGTAACCCAGATCATGTAACTCGTGCCACGCGGGTAGGCGAAAACAATGGACGACTGTTAAAATTCAATCTGTCCACCACGTGGGGCTATAGCTCAGCTGGGAGAGCGCATCGTTCGCAACGATGAGGTCGTCGGTTCGATCCCGACTAGCTCCACCAATCTACTCAATCACTTGCCGACTTTTGCCGCCGTTGGCGCTCATCGAAAAATCGCTGGATTTGGAACGTATTGGAACGTTGGTCTCCTTGCCCGACGTTTTCTCCTTCTGTCGCCGCAAAAATCGAGATCCAGGGCCGCGGTCTCGAGTTCCGCTGGCATGGTCCCTCCGCTCGCAAACGCCGAGAACTGCTGCAACGCTCGCCGTTGCGCCGTCGGCACAATCTGAACGTAAATGTCGATCGTGGTCGTGATGCGCGAGTGCCGCATCTGGCCCTGCACCAATTTCGGGTCGGCTCCCGCCCGCACCAGCCAAAGCGCGGGTCACGTCCGGAGACACCGCCAGTTGACGAACGCTAAGCCGAGTTTTCGCGCCGCCGGCTGCAGGTGTCTCTTGAGGATGTTCTGGTGGTTCCTGGGACCGCCCTTCTGCACGCTCTGAAAAACCAGATCGTCGGGCCCTCAATTGTCTGCTGATTTCCTGAGGAAGGGACTTTTCCAACAGCCACAGGCGATTTCACCAACTATCCCAAAACCTATTTCCCGAAATCTCGTCTAGCGGCGCAGTTCGTCAATCACGGTGCCATCCGACGCGACTAACTGAATAGCCAGCGCCAGCCGCCCGTCCGCATGGGTGGAGCAGCTCAGGCAAGGATCGTAGGCGCGGATGACGGCTTCGACGCGGTTGAGCATGCCTTCTTCGAGGCGATCGGTGTGCACGAAGTGGCGGGCCACCTGAAGGATGCTGCGGTTCATGGCCAGGCCATTGTGGCCGGTCGCGATGATCAGGTTGGCCCAGCGCATCAGTCCGTTCTCGTCGATCTTGTAGTGATGGATGAGCGTGCCGCGCGGAGCTTCCGCGACTCCGACGCCCTCTTCGCTGTTGGGGCGGGCGATGGCGCGCACATGTTTCGAGAGAATTTCAGGATCGTCGAGCAACTGCTGCATGCGCTCTATGCAGTAAAGAATCTCGATCAAGCGCGCGTGATGATAGTGGAACGAACTCAGCACCGCGGTGCGCTGGATTTCGTGGAACTCGGCCATCTCCTGGTCGGCGCGGCGCGTGCCGAAACGGTCGGCGATGTTCAGGCGCGCAAGCGGGCCAACGCGGTAGATGCCGTCGGGATAGCCCATGGGCTTGTAGTAAGTGGACTTCATATAAGTCGAGGATTCGACCTTCTCGCCGAGATACTCCTGATAGTTCGCCGGGTCCAGACCGGCTGCTACCACCTTGCCGCTGGCATCCACGATGCGGACCTTGCCGTCATAGAAAGTAAGGCCGCCGTCGTCCTTCACGATGCCGAGAAAGAGCGTGGGGAAATTGCCGAAGGACGTGATCTCCTCGCGGAATTTTTCGGTGATACCCTTGAACCACTCCAGCGTGAGTTGTGCGATGGCAAGCATCTCAGGCAGGTCGACGAGAATGGCGTCGCGGTTGGCGATCGACAGAGGTTCGCTGACGCCGCCCGGCACGATCCAGGCAGGATGGATGCGCTTGCCGCCCAGCCGCTCGATAATCTGCTGGCCGAACTGGCGCAGGCGAATGCCGTCGCGCGCGACATTGGGAGCTTCCTGCAGGACTCCGAAGATATTGCGGCGGGCCGGGTCGGAGTCAAAGCCGAGGATGAAATCGGGCGAAGACAGGTGAAAGAAGCTGAGGGCATGCGATTGCAGAACCTGGGCAAGCCCGAAGATGCGGCGCAGTTTTTCGGCCGGGCGCGGAATGCGCACCGCGAGCAGCGCATCGCAGGCCTTGGCAGAGGCGATCAGGTGGCTGACCGGGCAGATTCCGCAGATGCGCGCCATGAGCGCGGGCATCTCTGAAAACGGCCGGCCCTCGCAGAATTTTTCAAATCCGCGGAATTGCGTCACGTGGAAGCGGGCGTCTTTGACGCGGCCGTGATCATCGAGGTGGAGCGTGATCTTGGCGTGGCCCTCGATGCGGGTGACGGGATCGATGCGGATGGTCTTGCGGGGTTTCTCCGGCACCTTGTCGGGCACGTTCTCGGGATCAATCTCAGGCACGTTGCTCCTACGATCCGAAGCGCGTCATTGCGCTCAAGTCCGGGCTGCGGCCTTCGAGCAGCTCCGAGACGGCATAGAAAATGGTGTCGGCGGAGGGCGGACAGCCGGGAATGAATACGTCGACCGGAACGACTTCGTGAATCGGGCGAACTTTTTCGAGCAGCACGGGCACAACGTCGGTGGGCGTGCCCGGATTGAGCGTGACATTTTCCTTGTAAGCGCGGTCGAGACTCATCTGCAACGGAAACTTGTTGCGCATCGACGGCACGTTGGCGGTAACCGCGCAGTCGCCCAGCGAAACCAGAGTCTTCGTGCGCTGGCGAATGGTCTGAATCTTGTGCAGGTCTTCTTCAGAAGACACCGCGCCTTCCACCAGTGCAATATCGACGTCGGGAGGAAATTCTTTTTGGTCGACAAGCGGACTATAGACAAGAACCGCCTTGTCGGCCACGGCGATCAGGCGCTCATCGAGATCCAAAAACGACATATGACAGCCCGAGCAGCCATCCAGCCATACCGTCGCCAGGCGCAGCTTGCTCACTGGTTCTCCCCGCGCATCTGGGTCAGGTAGGGCAGGAACTGGCGTCGCTTGAGCATCTCGGCCACCGATTTGCCTTTTTCAAAGAGCGCGCCCGTAGGGCAGACGTGGACGCACTTGCCGCAACCGGTGCAGGTTTCGGACGTTCCCCAGGGCTCGGCCAGATCGGTGATCACCAGCGACTGGATGCCGCGCCCCATGACATCCCAGGTATGCGCACCCTCGATCTCTTCGCAGACGCGCACGCAGCGGGTACAGAGGATGCAGCGGTTGTGGTCGACCGAAAAACGCTCGTGCGAGGCATCGACATCGAGGTGCGGATAGCGATAGCGGAAGTGAACGTGGGTGATGCCGAGTTTCTGGGCGAGCGTCTGCATCTCGCAGTGTCCGTTCGAGACGCAGACCGAACAGACGTGGTTACGCTCGGTGAAGAGCAGTTCGAGAATCGAGCGGCGGTAGCGCCGCAAACGTTCGGAGTCGGTTGTGACCTCCATGCCTTCTTCCACCAGCGTGCAGCAGGCAGGCGAAAGTTTGGTCGATCCCTTGACTTCGACCAGGCAGAGACGGCAGGCGCCCACGCTGGAGAGCCCCTGCAGATCGCACAAGGTGGGAATGAAGATGCCATTCTGACGGGCGACATCGAGAATGGTTTCGTCCGCGCGCGCGCTGAAGTCGCGTTCATCGATCTTCAGGGTCTTGATGGTAGAAGCGCGAATCATGCCTTGCCTTCCTTGTTTCCGGTTCCTTCGCCCGCAGTGACATCCGGCGGGAGCGGTGGATCGGCGTCGGCTTCGGTCTCGGCAGCTTCGAACTCATCCATAACCGTATTTCCGTTCTTGCAAACGCCCGCCGGACAGCGATGCTCTTCGACGTGCGCTTTGTATTCTTCGGCAAAATAGCGCAACGTGCTTAGCACCGGATTGGGCGCCGATTGCCCCAGGCCGCACAGGCTGGTGTTTCTGAGCAGGTCGGCGAGTTCCTCAAGCTGCGCGATGTCGTGCGTCGAACCGCGGCGCTGCGTGATTTTGTGCAGGATCCCGTGCATGTGATAGGTGCCGACGCGGCACGGCACACACTTGCCGCAGGATTCTCCCATGCAGAAATCCATGAAGAAGCGGGCCACATCGACCATGCAAGAGGTGTCGTCCATGACGATCATGCCGCCCGAACCCATAATCGAGCCGGCGCGCGCGAGATTTTCGTAGTCGACGGGCATGTCGAGAAATTGCGCGGGCAGGCAGCCGCCCGAGGGTCCGCCCGTCTGGACCGCCTTGAACTGGCGCCCCTCCGCCATGCCTCCGCCGATGTCGAAGACCATCTCGCGCAGGGTGGTGCCCATGGGCACTTCGACCAGCCCGGTGTTGTTGATGCTGCCGGCAAGCGCGAACACCTTGGTCCCTTTGCTCTTCTCGGTGCCGATCTGCGAATACCATTCACCGCCGTTGCGAATAATGGGGGCGATGGCGGCAAAGGTCTCGACATTGTTGATCAGCGTCGGCTTGCCGAACAGGCCTTCCATGGCTGGATACGGGGGACGCGGCCGCGGAATGCCGCGGCGGCCTTCCACCGAGGCGATGAGCGCGGTCTCTTCTCCGCAAACGAAGGCTCCAGCGCCCAGACGCACATCAAGGTGGAAGCTCAGGCGGCTGCCGCAGATGTTATTACCGAGCAAGCCCAACCGCTCGGCCTGCTTGATGGCGAGGCGCAGGCGCTTGATGGCCAGCGGATATTCGGCGCGCACGTACAGGTAACCTTCGGAAGCGCCCACCGCAAAGGCTGCGATCAGCATGCCCTCGAGCACCCGATGGGGATCGCTTTCGAGAACGCTGCGATCCATAAAGGCGCCGGGATCGCCCTCATCCGCGTTGCAGACGACATATTTTTTATCGCCCGCGGCTTTCGAGACCGTGCTCCACTTCAGGCCTGTGGGATAGCCGGCCCCGCCGCGGCCGCGCACGCCGCTGTGGGTGATCTCGCCGATCACCTGCGCTGGCGTCATATCGCTCAGTGCCTGCATGAGCGCGGTGTAGCCGCCGACGGCGATGTAGTCTTCAATGCGCTCGGGATCGATGTTGCCGCAATTTTCGAGGACAATTTTCTTCTGCTTCTGAAAGAACGGCACGTCGGTGGGACAAACGAGGCGGCTGAGGGGAGCGTGGTCAAGGCTGTCGACGAGCGCCGGCGCATCCTCGGCAGTCACTCCCTGGTAGAGCGTGTGGTTGCCGACGGCGACTAGCGGTCCAGCAGCGCACAAGCCCATGCAGCCCACACCTTTGACCTGGCATTCCGATCCCGCTTGGCCAGACTGGTCTTCACTAGCGTGGGCTTCAGTAATGTGACCCCGGCGAGCGGCGACTTCTTTTTCGAGAGCGGTCTTGACTCCTTCGCTCTGACAGCTCACGCAGCCGGCCGCCACACACACTTTTATAGTGTGCTTGAACCTCGACTGGCGCTCTCGTTCGCTATCGGCGATCTGTTCGAGTTCTTCAGGAGACATGCGACTTCCAATTGGCAAGGCGCCGGCGCAGCGCTGGCGGTGTAACTTTACCCGCAACCTCGTGATCGTAGACCACCGCCGGGGCCAGGCCGCACGATCCCAGGCAGCGAGCGCCCAGCACGGACACCTTGCCGTCGGAGGTAGTTTGTCCGGGGGTAATGCCGAGTTCCTGCTTCACCGCCTCCAGCAACTGCGGCGCGCCTTTGATATAGCAAGCGGTGCCGATGCAGACCACGCAGGTATGTTCTCCCGGCGGCCGGAGCGAGAAAAAGTGATAGAAAGTGGCCACACCATAGGCCCGGCTGAGCGGCACGCGCAGAGACCTGGCCACAAAGCGTAGCGCCGACACATCGAGATAGCCGAACACTTCCTGCACGGTGTGGAGCGATTCAATCAGTCCGCGCGGGTTGTTGCCCATGCGGCGCATGGTGGCTTCCACCAGCTTCCAGCGTTTATCGGCATTAGGTGGAGCGGGGCGGCTGAGATCGGCTACGGGCACGCTTCCTTCTTTCTTGCTTCTTCCTGCTTTCTTCCTTCGGTGCGTTTAGCGGTGGCCGTACAGAACAGTCTAGGAGGCGGGCAGGCGGAATGATGTGATACCACTCACACGGAGTTGGTGCGGCGAATACACGTTTGGAGGTGACTCTTTGGAGGCTAACGGGCCACTGCGTGGCCTGACAACTCCGCGAGAAACGCTTGCCTGCGTTGCTCAAGCCACATCATCCATTCGCGCAGGCCGTCGCCAGCCAGGCTGGCGACTTTGACGACTTCCATCTCGGGATGCACGCGGCGCGCATTGGCCACTGCTTCTTCGACGTTGAACGGCACATAAGGCAGCAGATCGGTTTTCGTCAGCACCATCAACTCCGACTTGAAGAAAATCGACGGATACTTCAGCGGCTTGTCTTCGCCCTCGGTGACGCTGAGCAGAACAATTTTTGCAGACTCGCCGAGATCGTAGCTCGACGGACAAACGAGGTTGCCCACGTTTTCGATGATGAGCAGGTCAAGCTCTTCGAGATCCCAGTCGGCGATGTGCTTCTCGATCATGCGCGCGTCCAGATGGCACGTGCCTCCGGTGGTGATCTGCTTCACCGGATAGCCGTAGCGCTTGAGTCGGTTGGCGTCGTTTTCAGTCTGGAGATCGCCGGTAAGAACCGCGACCCGGCTGCCCGCAGGAAATGCTTCCAGAGTTTTTTCCAGCAGCGTGGTCTTGCCCGATCCCGGTGAACTGACAAGGTTGACGGCCAGCACACGATGCTCGCGGAAGCGTTCGCGCAATTCCGCCGCTACGCGCGCGTTCTCATTCAGGACCTTTCCTTCCAGCGGCACCCGGTTCATCGTTTTTCCACCTCCGTCGGTTCCGGTTCTTCAATCTCCAGATACGCAAATTCCAGTTCGTCTCCGCTGATGCGGTCGGCGCTCAAGCTTCCGCAAGCAGGACACAGCAGTTCGAAGTCCCGGACTTCAAATTCGTGGCTGCAGTCGCGGCAGCGGCTGCGGGATGCGCGGTATTCGATGTCCAGTTCGAGACCAGCCAGCGGCGTATCGATCGTCAATGCCTCAAAGGCAAAACGCAATGCGTCGGGATCGAGGCCGGCCAGTTCTCCAACGCGGACGCCGACTTTCAGCGGCCGGACGCCGGGTCGGCGGCGGACCTCCGCGTCCACACCCTCGAGGATCGAATTGGCGATGCCCATTTCATGCATAACAAATTTCAGCGAATCCGCGTTCAGCAAATCCGTGGCAACTGATCCCCCGCCAGCATATCCACGCAACGCGAAGTTCCGAGTTCGGTGCGAATGGTCACGATCGGCGAGCGCGATTCAACTACGGTTCCGATCATGCAAGCCTTTCGCCCCAGTGGATCTTTGCGCATGGCGCTCAGCACGGCATCGGCCGCTTGCGGTGCGACGATCGCGATCAGCTTGCCTTCATTCGCAACATAAAGAGGATCGAGCCCGAGCATCTCGCAAGCTCCGCGAACCTCTTCGCGAATGGGGATCGCGCTCTCCTCAAGTTGAATCCCCACACCCGACTGCTCAGCGATTTCATTTAACGTGCTCGACACGCCGCCACGAGTAGGATCGCGCAGGCAGCGAATCGCGCTGCTGGCGCTGCTGACTTCAAGCATCCCGGCCACCAGTTCGTGCAAAGCGGCGCTGTCGCTTTCGACAGGGCATTCGAATTCCAGACCGTCGCGCTGCGCCAGAATCGCGATCCCATGCTCCCCGATGGAACCGCTGAGCAGAACCTTGTCGCCGGGCTGCGCGCGATTTGCGGAGAGTTCGAGATGGTCGGGAACCAGCCCAATTCCGGTCGTGTTGATGAAAAGCTCGTCACCGTTTCCTTTCTCTACCACCTTGGTATCTCCGGTGACGATTTCGACGCCAGCTTTTTTGGCAGCCGCGCGCAGCGATTCGACCACGCGGCGCAACACGGAGATCGACAATCCTTCTTCGATGATGAAGGCGACGCTGAGAAACAGCGGTTTGGCTCCGCCCATGGCGAGATCGTTGACGGTGCCATGCACAGCCAGAGAGCCGATGTCTCCACCTGGAAAAAAGAGCGGCTTGACGACGAAGGAGTCGGTGGTAAAGGCCAAGCGCGTGCCTTTCACGAGGATGATCGCCTGGTCGTCAAGCCGGGACAACACCGGGTTTGCAAAAGCGGGGAGGAAAATGGAGCGCATCAGTTCAGCGCTCAGCCGGCCTCCGCTGCCGTGGCCCAGGACAATCGTGTCCCTGACCGGGTGCGGCGCCGGACAGCTCAGTTGCGCCAGCGAATTGGATTTGTCAGACATGCTCAGTTGTCAGTTATCAGTCATCAGCTGTCAGTTGTCAGTCCCACGTCTGAGAAAACATTTCATGGTTTTACTGAGAATGAGAACTGGCAACTGGCAACTGCTTCTCCTCGTGCCGTCGATAGTTGTAGTACGCCGCGCAAGCACCTTCGGACGACACCATGGGCGCGCCCAGCGGATTCATCGGCGTGCAGCGTTTGCCGAATGCCGGGCAGTCGATCGGTTTCTTCAGCCCCTGCAGCACCAGCGCGCT
>JBAQJU010000159.1:0-9201 GCA_049300475.1 Terriglobales bacterium | reverse complement strand
GCAAAGGCGCATGATGGTAGCACGATCGGCAGCGTCCGGTTTGGCGAACTGGAGTATGTAGTCGAAGCGCCCGCTTCGCAACAGCGCAGGCTCGATTCGCTCCGGACGATTGGTCGCCGCCAGCAGGATCACGCCTTTCACATCACGCAAGTTGTCGATTTCCCGCAGCAACTGGCTGAGAATTCTTTGATAGACGTCGGTTCCAAACTGGTCGGCGCCAAACTTCGGAGCGATGGCGTCAATCGTGTCAAAGAAAAGGATGCACGGTGCCGCCCGTCTCGCCTTCTTGAAAACCTCGCGCAGCGCCCTCTCCGATTCACCCAGCCACTTCGAGTACAGTTGTGGGCCATCAATGGCGATCAGCGGAATCTGCTTCTCACCGGAGAGTGCTCGCGCCATGGCGGTCTTCCCGGTACCCGACGGACCTGCCAGCAGAATGCCTCGTGGCGGAGCCAGTCCAACCTGCTCATAGACTTCGGCGCGCATGTGAGAATGCTCAACCACCGCATCGAGCATTCGTTTCAGTTCGCCGAGACCTCCCAGCGATGCGAACGTAGACGAACTTTTTTCAATCAGGAATTCGCGGGTCGCGCTCGGCTCAACTTCCTTCAAGCCGGCAAGAAAATCGTCGCGCGTGACCTGCAGTGCCTCGAGTTCAGCCGACGCCGAGCCCTCGGTCCCAAGCGGCATGGCCGATAGAAAGCGGCGCAAGGCGATCATGCCCACTTCCTGCCCGAGCGCCTCCAGATCGGCGCCGACGAATCCGTGGGAATGCTCGGCGATCTCCTGGAGATTGACGTCGGATGCGAGCGGCATGGCGCGGGTATGAATTTTGAGTATTTGCAGCCGCGCCTGGGTATTCGGAACGCCGATTTCGATTTCGCGATCAAAGCGCCCGGGACGCCGCAGCGCAGGGTCAAGAACCTCGGGGATATTGGTGGCCCCAATTACGATGACCTGGCCGCGCGCAATAAAGCCATCCATCAGGCTGAGAAGCTGGGCCACGACGCGCTTTTCGACCTCACCCGATACCTCGGCGCGTTTGGGAGCCACCGCATCGATCTCGTCGATGAACAGGATCGCAGGCGCGTGACGCGCCGCTTCCTCGAAAACTTCGCGGAGCTTTGCCTCGCTCTCGCCGTAGAACTTCCGCATCACTTCAGGGCCGTTGAGATGAATGAAGTGCACACGGCTCTCGGCCGCTACCGCGCGGGCAAGCAGCGTCTTCCCGGTGCCCGGCGGACCATAAAGCAACACGCCCTTGGGCGCAAGAATTCCCAGCCGCTCGAAGATGCGCGGGTGCTTCAAGGGCAGCTCAACCATTTCGCGCACTCGCTCCACTTCACGTTCCAGCCCGCCAATATCTTCGTACGACACTGCCGGAGCCCGGGATGCCGTCGGCTCGCCTTCGACAACCCGAATGTCGGTGCGTTTCCCGATCACGACGGGTCCCGAGGGAATCGTGCGCACAACGTTGAAGTTCACCGCCTTGGCAAACGTCGGCACACGCACCGTGCAGCCTGCAATCACAGGAACGCCCACCAGATCCGCGAGCATTTTTTCGGGAGCGATGATCGCGGGCGGAGCCCCCACCCACAACGGCGATAGACGAACAGCCACCGCCTGCTGCGGTTCGATGAGAGTCACTGTGACCTGCTCCTGCAAGCCGACGCCGCAATTGCTGCGGCATGTGCCGTCAATCTGGATCATGCCTTCGTGCCCATCATCCGAACACTCGGCGCGTCCCACGCCCGTCGTGCCCCCGGTGATCTTCAATACGTCGCCGGCTCGCGCACCTATGCGCCGCAGATCGACTGGCGCCAGTCGCGCAATGGCGTGGGCGACATCCTCGACTCGCGCCTCCGCGACGCGCAGCGTCAGGGTCACAGCGGGAGAAGATGGAATATTTTCCGTCATGGCGTGATTTGCGGCGTGCTCCCGACCGGGAAATCCATCGAAGAGCTTCACTCTCTGCTTTTCCGCGTGATCCGGTTCGTGAGACGTGACGTCCCCACGGGCCACGTTATTTTGCGAGTCAGTCAATCTGAATCGTCCCCAGCTTGTTTCTCTCGAAGCCCCACGCTTCGCCTCTATCGGATGTAAATCCCCACTTGGTCAAAAATCCTTCAGAACTATCTCTTCGACATCTTCAATATGTCGCCGCATCGCCGCCTTCGCCCCCTCGGCATCGTGGCGCTTAAGCGCAGCCAGTATCCGCCGGTGGCCGGCGAGCGATTTTTGTGGGCGCCCCTCCACCTGCAAAGAGCGTTCCCGCGTACCCCGGAGCAGGTCCATCACAATGTCGAGCACTTTTAACACGACACTGTTACCGGAAGCCAAAGCAATGCTGTAATGAAATTCCGCGTCCTCAGTAACCGCCGCTTCTCCGCGGCTCTGCTTTTCCTGTTGCCGCTGCAAAATCTCTTCCATCTCGGAAATTTCGTCCGGAGAAACGCGCTTGGCGGCGCGGGCGGCCAGCGGAGGCTCGAGCATGATGCGAAAATCCAGAAGCTCGCTCACCAACTCTTCCTTGCGCTTGAGGACGTTGGCCAGCGGATTCGCCAACGAGTCGGAGGAGATTTCGCGAACGATGGTACCCGCGCCTTGACGCGGTTCCACCATGCCCATTAGCTCCAGACTCCGAATTGCGTCTCGTATGGAGCTGCGGCTCACCCCCAGCGTCTCGGCCAGGTCCCGTTCGGAAGGCAACTTATCGCCAGGCCGCAGCTTCTTGAGGATTAACCGCTCGATCTGCCGAGCAACCTCTTCGTAGACCTTGTTGCGCCGGACAATCTCGAATTCGGAATTGACGGTTGCGGACATTGCCTTTCAACTGGTCCGATAAGTGGACCACCCGAAGTATACGCCTACTGGGAACCGATGGAAAATATTTTTTTGGATCGGGTCTGAAAAACAGGGAACCGCGTTTGTCGGAAACCGAGGCAGCGGTTCCTCCGGGATTTACAGAGTCCCCACGCTGCGCTGCGCCAGCAATTTAGCACAACTATAGATCGTGCGAGTATACGTCATCGGCACGCCCACCTTCTCGCCCAACTCCACCACCGACCCGACCAGGGCTTCCAGTTCCAAAGGACGGCCAGCCTCGAGATCCTGCAACATCGAAGTTTTGTGCTCGCCAACTTTTTCAGCCCCGGCCATCCGCTGATCGATGGAAACCGGCAACTCCATGCCTAATTTTCGCGAGACGGCTTCCACCTCCTGCATGATGTTGCGAATGACCTCCGAGACTCCCGGATCGCGCACCATCTGCGCCAGAGTCGAGCGGGTCAGAGCGCTTACCGGGTTCAAGGACGCGTTCCCCATAATCTTTACCCAGATTTCCTGCCGCATGTGCGTCGTAATAGGACAACGTAACCCGGAGGCCACCAGCGCCTCTGCAATCCGGCGACAGCGGTCGGAACGCCCGCCGTCGGGCTCACCGAGAGAAATGCGGTTGCCATCCGTGTGTTGAATCACTCCCGGCGCGGTTATCTCCGTAGAGAAATAGACGATGGAACCAACCACGCGGCGCGCTTCAATAGCCGCAAAAATCACGCCGCCCGGATCAATGCGTTCCAGACGAAGTCCTTCCCACTGTCCCCCGAAGCCCTGGAAGTACCACCAGGGAATTCCATTCTGCGTGCTGACGACGGTAGTGTCCGGTCCGAGTACGAAATGCAACTGAGGCACAAGCTGAGGAAGGCTGTGCGCCTTCACTCCCAGAAACACGACGTCCGTGAGTCCCGCCTCTTCGAGGGAACCTACGATTCTGGGGCGGACCTGGAAATCTCCCTCAGCGCTCTTCACCTGCACGCCATGCTCCTGCAGAGCTTTCAAATGCGGACCACGGGCGAAGAGAGTGACATCGAATCCGGCCCGCGCCATGCGCGCACCGATGTAGGCGCCAATGGCGCCTGCTCCCGCTATTAGAAATTTCATGCCTGATCCCGGTTGGTTATTTGAGTCCTTCATTGCCATTGCCGTCCGTCAACCAGACGACTGGTCATCGAGAATGGCGTGGGCCACGGCACGGCGGCGGATCTTTCCAGTGGCCGTGGTGGGAATGCTTTCCACCAGATAAACCTTAGTCGGGCATTTGTATTCCGCGAGAAACTGGCGACAGTGGTTTATAAGTTCGCTTTCGCTGGCTCCGGTGGGTTCGTGCAGGACGACGGCTACGCCGACCTCTTCTCCCAGCGTGGGGTGCGGGCAGCCAAATGTGACCGCTGCCGCCACCGCCGGATGTCGAAGCAGGATTTCGTCCACTTCATGGGGTGCGATATTCTCGCCGCCGCGGATGATGATGTCCTTGATCCGTCCGGTCAAATGCAGATAACAGTCTTCGTCGAGCAGGCCCTCGTCGCCGGTGCGAAACCATCCATTTACCAGGGCGCGGGCATTGGCTTCGGGATTGTTTTCGTATCCCCGGAACACGCTCGCTCCCTGAATAACAATTTCGCCGCGCTGGTTGGTTCCGAGATGGTTGCCCTCTTTATCCATGACGCTGACTCGAATCCCAGTGCCCACGCCCACCGACCCGGCCTTGCGATGCCGCGGGGGCAGAGGATTGGAAGTCATCTGGTGAGCCGCTTCGGTCATGCCATAAGCTTCGACAAAAGGCACGCCGAAGAGTTCCTCGATTTTGTGAATAAGTTCCGCCGACAAGGGTGCGCTGCAGGAACGAATGAAACGAAGCGAGGTCGCCTCTTTGGGTTTTTGGCGTGTGCGCGCCAACAAAAGCTGGTGCATGGTGGGCACTCCCGAATACCATGTTACCCGGTAGTTGCGCACCGTCCGCCAGAACGAGAGTGCGTTGAACTTGGTCGGAACCACCACGGTACCGCCAGAGAGCAAGGTGGACATGACGGAGCCGATTAATCCATGAATGTGAAACAGCGGCATAACGCAGAGCGAAACGTCGGCCTCGGAAAGCGCGTAGGTGTTGGCGATGTTGGCCGAGGAAACCGCCAGGTTGGAATGCCGTAGGGGAACGCGCTTGGGCCTCCCCGTGCTGCCGCTGGTGTGCAGGACAAGGGCAACGTCGTCCGCGGTAGGCACGGTGGCCTTTGCCCCCGAGGGAGCATCCAGCAGGTGAACCACGCCCTTGTCGGTCATTCCCACCGAGAGAATGGGAATTTTGAGATCGCCGGCCGCGGTACGCACGAACTCCGCTCCCACCGGCGGGCAGAGTAGCAGGCGAGCGTCGGTGTCGCGCAGGAAAAAAACAAACTCCTCATAAGGGTATGCGGGATTCAAAGGCGCCGCAGTTCCGGCAATGGAAGCGGCCAGGAAACACACAATGGCAGGCAATCCGTTTGGCAACGCGATCGCCACCCGGTCGCCGCGACGGATACCGGCGGAGGCGAGAGCATCCGCCATAGCCAGCACCTGCTGCCGCAGAGACTCATAGGTGACCACGACTTCAATCTCGGGGACAGCGATGGCTGCGTGACTGTCAGCGAAATGCAGTACGTCAAGGAGTGTATGGACGGACTTCAGGGTCATGGCCGGCCGCCTTTATCGCGGATCCTTGGATGATTGAAGATCTGGCTTCGGTTCGTGGAACGGGGCAGCACAGCACGCTCTCCGAGTCTGTCTTTCCGCATTGGCAGTTTCGGAGATCCTAAGCCGGATAACCCTCTGCTTTTAGAGCCTTCTTGAATTCCTTCAGAAAGAAATCCAATTTCTCTTCGGTAGCCAGCGGTCCCATCACGCCAATCCGGAAAATCTTGCCCGCAAGTGGGCCGAAGCCTCCGGCGATTTCAATGCCCGGGCCCTCCAGAAGCCGTTTCCGTACTTTACCCTCGTCGACTCCCTTGGGCACTAATACAGTGTTCAGTGTCGGAATTCGGTGCGCTGCCGGGACGTGCATCCCGAGACCCATGGCTTCGATCTCGCGGACGAACATCTGATGGCACCGGCGGTGACGCTCCCAGCGATTCTCAATTCCTTCCTCGGCAATCACCAGCAGCGCTTCGCGCAGTGCGTAGAACATGGAAATAGGAGCGGTGTGGTGATAGCGGTGCGACACCGTGGAGTAATCATGAATCAGCTTGAGATCAAAATACCAACTGCGCACCGGCGTGGTGCGGGCGCGCAGCCACTCCATGGCTTGCGCTGAAATCGCCAGCGGAGACAAGCCCGGCGGGCAGCTCAGCCCTTTCTGCGTGCAGCTGTAGGCGATGTCCATGCCGGTTTGATCGAACTCGACTGGTAATCCGCCGAGTGACGTGACGCAATCGGCGATGACGAGTGCTCCGACTTCATGCGCGGCGGCGCAGATAGCATTGCCCGGCTGCAACGCTCCCGTCGAAGTCTCCGCGTGAACATAGCCAACTACCTTCGGCTTTTCACGACGGATGAAGTCCGAGATTTCATTATCGCTGTAGGTCTCGCCCCAGGCTTTCTCAAAGCGCACGACGTTTGCGCCCTGGCGCCGAGCCATCTCCGTAAGGCGGTCAGAGAAATATCCATTCGCGAAGACCGCAAACTTCGCTCCCGGCTCCACAAAGTTGGCGACCGCGGCTTCCATGCCGGCGCTGCCCGTGCCGGAGATTACCAGCGTCGAGGCATTGTTGGCTCCAAAAGGAGTCTTGAGCAATTCCTGAACATCATGCATCACCTGAATAAAGTATGGGTCGAGATGACCGACGATCGGCTTGGACAACGCTTGATAGACCCGGGGATCCACCATGGTCGGTCCGGGCCCGAAAAGATAGCGGGTAGGCGGTTGTAAGGGTGCGTAGGAATCCTGGACTGGGATCTTCTGTTCTAGGGTACTCATAAGCCTCATTTCTCTTCAGGGATTAAATTCGAGCATTTGTCCGAACCAGACTGTCGGAACAACGATGTCCGAACAAACGAAGAAGCTCGACGCCGTCCTGCAGTAAACATCAGGGCATGGGATGAAGTCAAAGTAATTTCTTGAGCGAATTCAATTAGTTTTTCTTATCATGAGGGCGCAAAGCCTTCGCGCCCCTCAATATGTTGTACGGCTTCGGCTGCGGTGCCCCAGGTTCGCGCCCGTCCTTTGGGCGCTAACCTGGGCCCCACTGTACTCCGGAGGCTCGCGGGTGTAGGGTTTCTTGCGCCCCCAGTTATTTCGTCTCCGCGCTCAACGATGTGGGCCAACCGGCGGGTAGGAATTCAGAATTTTTGGGGGGTACCCCCCCCTTACCCAAAAATGAGTTAAGTTGATGATAGTAAGTTAGTTATAGGCAAAGTATTCAAAAAATAGGACTTAGCATTGAATTTTACCGTTTGGCGTGCACTTGCGGGGGTGCTGGACGGGGCCATATGTTGTCAAATAGCGGTGAAAAGTTTGCAGCCGGAAATGCGCTCGTCTCTGGAGACTGGCGCAGTTCTCGATGGTGCACTGTCGAGGTATCTTCGCACCGATTGGGGGGCAAATCTGTGATGGCTCGTACATCGCGTTTGTGATGAAAAAGGTCAAGGGCCCCGCCCAAGCGAAGCTTGAACGGGGCACCCGCCTGCACTTATTTCGGTGATGTACACTCGTGCGCATCAGTCAGTTATGCGTGTGGTTCTTATGGGCTCTCTGTGTTCTAGCGGTGCCGGTTCTCATCGGGGTTATTTCCTGCCGGAGTTTCAAACGCCGCTTTCCGGGTAGTAACGTGTCATTTGATCCGGTAGAAGCCGCCCCGTCTGCGAAGAAGATTGTATCGGGCGGATTCGAGACTCACATTCAACGGTACCAAGATTTGGCCAAACTGCTCCTCACCCTTGCGGCGGGCACCATGGCGTTCCTCGTCAACTTCTTGGCGGGCATCCCCGTTGACGGCAAGAGGAGCATCTACAGCCTTCGACTAGAACGGGTCTGCCCTTCCACTATAACGCTCTTGGGCGTGTGCGCGGTATGCGCGATTCTTTTTCTTTTGTCGGAGAACTATGCCTATGAGACTTACTGCCATGATGAGCAGCGCGACTCGTACACGCCAGCGTGGTACGGCTTCAATTTGGCGCTTGGCTTTTCCGGCTTTCTGTTTTTCCTCGCCGCCTATGCTTGGCTCGCGTATCGCATCTTGTGGTGACACCGGCAGAAAACATGGAGACAAAACAATGGGGACGGACAAAACCTGGGTAGAGACGGGACGTTCCCCCGTTTCCGCTGGGAAGAAAATTAGGTAAACGTCCCATCTGTCCCCGTATTCAGGTATTCCCGGAGACATCATGCGCGATACCGGCTGACACAACCGGCAGTGAACTTGGGACATGTCATTTTATGCTATTTCTTGACATTATCTGAGAACCGGCGCATAGTGCCCGTAGGAGCCTACAGTGAACATTTCCCTAACCCCAGAACTGGAACAGATGGTGGACGACAAGGTAAAGAGTGGACGCTATGCCTCGGCCTCGGAAGTAATCCGTGAAGGCCTGCGCCTTCTGGAAGAGCAGGAGCAACTCAAACAGCAGCGGCTTTCAGAAGTGCGCCGGAAGATTGACCGCGGAATCGACCAATTGGATCGCGGCCTCGGTATTCCAGGGCCCGAGGCTAGAGCGCGGCTGCGGCTGAGGAGAAGCGTAAAGTAGCATCGATGCCCGCGTATTCGCTCTCTCCCGACGCGTTGGAGGACCTGCAAGACATTTGGGACTTCGTCGCGTTCGACAATGTCAACGCCGCCAACCATCTGGAAGATGAATTTTTCAACGCCTTTGAGAAGCTGGCCCGGCGGCCGCGGATGGGGCACACTCGCCCAGATGTAACTGACCGCGATGTACGGTTCTGGCCCACCGGTTCCTATCTGATTGTCTACCGCCATCTCCCAGCGACGCTGCAAATAGTGGCCGTTCTGCACGGAGCACGTGATGTTCCAGAAGTAATGCGCAACAGAGAATATCCACCAGACTAATGACCTGACATCACGCTGGGTGCCCCACTTCTCGCTGAGAAGTGGGCCTGGCAGATCGCTGACGCTCACCGATGGGTTTTCCTCTTTCGTTACGATCGGGCAGTGCGCCGCGTCACCGCTCCGACGCCCCAACCACTGCGTTCCTCCCAACTTTTTTCATCACATTTTTCTCGTACGCTCATCACCGACTTGCTCCCCAATCGGTGCGAAGATACCTCGACAGTGCACCATCGAGAACTGCGCCAGTCTCCAGAGACGAACGCATTTCCGGCCGCAAACTTTTCACCGCTATTTGACAACCTATGGCCCCGGTCAGCACCCCCGCAAGTGC
>JBAQJU010000158.1:0-24093 GCA_049300475.1 Terriglobales bacterium | reverse complement strand
GTAGCGAAGTTCGGTTGTGATAACCGCTGAATGCATATAAGCGGGAAGCACTCCTCAAGATGAGATCTCCCAACCCTTAAGGGTAATGAAGGGCCCAGGTAGACTACCTGGTTGATAGGCAGGATGTGAAAGCGCAGTAATGCGTGCAGCTTACCTGTACTAATCGCCCGTTCGGCTTGACCATAGAATTTACTCGGTGCAGAAACAGCCGTCAGCACTCAGTTATCAGTTTTCAGTTCGAATCTGTTCGAAAGCGATAACGTTCTCAGTGCGTATCAGAAACTGGATGCCACTGACCACAAGTACTGACGACTGGCGCCGACGAAATCTTGTAGTAGACACGGGGCAAGCCCCGTTTCACCCAATCTATTCAGTTGTGAGGCATTGTCCTCACGCTCTTTGAAAGTTCGTCGCGCAAGCGACACCGAGATGGCGTAGAGATCCTTCGCATAAAGCGCTCAGGATCTCGGCAGCAGGCTCCCAATCGCCGCCTTACGGCGGCTCATTCACGCCTGCTAAACGCCTCAAGTTGTCGGTGACCTTACCGCGGGGGTTCCACCCGTTCCCATCCCGAACACGGAAGTTAAGCCCCGCTGGGCCGATGGTACTGCACGCGAAAGTGTGTGGGAGAGTAGGTAATTGCCGGCATTAAATCAAAGGCCACGTTCAGAAATGAGCGTGGCCTTTTCCGCTTTGGGATTGTGTAGAGCGGGCGCCCTCGCCCGCTGCCGTTGACTTTGGTGTTGATCTTGACTTACTCAACGCACAACCACCGATAGTCTTCCGGCCGAGTCACCAACCCGCGCCGCATCGGATTCTGCCGAATATATTCCAGTTTTTCCTCGAAACTTTCTTCGCCGCGCAACACATGGTCAAATGACTCCTCTTGCCACACCGGCCCGGACCGCCCCAGCACCCGGTTCACGCTGTGCGCCGACGCCGATTTAATCGCTTGCAGAATCTCAACCAGGCTATAAAGATCCCCTTCCAAATCGCGAAGCGGCGTCAGCAAAAGGTGCACATGATCCGGCATGACCACGGCCGCGTGAATCGCCGCCTTCGTTCCCTGATCGTGCAAACAATGCCGCAGCACGATATCCCGGACAGCCTCCGGCAAAGGATCAAGGCAGCCGCAGCAAAACGTAACAAACACCACCCGATCGTCCTTCTGATAGTGCGGAAGGCGCCGCCGATACTGGTATTTCCCCTTCAACAATGCCTGAGTCATCGGAATGTGAGTAGTGATCGTTGAGTACTGATCGTGCGGAGCGGGCGCCCCCGCCCGCTGAAGTTGACTTTCGCTAGTCTGCCCCAAAAGGTCGAATCGATCTGTGACCAGGACACAACCAAAATGTGACGATTTCAAAAGCACGGCAACATCCGCGGAGGAATTTCGCTGCCAACCTTTTCGCGGGCGAGGGCACCCGCGCCACACGAGTGTGGGAGAGTAGGTCGTTGCCGGCATGAATAAAGGCCATTGAGAGAAATCTCGATGGCCTTTCCCTTTTTTCTAATCAGAAATGCCCAAGGAGTGGTAGATTTTCGCTGTATGGTCGAAACAAAGGTCACCCTTACGACAAAAGACGAACTCTACGCGTTGCTGGGTGCCCTCTAGGGGAGGTTCTGATTAGGTCCCTGGGGGCCCCTGTGCACCTCTGTGAACCCCGTGGTTCATGCTTCTTGCCAACACTTGATCAGGGCTTCCCCGGTTCGTTCTCATTTTTCTGCCACAAATGCCGATCACTAGGCTATGTCTCGGCGCTCTGCTTTGGGCGGTGCCAAGCTCCGCATGTGCACACGCCTTCTTCCCTTCTTGCTGTTGATGGCCGCGCTGGCGAGCGCGCAAGCCTCACCCGATCAGGACCTTATGTCGTTGAGCATCGAGGATCTCGCCAAGACCAAGGTCTTCAGCGCATCCCGCCACCTCGAAGAAACTCGGGAGGCTCCCTCATCGATCAGCATCATCACCTCGGACGACATCGTCCGCTATGGCTGGCGCACGCTCGGCGACATTCTCAACAGCCTGCGCGGTTTCTACACCTCCTATGATCGCGACTACATGTATCTCGGCGTGCGGGGAATTCAGCGGCCCGGCGATTACAACTCCCGCATTCTGCTGATGATCAACGGCCATCGCCTCAATGACAACGTTTATGACAGCGCGCCCATCGGCTCCGAGTTTCCGCTTGATCTCGATCTGATCGACCACATCGAAATCGTTCGCGGACCCAGCTCTTCGCTATTCGGTACCAATGCGGTCTTCGGAGTCATCAACGTCATCACACGCCGGCCCAAGGGCGGCACAGCCATCGAAGCTTCGGGAGATGAGGGCTCCTTTCTGAGCCGGAGCGGACGGCTTACGGGCACCTACGAAAAGGGAAAATTGTCGGGACTAGTTTCGGGCAGTATGTACCGCAGCGCCGGAGCATCCGATCTTTTCTTTCCCGAATTCGCCGGAACCAACGGCGGGATCGCTGAAAACATCGACGGAGAACATCACGATTACGCCTTCGCCGACCTGCAATATGGGGATCTGCGCGTCCAGGGGCAATGGGGAACGCGAACCAAGATTATTCCAACCGCGCCCTATGGCACGATTTTCAACGATCCTGGAACGCGCGGGACCGACGCGGGCGCCTATGTCGATGTGAGCGATCACCGCACCCTCTCGTCAACCACCGATCTCGACCTGCGCGCTCACTACGATGACTACAACTACTCCGGTACGGGTGGGTTTCTCCAGGGGGGAGACGTATACCGCTTTCTAACAACGGCGCGAGCTGACTGGATTGGAGTCGAAGCCAACCTGGGGCATCAGATCGGGCGCCAGCGAATCACCGTGGGAGCCGAATACCAATATAGTTTTCGAGTCAACCAGAAGAACATCACTCTCGGGCAGCCTCCCAGCTTCAATGACACCCGCACGCCCTGGTTCGTAGCCACCTACGGTGAGGCCGAGTTGAACTTCGTCCCCAAGCTGACTTTCCGTCTGGGCGGGCGGTTGGATTGGTTTGATATCTTCGGGAGCGCGCTTAGCCCGCGTGCGGCCGTTATCTACCAGCCCAATTCGCGCACCACCCTCAAATATATCTTCACCAGAGCCTTCCGTGCCCCCAATGCGTACGAAAACTATTACACCGACGGGGTTTCGATCGTACCTCCTACCAGGCTGCTGCAACCGGAGCACATCGCATCGCACGAAGTGGTTTTCGAACACAGCCCGAAACCCTGGCTAAGAATCACCGCGGATGGCTTCTACAACAACCTGTCGAATTTAATCGACGAAGTGCCCGATCCCATGAGCGGCCTCAATCACTTCGTGAACATCGGCCACGACGAGGGGCGGGGAGCCGAGTTCGAATTGGAGGCGAAGCGCGAGTCTGGTTTGTCGGCCCAGGCCAGCTATACATTTTCCGATGCCCAGGATGAGCTCCAAAGCGCCCGCCTGGCGAATTCTCCCATGCATTTGGCCAAGCTGCATGGCACCATCCCAACTTCGCACCGAGCCTTTGCGGGACTGGAATTGCTGTACACCAGCCCACAGACCAGTTATCAGGGCACTCAAGTTGCCTCGTCGTTCCTCACCAACGCCACGTTTTCCAGCAAGCCTTTGTGGGGAGGTTGGCAATTTTCGGCCAGTTGCTACAACGCCCTCGGTCAGCGGTGGTACTCGCCCGCGGGCCCTGGACTTACACAAGCGGCGATCCAGCAGGACGGCAGAGGCTACCGCTTCAAAATCTCGTACCGGTTGCCGATCAAGGAACACTGGGGCAAGGAAGATCGGAGCAAGAAATGAGCTGGCCTGCCTGCAAATTCGCGGTGTGCCCACGCAAGCATCGGCGCACTCGCCCGTCCATCCTGCGGCAGGAGGAAATGCTGTGAAGCGGCCGCGCTTGGCCCCTGTGGCTTGCGCGCTCGGCCTGCTGTTGTTGATGCCGCGCGCCGGACAATCTCAGCCGCATGACGAGCTGGCCGTGAAAGCGGCATTGGTGTTCAACCTGACGAAATATGTCGAATGGCCACAAGGCAACAATGAGGTTGTCATCGGGTTCGTCGGCGAAGGCCCGATGGGCGAGGTATTGAAAAAAATGCTGGATGGCAAGACCAGTGAGTCCAGACCGATCCATGTCTTACTCTCTCCCTCGGATCAAGAACTTGAGCGCTGCTACATTCTCTACATCGCGGATCCCTCCCCCAGGAAAATTCATGCCGCTCTCGATCGAGTGCGCGACAAAAGCATTTTGACCGTGGGCGATACGGAATCTTTCGTGCGTGAGGGCGGCATGATCAGCCTGGTCACGGTGGGCGACCTGGTGCAGATTCAGGTCCGATTGGAAGTGGCTCGCGAGTCCCGATTGAAGATCAGTTCCCGCCTCCTCAATATTGTCGTCCTCGTTCCTCCGGCGCCGGAGGTGAAAAACTGATATGCGATTTGTAGGGCGGAACAGTCTCGCATACAGGATGGAGCTCACCGTGCTGCTTGCCAGCAGCATAGCGCTAGGCACGCTGACTGCTGCACTTCTCGTGTCCGATAACATCAGTTCGCGGACTCTGCTGCAAAGCCGGCTCTCCACTTTGGCAGACGTGGTTGGCCAAAATTCCACCGCTGCCCTGAACTTCAATGACCCACCCGCGGCGGTTGAGGTGCTCGAGGCGCTGCGTGCCGAACCCCCGGTCGTCTCTGCTTGCCTGTACGACGCGTCCGGACAGTTGTTCGCTCAATATGACCGTCGGCACACCGGCAGGAATTGCTCTCCGGTCCTTGCGGAGACTCCCCATTCCAATCGCGACTACCCCAGCGTCAACCGCCCCGTGCTGCGCCACGCCGAGTTGGTGGGAACGCTGCTTCTGACTTCTGACCTGCAGGATCTCGATAAGAGACGGAGACACTTGCTGCTGGTGGCCGGCCTCCTCGCTCTACTGGCGTTGATCGTCGGTGGCATCTCCGGGAGACTCCTGCAGCGCAAGATTTCGCGGCCGATCTTCGAACTGGCGCAGGCCATGGACGAAGTCACCGTCAACCAGAATTTCGCGGTTCGAGTGTCGGAGTCTGGAACCGACGAAATCGTACAGTTGGGTAGGGGCTTCAATGCCATGCTCTCCGAACTGGAGCGGCGCGACGCTGCCAAGCGCAATGCCGAAGCCAAATTGCAGTTCCAGGCTTTCAATGACGCTCTCACCGGACTTCCCAATCGCAGGCTATTTTCCGACCGGCTCACGCAAGTGCTTGCAACTGCACTCCGTGAATCCCAGATCCTCGCCCTGCTGTACGTCGACTTGGACGGCTTTAAGTTAGTGAACGACAGTCTCGGCCACTCCATCGGCGATACCCTCCTCGTTCAGGTCGCAACCCGGCTGCAAGCGCGGGTTCGGCGGTCCGATACTCTCGCCCGCCTCGGCGGAGATGAGTTTACCGTCATTTTGGGGAACCTCCATAAAAAGGAAGACGCGGCCGTGGTGGCCCGAGACCTGTTGGACGGTCTGGCAGCGCCATTTCTCATTGAAGGCCATCAACTCACGATCGGCGCCAGCATCGGCATCAGCATTTTTCCGGAGGACGCCCAGGATGCCGCCGATCTCATGCAACAGGCCGACAGCGCAATGTATGCGGCTAAACGTGATGGCAGAAATCGCTCGACCTACTTCACGCCCGAACTCGGATCCATGGTGCGGGAACGGTTGAACCTCGAGAATCAGCTCCGGGGAGCCATTGCCCGCGGTGAGATCCAGGTCCATTACCAGCCCGAATTTGACGCAGTTTCCAATCGCCTCGTCCGATTTGAAGCTCTGGCCCGTTGGACTCATCCCACGCTCGGAAGCATTCCGCCCGGCAAATTCATTCCGGTCGCCGAGGAAAGCGGCCTGATCGTAGGCTTGGGCGCCTACATCATGGAGATGGCCTGCGCCGAGGCCGTCAAATGGCAGGCGATATCACCTTATCCCGTTCAAGTCGCGGTGAACATCTCCACCATCCAGTTCCGGCGCGACCACTTCGTGGACGAAGTAATCAGCGTTCTGAATCATACCGGGCTCAAGCCCGACCTGCTTCAACTCGAACTCACCGAAACCATCATGCTGACCGGCGTGTCTCAGGCCGTCGAAACCATGAACCGTCTTCGATCCTTGGGAGTCGGCTTCGCCATTGACGATTTTGGCACCGGCTATTCCTGTTTGACCTACTTGCCCGCGTTGCCTTTTGACTCCATGAAAATCGATCGGAGCTTTGTCAGAGACTTGCACGCAAAGCCCGAAAGCCGGGCCATGGTCAACTCCCTGGTCGCCCTCGCGCACAACATCGGCATCCGCGTGATTGTCGAGGGGGTTGAAACCGAGGAGCAACTGGACTTGATCAAAACCTTCGGCGGAAACGAGATCCAGGGCTATCTCTTGGGACGTCCTACCGCGGATCCCCAATCCCAACTGTCCTCGTCTCTGCACCATGAGCAGGCTGGGAAGGCAGCGGAGCCCGCTCGACCGGTGCCCAAACCATTGGTCTAGCCTTCATCAGTTTAGCGTTCATCCCGGCGAGCGCGACAGTACATACACAGAAGCGCGGCTGGAGGCCCGGTTGCCCACAAGATGCATGTCCTTCGAGCAGCGAAACGCCGTCTCGGCCTCAAGATTTTCGCTACGAGGCCGATGCCAAGACAAAAGAGATTCAGTAAGGGGCACTGCCGTCCTATGTTAACCACTGCACATCGATCTAACCTGGAACCGCGTGGAGCGAAAAACTCGACCAAGGCTGCTTCCGATCTCAATGCCGACGATCACAGTGGCAGTGCGAAGCTCTGCCAGAAGGATCAGAAAGACCTCGGTCCCAAGTCGTCGTTCCCGGGCGGTGCCAGATTGCGGGCCTTGGTGGTCGAGGACGACCCCGCCGATGTGGAATTACTCATGCGCGCCCTGCGCAGTGGCGGCTGCGAACCTGACATTGACATCGTGCAGACGGCCGAGGATTTTGCGGACCGCATACGCAAGAACCGTTATGACGTTGTCCTGGCCGACTACGGGCTCCCTGCGTGGAACGGGATGGAAACCGTGGAAGTCCTGCGCCGTGAAGGATTGGATGTTCCGGTAGTCGTTGTCTCGGGCTCTCTCGGCGAACTCAAGGCCGTCGAATGCATCAAGCAAGGCGCGGCCGACTACGTTCTCAAGGACCATCTGCCCCGTCTACCCGAGGCGGTGCGCCGCGCCGTCGCCGACAAGAAGTTACGCGAAGAGCACCGCCGTTCGCAGGAGGAGTTGGCCCGCTCCAACCGCGATCTGGAGCAGTTTGCCTACGTAGCTTCCCACGATCTGCAGGAGCCCTTGCGCATGGTGGCGACTTATACCCAACTGCTGGCCGAACGCTATCGCGGCAAGCTCGATGAGAACGCCGACAAATACATTCACTATGCGGTCGACGGCGCCCTTCGCATGCAGACCATGATTCACGATCTTCTGGCATTTTCACGCGTGGGCAGCCATGGGACCGATCTTAAGGTCACCGACTGCAACGCCGTCGTCCAGGCCGCATTGAAGAACCTGCACGTGGCCATCGAAGAGAGCGGAGCCCACATTGTGCACGGACACCTTCCCTCTGTCCTTGCCGACCGATCGCAATTGTTGCAGGTCTTCCAGAATCTAATCGGGAACGCCATCAAGTTTCGCGCTTCGAAGCCGCCTGTGATTCGCATAGCTGCCGGCCTCGCCGCTCGCGAATGGCTTTTCTCGATCTCTGACAACGGCATCGGCATCGCCCCGGAGCAGGCCGATCTCATTTTCGTGATCTTTAAACGCCTGCACACGTGCGCCGAGTACCCGGGCAGCGGTATCGGCCTCTCGATCTGCAAGAAGATTATTGAGTATCACGGCGGCCGCACCTGGGTCGAATCGGAACCCGGCCGAGGATCTACGTTTAAGTTTACGATCCCGGCCAGCGATGAACCCGAGGAGATGGATTACATTGAGTGACTCTGAAGCTGAGGTCCTGCTGGTGGACGACAGTCTCGGCGACATTGACCTGACCAGCGATGTGTTGGCCAAAAGCAAATGGCATTTCCACCTGAGTTCGGTCAATGACGGAGAGGAGGCCATTTCCTTTTTACGCCGCCGCGGCAAATATAAAGAGACGCCAACCCCCGACCTCATTCTTCTCGATCTGAATCTGCCGCGCAAAGACGGGCGAACTGTCTTGGCGGAGATCAAGACCGATCCCGCCCTCGCCAGAATTCCGGTGGTGATTTTCACCACCTCGCATGCGAGCGCAGACATTACGCACTGCTATGAACTGGGGGCGAACTGCTATCTCCGGAAGCCCGGCAACCTCGCCGATTTTGTCGCTCTCGTGCATTCCCTGGCGGATTTCTGGCTCGGCTTCGCCAGTCTGCCCATTCGCCGAACCGATGAGTGATTCATCGGCCCACCTCCTGGTCGGACCTGACTTGGCGCGCGGGACAGGTGGATCGCAAGCCCATCGAAAACCACATTGCTAAGAAAGTTCTGATTAACTCCCTGGGGGCCTTCGCGTACCTCTGTGAACCTGGTGGTTTATGCTTCTCGCTGACACTTAATCAGAACCTCCCTAAGTTCCAATTCGGGAAAAAACCGCGCCCTTTGTGCGCACAAATGTGCCTGCTGTCGCTCGTTTCCGCCGATTGCTAACTCATAATGGCCTTACCGGATATTGAACGCGCCGGAAATGTCTCCATGGAACCTGCGTTGGATCCTCGCATTTCAAGAAACCTGGACCGCTTCACCGCGTTTTGCTGCACTCTTTCAATGGCCTTCGGCTCGCTGGTCTTGGCTGGCTGGATATTTCACGTCCCGCGCCTCAAGTCCTTTCTGCCGGGCTATGTCCAGGTAAAAGCCAACACCGGAGTCTGTTTCCTCCTGATCGGCCTCGCTCTATGGCTCACCAGAAACCGCGAGCATCGTGGGTCAAGAGCATGGAACTTCGTGCCCACACTTCTGACCCTTGTCGTCTCAGCAATCGGCCTGCTCTCATTCCTCGAATATTGCTATGGCTGGAACCTGGGCATCGACCAACTTCTGGTCTTAGCCGGCGCTGACGATGCGCCCGGCAGCGTTCGCATCGGGCTCATGTCCCCGATCACCGGCTTGGGTTTCGCCCTGCTCGGCCCAGCCGTCGCCGCGCTGGATTCCAATGCAGCCTGGGCTCGCCGGCTGGAGCAAGTGCTGACCAGTATCGTTGCCGTTATCTCTCTTTTCGGCGTACTCGATCTGGCGCTCGAGGCCGGCACGAGCGCCCTCCACACCTACATCGCACCCACCACGGCCCTTGTTCTATTCATACTTTCCTTTGGAGTGATGACGGCACGAACCGACTCGGGCCTGGGCTCCCTGCTCGCGACCTTGAGCCTTGGAGGCATGCTGGCCCGCCGACTGTTCCCGGCCGCAATCATGTTCCCGTTTGTGATTGGGTGGGCGCGCTGGAAAGGTCAGGAGGCCGGTCTTTTTTCAAATTGGACTGGAATGGCCATCGTGACCGTGAGCGCAACCGCCCTCCTCGTCGGCATTACCGCCTGGAGCGCGTTCCTCATCGACCGCACGGATGCGAAGCGACGCAAAGCGGAAGAGTCGTCTCGGCGTTTGGCTGCGATTGTGACCGGCTCAAACGACGCAATCATCGGCAAGAACCTCGACGGAACGATCGAAACATGGAATCCCGGCGCCGAGGAGATGTACGGATACTTGGCCGCCGAAGTGGTGGGAAATCATATGTCCATGCTCATGCCGCCCGATCATTTCGATGACTCCAGCACTATCCTCGAGAGAATTAAACGCGGCGAGACCGTGCGCCACTATGAAACCGTCCGGGTGCGCAAGCACGGACACGCATTTCCCGTTTCGCTCTCGGTCAGCCCCGTAAAGGACGAAAGCGGAAAGATCGTCAGCGCGTCGGCCATCGCCCGCGACATCACCGGCCACAAGCAAGCGGAGGAAGCCCTTCGGGCACAGAGCCGCACCCTCCAGTTACTGCTGGACAGCATGGAAGAGGGCATGGTGGCGGCCGATGAAAATGGAAAATTCTTGCTTTGGAATCACGCCGCGGAAGGACTGGTCGGCCGCGGACCAGCCAATTTATCGATCGAGGAATGGTCTCCTCACTACGAGATGTACTCTACGGACGGCGTAACCCCCCTCCCGACTGGCCAGCTTCCTTTGGTGCGGGCGATTCAGGGAGAGACCGTCCGCATGGAGAGCATCGTGCGCAGCCCCAAGGCTCCCACAGGCATATGGCTGGAATTTACGGGCCGCCCGTTGAAGGACGAGCTGGGCGCCTCGCGCGGTGGACTGGTCGTGTTCCGCGATGTGACCGCGCGAAGAGCGGCCGAGTGTGAGATCCGTACTCTGAACGACCAACTGGAACAGCGCGTCCACGATCGCACCGCCCAACTCGAAGCCGCCAACCAGGAACTGGAAGCGTTTACCTACTCCGTATCCCACGATCTGCGCGCCCCACTCCGCCATATCAGCGGCTTCTCGAGGATTCTATCGGAGGAGTTTGGCCCCGCCCTTCCCGCTGAGGCTCAGCATCATCTGCAGCGTATCGAAGAAGGCACGCGCCGCATGGGTCAACTCGTGGATGACCTCCTTAATCTGGCACGCGTAGGAAGGCGTGAACTCAGCCTGCAGATCACCGGCTTAAACTCGGTGGTCGAAGAAGTGATCGACAGTCTCGTCCCGGAAATTGCCAATCGCAAGATCGAATGGAAGATCGGCGCCCTTCCTTACGTGGAGTGCGACCCCGGCCTGATGAACCAGGTTTTTCAGAACCTGATTTCCAATGCCCTCAAATTCACACGGCCGCGGACGCTGGCCGTAATCGAGATCGGGCAGCAGCAGCAGGACGGCACAAGCGTTGTATTTGTCCGCGACAATGGCGTCGGATTCAGCATGAAGTACGCCGAAAAGCTCTTCGGGGTCTTTCAACGCCTGCATCGCCTCGAAGAATTCGAAGGCACGGGCGTGGGCCTGGCGACCGTGCAACGCATCGTTCAAAAACATGGCGGACACATCTGGGCGGAGGCTGAGTTGGATAAAGGCGCCACCTTTTATTTCACGCTAGCGAATTTTGAAAAAAACGAAACCAAAGCCGAAGCGGCGGCGGGAGGAAAACTATGACGCAGAGTTTTCTGCTCGCAGTCGGCCTCGCCTCCACGGAATTGCTTGACTTAAGCGCAACGAAAGTGAAAATCAAGATAGATGTTGGGGCGTCGGAAACTTGCCAAGGCTACCATTGCTTTATGCTCTTCAAAGGCGGCATGAAAGAAAATGAACCAACTCGTTTATTATCAAGATTTTAAGTATACGTTGTTTATAATCAATATTTTGGAGACAAAATCGCCGTATATCATTGATTCTAAGAGATCGAGACAGGGGGGTACCCCCCCTCTGTAATAGTAGTGACGTGAAAAAGGAGCCCCCCAATGGACCCCGAAGTCCCAAAGCATACAGCCGCTACGCGAGGGGAACAAATGAGCGCCCGACAGATCGAAATCCTGCTGGTGGAAGACAACGATGAAGACGTCGAATTGACCCTGCGTACCCTGCGAAAAGAGAGCCTGACCACCAATATTTACGTGGCCCATGACGGCGAAGAAGCTCTCGATTTCCTCTTCTGTACCGGACCTCATGCCGACCGCTCCTTGGAGCACCCTCCAAGGCTCGTGCTTTTGGATCTGAAGCTGCCCAAGGTCGACGGCATGGACGTCCTCAGGCAGTTGAAGGCCGACCCTCGGACCAACACCATCCCGGTCGTCATCCTGACCTCCTCCAGGGAAGAGCGTGATCTGATCGCTAGCTATGGCTCTGGCGCAAACAGCTACATTCAGAAACCGGTCGACTTCGAGCAGTTCCGGGACACGGTGAAATCGGTCGGCCTCTACTGGCTGCTGATCAATCAGCCTCCCGTTCCCAAAGCACCGATTCTCAAACCAGTCTGAAGGATAACGGTAGCTTCGTGGATGGATCGCCAAGGCCGCTCTCATAAGCTGTTTTTCCGATCATTCCTCCATCCGTTTCCTATGCAATTGGATGGTTCTTGTGTCAGAATCCGAGCATGATTCGGCGAAGTCCTGAAAATGCAAACGACATCTATCTCTCGATAGCGCCCGCATCGACAAAGGAGGCGTGAACAGTAGTGGAACTCTACCGGTGGCTGCCACCCGAGGCCGCAAAGATTCTCCTCGTCATTTTTTTGTCTTTCCTGATCGGGCTCGAACGTGAGGAACACAAGCTGGCCGCCGGCTCCTACTCTTTCGGTGGAGTGCGCACCTTTCCGCTCATCGGATTAATCGGCTATTCCATCGCTCTCATCTCCGGCGCACAACTGCTCCCGGTGACCCTCGGCTTCCTCGTCATCGGCGCGTTTCTGTTGTTGTCCTATTGGCATAAACTTTCCTGCGCGCAAGCTGCCGGCGTCACCACAGAAATGTCTGGACTGGCGACCTACCTGGTGGGCGCTCTAATCTGCTACGACCACCTGTGGATTGCCACCACGCTGAGCGTGGCCAGCCTGTTATTCCTGGAACTGAAGACTGCTCTTGAAAAGCTCGCCAGCCGTGCCGCTCCCGAAGAGATTCTCACCTTCGCCAAGTTCCTTCTTCTTTCGGCGGTAATTCTGCCCGCGCTGCCCAATCAGCAATTTGGACGCTTCCACATCAACCCCTTCAAGACCTGGCTCGTCGTCGTAGCGGTCAGCGCAATCTCCTATGGCAGCTATGTCCTGCAGAAGGTCACAAAAGAAAGGGGCGGCGTCGTACTCACGGCTTTCCTTGGCGGAGCCTACTCATCGACCGTGACTACAGTGGCCATGTCACGAAGGGCTGCTCGCGAAGCTCGTCCGCATCTTTTCGCGGGTGGCATTTTGATCGCATCGGGCGTGATGTATATCCGTCTGGCTGCTCTTCTGATGCTCTTCAATCATCAACTCGGCAAAGCGTTGGCCCCTGCCTGTCTCATACTCGCCGCTCTCGCCATTGCAACCGGATGGTTCTGGTCTCGCAGACCAGACGCGCAAACTTCACCGATAAAGCGGGAATTTGAACCCAGTAATCCTCTTGAGCTGGTGGCGGCATTCCTCTTTGCGTTTTTCTTTCTGGCCATGCTCGTCGCCACGCAATTAGCCGTTACCTATCTGGGCAGGGCGGGCGTCAACATCCTCGCCGCCGTTATGGGCGTTACCGATGTTGATCCCTTCATCATGGGGATGACGCAAGCTGCGGGCACCATTACTCCCCTCAAGGTCGCTGCCGTCGCGGTCATGATCGCCGCTGCCAGCAACAACCTGATCAAAGGAATCTACTCCTATAGCCTGGCCGATAAAAAAACCGGCATTCAGAGTCTGTCTCTCTTAGTCGCTCTGGCTGCCGCCGGACTAGTCCCGCTCCTGTGGCTCTGAGTTCCCCGAGGAAATTCTGACTAAGTTTCTAGGGGCCTCCGTGCAACCCTGTGTACCCCGTGATCTACAATATTCGTACGTCCCTAACCAGAATCTCTTGAGCAAAGTCACGTTTCGGATGTGAGAGCCGTCATAGACGATCCTCTCGTCCGCGGTCCATCATGACAGATGGAGGGCAAGATGGCAGTCGTCAATACCAAAAAAGGCGTGCTTGGAATTCTGACAGGCGGTGGCGATGTCCCCGGCCTGAATCCCGCGATTCGAGCCGTCACCATCCGCGCCATTCGCGAAGGTTACCAGGTCATCGGCATCCGCCGCGGATGGGCTGGGTTGGTCGATATCATTCGCGACAAAGAAGTCGATAACAGCAACAATTTCCAACTCCTCACCGAAGATGTAGTCAACCGCGCTGGCCGCACCGGCGGCACATTCCTTCACACCTCGCGCACCAATCCCAGCAAGGTCAGCAAGGGCAGCGTTCCACCGCACTTGAAAGATGCCTTCCAGGCAGAGAAGAACGACCTCACTCCCGAAGTGCTGAAAAATCTTGAATGGCTCGGCATCGACTACATGATCCCCATCGGCGGCGATGACACGCTCAGCTCTGGGGTTCGCCTCGACCAGGAAGGCGTAAAGGTCGTCGCGATCCCGAAGACCATGGACAACGACGTGCCCGGCACCGACTACTGCATCGGCTTCAGCACCTGCGTTACACGTACCATCCAGATGGCCAACAGCCTCCGTACTTCGGCCGGTTCGCACGAGCGCTTCCTCGTTCTGGAGGTCTTCGGGCGCTACGCCGGCTACACTGCCATGCTTCCCACCATGGCCGGAGCCGCCAACCGCTGCGTCATTCCCGAGCACAAGTTCAACATGGAACAGTTGACCGAGTTGCTCGTCTACGACCGCAACAAGAATCCCAGCCGCTACTCGGTGGTCTTGGTATCGGAAGGCGCGATGTTCGAAGGCGGCGAGATGATCTATTCCGGCGAGACTACCGATGCCTACGGTCACAAAAAACTGGGCGGAATCGGCGACCTCGTCTCCGAGAAACTCAAGGAATTATCCGGTAAGTTTAATCAGGGGAAATCGATCGACATCATCAATCAAAAACTTGGCTATCTCGTTCGTGGTGGCGATCCCGACGCCATCGATTCGATCGTCCCCATGGCATATGGAAATCTGGCGCTTGACCTGATTCTCGGCCGGATTCACGGGCGCCTGGTGGTTCTGAAAAATGGCCGTTACGATAACACGCCGATCGATGTTGTCACGGCAACCAAGAAAACTGTCAACGTGAGAGAACACTACAACACCCAGCGCCTGCGTCCGCACTACAAGAGCTTTGAAATGAAGCCGCTCTTCATCATGACGAGTGAGTCTGCATAATCACTGCTTCTTCTTCGGAGGCAAGTACTTCTTTTCAATCGATGCGACGATCACATAGTTTGGATCGACCATCTCGTTGAGGTGAATCTTCCCCACCTGGGAGAGCAGTTCATAGGCGTCGAGCTCCGACAATCCGTAATCTCTGTGAATCCAGTGCACGAGCTCGGTGAAGGCAATGCGCAGAGCGTCGTCGAGCGGACGATACGCCCCAACAGTCATGATCGCGTCGTCGTTTTCGAACTGCGGCCAACTGATCGTGCGTCCCTTGATCACACTAAGCTGTACCCGCGCCTTGAGTGGAACTTCGATGGCCGTGCCAGCGATCTCGCCGTCACCCATCGCCGCATGGCCGTCGCCAATGTAGAACAGCCCTCCCTTCACGTTCACGGGAAAGTAGACCGTATTGCCGGCGCTGGCTTCGGGCGAATCCATGTTGCCCCCAAACTCGGCCGGCACAACCGAGCTGCGCGCCTCACCATTTGCAGGAGCGACCCCGATGCAGCCAAAGAAAGGATGCAGCGGAATTTTGACTGAGAAATCGGAGTCGAGCGCCTTGAACGCCGCCGTGTTGGCCGCATGGTCGATATGGTAGTACCACACGCGCTCGGGCAGTGGCGCGTGCAGCATGGGCGTGTAGTTGGTCTCGTTGAGCGCGCCGAATCCCGGAGCAAACGCGCCCACGCCGGTATCTCCGTCAACCTGCAAATCGAGAATCTTGACTGCCAGCGTGTCACCCGGCTCCGCGCCATCGACGTAAAACGGCCCCGCCAGAGGGTTGTCGCCTTTGGACATGCTCAGCGTGTCGCCCAGCTTCTTGAGCGCGTTGCCAAAGCAGTCGAGCGTGTTGGTGTCAAGAATATCGCCAGACTTCAGACGCGCAACCGGCTCTGCCGTCGCGAAAAGATACTTCACGTTGTCGATGTTGGTGGTGTAGTGGACCACATTGCCGGTTTGCCCGTAGATTCGGGCCGCGCTCGTCACCACCATGCCGAGCAACAGCAAAATTCCGCAGCTACGTCTCACACTCTTCCTCCGTGGCCTTCGCCCTTGCCCCCGCCGGTGACAGGCAGTCTCTCCTGATCGGCCTACCCGGTATCAAAACGTCCGCCACGTTTCTCAAAAAGCAATCTTCAACGAGAACTGAATCAGCCGCGGCGTCCCGATTACCGAAGTGATTGGGGCGGACCCCGACCCCGCTGTGGAACCGACTACCGGCGCCGACGGATTAGCGAACGACGGATGATTGAACAGGTTGAAAAAGTCCGCCCGGAAACGCACGCTCGGTTGTTCCCCCAGCTTGAACGTCTTGCCCAGTGTGAAATCCACATTCTTCTGCGGCGGGCCTATGATGCAATTCCGCGGCGTATTGCCGTAGACGGTGGCATCGGTCGTTCCTCCGCCCGCTAGCGGCGCCAACGGATCGGGGCTGTAAGCATTCGGATTCACCCAGTTTGCTACCCGCGATTCGGGACTGCCGGAACTGGACGCATTCGCGCAGCCATATCCGGGAGTGAAGGTAGCGGTTGAGGAAGGCGTACTTGCCAGGGCGTATGATGTCCCTCCCGCAGGGTCAAACACCGTAAATGGCGACCCCGACTGTAGAGTCACCACACCGCTGGCCTCCCATCCACCGAGCGCGCCTTTAGTCAGAACGTTCGAGCCAGCTAAGGTCGGTAATTGATAAACCGCGCTGGTCACAAACCGGTGCCGCTTGTCAAAGTCAGATAAGCCGCGCGAGGCAGCCCCGCTATCCTGATCGTTGACTCTGGTCAGGAAGGCCACGCTGGCGGTCGAAACGTCATCAATCGATTTCGACCACGTGTAAGCACTCTGCCAGTACAAACCTCTGGAAAAGCGATGCGATAACGTAGCTTGGAGCGCGCTGTAGTGCGAGTCGGAGTTGGGTGCGAAGTCCTCGAAGTCCGCGGGCGCAATGCCGAGGTAAGGAGCGCGCGCGCTGACGTTCTCGGCCGTCGAATCCACGATCGTGCATGAAATTGACTGCGCCTGCAGGTTGGCGCAACCCGCCCCCGTAACCGTGACCGGATGTTGTGCGGTCGCCAGTGTCGCCTGATCGGGATCAAACGTGGAACGCAGGCGCGTGCCCTTGGTGCCAATGTAGCCGAGTTCCATAAACCAATCCCGGCCCAATTCGCGCTGCATTGTAAGGTTCCACTGCTGAGTTGTTCCTGAGACCCAGTGCAAAGGAACGGCCAGTTGAATCAGGCTGTTGACGTTGCCGCTGAAAACCGCCGTGCAGTCCTGAGGCATCGCGAAGGCGCAACCACCGGTGCTGAAGCCCTGGAGTATCGCCGCCGTCGGCACGTAAGTTTGCGTCGGGTTGGCTCCCAGCGGTGGGATGCCGTTGGGGAAGGCCGCGCTCGAGGCAAACAGGTTGGCCAGACTGTTCGCGCCCGGCAGGAACCCTACCAGAAATGGATAGGTCGGGGGAGCGATGGCGAGATTATCGACCGCTCCCAAATCTTCACGCACACTGTAAATACCATAGCCACCCCGAATCGAAAGATTGTGATGTCCTCCCACATCCCAGGCAAAGCCGATGCGGGGCTCCCAGACCGTAGCGTACTCATTGTCGAGGCCAGCCTGGTTGAGCGTCCCGGTGATCCCCGTCAGCCCGAATTTGTTTATGCACTTCGGATAGACATAAGGTTGCCCGGTAACGTTGGACTCTTCGGGATTGGTATTGCCAGTGTGGCACAGTGTGTCATAGGGCGCGCCGTTAAACTCGTTGCGGAAGCCGAGATTCAGCGTCAAACTCTTGCTGACCCGATAGTCATCCTGGGCAAACCAGGCAAAACCCGGAATGCGGTAATCGTGATTGCCGAGGCCGCCTCCACCTTCGCCAAGCAGTGGACTGCCCGTCAGGAAACTCTGGAAATCGGTGGGCGCCGTCACCCCGGGAATCCCTACAAAAAACACCAGGCCATTGTCGGCGATAGGCAAGCTCCGGCGCATGGCGACGCGATCGACTTCGCCGCCAAAGCGAAGCTGGTGCGGTCCGTGGGTCCAGCTCACCGTGTCAGTCCAGACATAATTGTCTGAAAGCGCCGACTGCAACTGCGTCGGATAAGCTCCGAATGCCCAACTTCCGAACTGCAGCCGGTATATGTTCGGGTCGCCGGCCTGTCCGTTCACTCCGGTAGCGGTCGGCAAATTGATGCCGATTTGAGAGTTGGTGATGGGCGCCTCATTGTTCAATCTGTCGCTGATGATATTGACGCCAAATCGAAATTCGTTCACCAGTGAGTTAGTAAAGATATGCGTCTCGGTGATGCTGCCAAAGCGGCTATGCAGCGGAATATCGAGTGGGAAATTCAGGTTGTTGACGCCGGGCTGTCCACCAGTCTGGATCCCGTAGGAATCAGCGCCGAACGGCTGGAACGTATCGGAGTCAGACCAGAAGAAGCGCTCGGAGAGATGGTCTTTGCCTCCGCGAAACTCGCGGTCCCAGTTGGCGGTGAACTGGTCGTCGCGGAACTTGCCGGGATCGGTCAGAACCAGCGGGCCGTAATTCAGTTGGCCGTTGGTGAAGCCGGGCGTGCCAGGCACCGTCGGTACCAGCCAACCGCCCGGGCTTGCGCCGAAAGAGCTACCCTGCACATTCAGCAACGCCAGCGCCACCGAATCAATGGATGTGGCAGTCGCCCCGGCACAGTTTGCGCCGCAAAAGAAAGTGTTGAGCAAAGTGGTCTGATCGCGCGCCGTCGGCAACACCGGGATCATCGTGTTAATAAACGTGCCCGGCGAGGCGCCGCTGCGCTGACGTGTTCCCTGATAATTCACGTAGAAGTAGCCCAACGCAGCGTGATCGCCAATCGGCCCGCCCAGATCGCCGCCAAAGATGTTCTGTTTGATCACGACTTTGCCCAGAAAGTAATCATGGGCGTCGAGCGCGGTGTTGCGGAAGTACTCCCAGGCATCTCCGTGAAACTTGGAAGTTCCGCTTTTGAGCGTGGCATTGATGTTGCCCCCGCCGTTGCGCCCTTGCGTGGCATCGTAAAGGCTGGTCGATACCTTGAACTCTTCGATCGCGTCGGGGCTGGGCAGCGGAGTGTAGGTCAATTCGCCGAATGCATAGTCGGCCACCGTAATGCCATCGATCAGATAGTTATTGTTGTCCTCGCGCCCGCCGTTTACATGGATATACACCGCGCCCCGGCCCAACTGTGACGCGCTATTCAAGTCCGAAGACGCGCCTGCTGAGAGCGTGAGCAGTTGTTGAAAGTTGCGCGTGGCCAGCGGCAACGTCGTGATGGTGGTTGCGCCCAGCGACTCGCCGGTGGTGGCGTCGGTGGTATTTACCGTTTCCATCTGCGATTGCACCTCGACCACTTCCTTCACCGAGGTCAATCTCATGGTTGCGGTCATGCGCGTGGTTTCGGTGATGCGCACGATAATTCCAGGATAACGAGTGACCGGGTAACTGGGGGCGGTTACTTCTACCGTATAAGTACCGACCGCCAGCAGCGTGACAGTAAACAGCCCGGAAGAATCGGAAGTAGTTTTGCGCACCACTTCACCCGTCGCCTCATTTTGAATACTCACCTGGGCATTCGGGATCACGGCTCCAGAGGTATCCTGCACCACGCCGCCAATCGCTCCTGTGGCGCCGCCTTGGGCGAACGCCGGTAAGTTGAAACAGCACGCCAACAGCAACGTCACAACCAACTTTTGACAGATCGACACAAAGCCTCCTTGAGTTAATGGTCGAAACCGCCCGGCCTGAAGATTCGGTTGCGGCCAAAAAAACCACCAGAACTCCACCTGTTGAACTGAAAATTGGGAGCCATTCTACACCCGCTCTCTGTTGTCAGTGAGTGCTATTTTGGATGAATTCCATCCGTATTTCGCGACCGCCGCGCAACGCTGCAGGATGCGGGCATTGACTGTGGGAGAATAAAGGCAGACTCGCTGGCACCCTCGTCATTCATCATGGACCTTCGACCCGGATTTTCCCGACCCCGATTCTGCCCACTAATGATGTCCCTGTGCACACTAACTCTTTCATTTGCTCTTGTCGGGTGCACGAACACATCCATTGCCCAAACCAGTGCCGCCGATCTGAACGTGAATCTCAACGTTCCCTTTCGTTTCGTTGCCTATGGAGACACTCGCTTCCACGATCCCAAAGACACCGAAGCCGCAAACCCCGTTGCGCGCGCAGTTCTGGTTCGTGCCGTCTCGGATGCCAATCCCGCATTCATCTGCTTCACCGGCGACATTGTCTATAAAGGCTCCGATGCCAACGACTGGAAAATCTACGACCGCGAAACCAGCATCTGGCGTGAGAAGAACATCCCGGTTTTTCCGACGCTCGGCAACCACGAGTTTTACGGAAACGAGAGGATCGCGCTCGATAATTATTTGCAACGCTTTCCAGATTTGAAAAACAGCCGCTACTATTCGGTTCGCGCCGCCAATACGCTACTCCTTGTCCTTGACAGTTCTCAGGATGAGGTCTCGGGTGCTCAGGGCAAGTGGCTGAAAGGCAAACTCGACAACATTCCTCCCGACGTCGATTTCGTGTTCCTCATGCTGCATCATCCGCCCTATACCAGTTCCTCGACCAAACTGCTCGGCGAAGGTCATTCGGCTCGGCCGCCGGAGCAGGCGTTCGCGAAATATCTTGAAGAGCGGCAGGCAAGTATTCGTGCGCGTTTGATTGTTCTCTCCGGGCATGTGCATAACTACGAGCGCCACGAACATGGCGGTGTGATCTATTTTGTCTCCGGTGGCGGGGGCGCCCACGCCTACCCGATTACCCGCGCCCCCGGCGATCCTTATCAGAGTACAGAAATTAACTATCACTACCTCCTTTTCGAGGTCGATCATCAACAGCTAAGCGTGACCATGAATCGTCTGCAACTCGTGAATGACAAGGCCGTCTGGACGCAACCGGATTCTTTGAAGATCGCGTTCGGTCGTGCCGCAGCCGCAAAGGCCGCCGGACGCTAGGTTGCAGAATGGAAATTTTCAGCCACCCATCGTAAGATGTCTCGCACTGAGGAGGCTCGTATGATTCTGGGGATGACAACATCGACATTTACTCTCGTGCACGTGCTGATAAGCCTGGTGGGAATCGGTTCGGGCCTGATCGTCGTTTTCGGAATGCTCAAAGGCAAACGGCTCGACGCGTTGACCGCGGTGTTTCTCACAACTACCGTCTTGACCAGCGTTACCGGATTTCTCTTTCCCAACGAGCACGTCACGCCCGGCATCGTGATCGGCATCCTTTCCCTGATCCTGCTTACCGCCGCCGTTCTAGCGCGCTATGCGTTTCATCTTTCCGGAGCATGGTCCCGAACCTACGTAATCACCGCTGCGACCGCGCTCTACCTGAATGTTTTTATCCTCATCGTGCAGTCCTTCGAAAAAGTGCCGGCGCTGCATGCGCTAGCTCCGACACAGAAAGAAGCGCCTTTCAAGATTGCGCAACTCGTCGTACTTGTACTTTTCGTTGCACTTACAATCGCCGCCGCAAAACGCTTCCCGGGAGGCGAGTCCGCGTTCGAGGATCGTCCGCGTCGCGCCGCTTGATTCTGGTGAATCACTTGCCAGTCTATGAACGGCCGGTGCAATAATTGCCGTAGCGAGGTCGTCCCATTGGCCGTTCTGGTAGTTGGAGGCGCAGGATACATCGGTAGTCATGCCGCCCGCGCGTTGCGGCGTGCGGGCTATCAGGTCATCATCTACGACAATCTTTCCACCGGATTTCGTCGTCTGGTCCAGGGGTTCGAACTTGTTGAAGGCGACATTGCCGATCAGGCAAAGCTGCATCGCGTGCTCCCGCGCGTCGATGCCGTCATGCACTTCGCCGCCTATGCGTACGTAGGAGAGTCGGTCGAAAACCCGCGCAAGTATTTTCGCAACAACGCAGTCGACGCGCTCAGTCTGCTGAACTCCGCCGTGGACGCCGGTGTCCGCCACTTCGTCTTCTCCTCCACCTGCGCCGTCTACGGAATTCCCGACAAGATTCCCATCACCGAGCAGACGCCGCGCGAGCCGGTCAATCCCTACGGCGCCACCAAGCTGTTCTTTGAAAATGCTCTCGAGGCCTACGGCCGCGCGTACGGCCTGCGCTCCGCGCGCCTGCGTTACTTTAACGCCGCCGGAGCCGACGAAAGCGGCGAAACTGGCGAACTCCACGATCCCGAAACCCACCTGATCCCGCTGGCTCTGCAGGCTTCAACCGCCGATGGCCCGCAGTTACAGGTATTCGGGTCCGATTACCCAACGCCCGACGGCACCTGCCTGCGCGATTATATTCATGTCACCGATCTCGCCGATGCGCACGTCCGCGCCCTGCAGCATTTGGAACAAGGAGGCGATTCGCTAGCACTCAATCTCGGCACAGGAAAAGGAAATTCAGTCCTGGAAGTGATTCACGCAGCGGAAAAAGCCACAAGCCAGCCAGTCCGCCGCAAGATCGGCCCGCGTCGCCCCGGCGATCCGCCAATTCTGGTTGCCGATGCTACGAAAGCCGAAAAAGTATTGGGTTGGACTGCCAAACGCGACCTGACCGACATCGTCAATAGCGCGTGGAAATGGATGTCCGCCAATCAAAGATAACTACAGCGCAAAAACACTGTCATCCTGAGCGCAGCAGCCGCGACGCGAAGCGGAACGGCTGCGGAGTCGAAGGCCCCCTGCTTCTCAACAACGGGCGACATGGCCTTAACCTCATAATCGCGGAATTACCCTCCAGCGCCTTCCAGTTCCCGCGCGGCCGCGTCAATCACCCCCGCCTCATCCTCCAGCGCCTTCGCCACGCGTACAATCTCCGCGTCCGCCTCGGCCCATCGCTTCTGCTCGATGCCCTCGCGCACGCCCGGAATCGTCTTCACCCCATAGCCCGAATACACCCCAGGCGCATAAAGCAAATGCTTGTACCATGAACGCCGAGGCAATCCGTCTGGATTGGTTAGACGCCGCTCGCTCGCGATCAGCTCGTGATTCACTCCCGCTAACTTTTCCGCGACTGCCTCATCGCCAAGACTCGCCTGTCTTGCGGCCAGCGCCTGCTGATAGCGCTTCGCGCTCCGAGTCACTGCTTCAACCGCATTCTCAAGCGGAGCAAAATTCAAGTGCGGAGGCACCTCTTCTTTCACCGGAGCCACGGTCGGCCGCCGCGGATCGAATGTCGCTGTGAACACTCCGTCTTCCAACTCCTGATTCTGCTCCCGAATCTCATCCTGCTTTTTCGCCAGCAGCTTCTCCAGATCTTTCCTGTACATGTCCACCGTGTCGGCGAAGTCCACGAAGTCGAAGGGCAGCACCTCCGCATCCGCCAGCCGCATCACTGAAGTTCCCACCGTTTGCGCCAGCGCCCGCCCGAACACAAAGTCCGTGTCCGAGAAATGTGTGTACCAGTAAAAATCGTCATAAATCGAGTGATAGATCCCTTGCTCATCCTCGCCTTCGAATCCAAGATCCAGCGTTGCGATGCCAAGATGATCGAGGTACGCCGTGAAATCGGTTCCCGACCCCAGCGCGTCGATTCGTAGGTCCGCTCGTTGCCGCAACTCCTGGCGATCTTCGGGCGTCTTCGCCTCTGCGATCCTGGAGAGCTGTTCCCGCTTCCACACCGTCATCTTCGTTTCCGGATCTTCAATCTCTCGCGTCACACCATTAATAAATTGTTCCAGGCTGTGTGAACCTCCCATACTCAACAGTCCGCGATCGTTGCTGTCGCTGTTGATGTAGACCGCCGCATGTTCCTTTAACTCTTCCGCGTGCTGTTCCGCCCATTCGGTCGAGCCCAGCAGCATCGGCTCCTCGCCATCCCACGCGCAATAAATAATCGTCCGTCGCGGCTTCCATCCCTGCTTGACCAGTTGCCCAAGAGCGCGAGCCTCTTCCAGCAGCGAAACCTGCGCCGAAATCGGATCCTCCGCCCCGTTCACCCATGCATCGTGATGGTTGCCGCGCACAATCCATTCGTCCGCTGCAACGCTTCCCGGAATCTTCGCGATCACGTCATACACCGGCTTGATGTCCCAATTGAACTCCACCTTCAAATGCACTTTCGCCGGTCCCGGCCCAACGTGATACGGAATCGGCAATGCCCCGCGCCATTCCTCAGGCGCCATCGGTCCCGCCAGCGCCGCCAGCAATGGCTGCGCATCCCCATAAGAAATCGGCATCACCGGAATCTTTGTGATGCTCTTCGCCTCTTTGATAGGCAAACGCTTCGCGCCCTCCGTCGCGCCCCAGCCCGGCGTCAACGGATCACCCGGATTCGACGATGCAAAATCCATCACGCTGCCGCGCTGTACTCC
>JBAQJU010000157.1:0-6114 GCA_049300475.1 Terriglobales bacterium | reverse complement strand
GGGCAGGCCCTTCGACTTCGCTCAGGGCAGGCCCTTCGACTTCGCTCAGGGCAGGCCCTTCGACTTCGCTCAGGGCAGGCCCTTCGACTTCGCTCAGGGCAGGCCCTTCGACTTCGCTCAGGGCAGGCTCTTCGACTTCGCTCAGGGCAGGCTCTTCGGCTCCGCGAGAACTTCACTTCGTGAAGTTTCCGCTACGCTCAGGAGGACAAATTGGGAGATTCGTGTGCTTATGACTTCTCCGTATGACATTTTGGTGATAGGTGGCGGGATTGTAGGAATGTCATTTGCCATGCAGGTAGCGGAGGCATTTCCACGGGCGAGCGTGCTTGTGCTCGAAAAAGAAGAGGGACTGGCGCGCCATCAGACGGGGCACAACAGCGGAGTGATTCACAGCGGGGTGTATTACAAGGCGGGGTCTCTGAAGGCGCGGCTGTGCGTGGCGGGCGCGCGCGAGATGGTGGAGTTCTGTGCCCAGCATGGAATTCCGCACGAAGTATGCGGAAAATTGATTGTGGCCACGAACGGGGAAGAAGCGGCTCGGCTCGACGATTTGCGGGCGCGAGGTGAAGCGAACGGGCTCGCGGGACTGCGCTTGCTCGACCGGGAGGCGATGCGGGAGATCGAGCCTCATGTCGGCGGAGTGCGGGCTCTGCAGGTGCCATCGACGGGAATTACCGACTACGCGCTGGTGACACAGAAGTATGCGGAGATCGCGACCGGGCGTGGCGTAGCGGTGAAGACCGGCGCGGGTGTGAACGGGTTCAGCAATTCCCGGAGTGTAGTGGTGGTGAGAACTCGGGCGGGAGATTTCGCGGCGCGATATGTGGTGAATTGCAGTGGCTTGTATAGCGATCGGGTGGCGCAGTTGGCGGGACACGATCCGGGGATGATGCTGGTTCCGTTTCGCGGGGAATATTACGATCTCGCTCCGGCGCGGGTGGGGCTGGTGCGGGCGCTGATTTATCCAGTGCCGGATCCGGCCTATCCATTTCTGGGCGTGCACTTCACACGCAGGATTTACGGGAATGTGGACGCGGGGCCAAACGCGGTGCTGGCGTTCCGGCGTGAGGGATATCGGCGGACCGATTTTGATTTGGGCGAGACCATGGAAGTGATGGGATATTCGGGGTTCCGGGCGATGGCGCGGCGACATTGGGAGAACGGGTTGGCGGAGATCAGGAGAAGCTGGTCGAAGCGGAAATTTGTGCGCTCGTGCCAGCGTTTGGTGCCGGAGGTGCGGATGGAGGACATGACGGCGGGTGGGTCGGGCGTGCGGGCGCAGGCGGTCGCGCCGGACGGTGCCCTGGTGGACGATTTCCAATTTGTTGCCCGGGAGCGATTTCTGCATGTGCTGAACGTGCCGTCTCCGGCAGCGACGGCATCGCTGCCGATTGGGCGGGAGATTGTAGAAATGGTGCGGAGGGCGGGAGTGGTTACGGTGTGACGATGTGGCCGCGCGGAATTTAAGTTTAACCACAGAGGAACACAGAGAAAAGCGGAATCTTCGTTGATAATGTAGTTTCGCTGAACAAACTGAAATTTGATCGTGGAAACGTGGGAACGTCGGGAGAGAGGTTTATGGCAATAGCGAAGAGTGATGGCGGAAAGAAAAAAGTTGCGCTCCTGGGTGCGGGCAAGATGGGATCAATCCTGCTGCAATCGTTTTTGCGCGATGGATTGCTGAAGGCGAGTGAGACATGGGTGACGGTGGCGCACGCGGATCGGGCACGCCTGTTGAAGGACAAATTGAAAGTGCATGCGGGCACCGACAACCGGGAGGCGGTGCGCGGCGCGGACGTTGTTTTTATTTGCGTGAAGCCGCAGGTGGTGGCGGATGTGGTGCGGGAGATCCGCGCCGAGGTGACGGGGAATCAGTTACTGATTTCGGTGGCGGCGTCGGTGCCCACGGACATGATCGAGCGCGGGCTCGAGAAGGAGGCTGCCGTGGTGCGGGCCATGCCAAATACTCCTTGCGTTCTGGGGGCGGGGATGACGGCGCTGTGCAAGGGGAAGTTTGCCGACAAGCAGCATCTGGAGCTAGCGACGAAGTTTTTCTCGGCAGTAGGACGAACTGTGGTGGTGGACGAAAAGCATATGGATGCCGTGACCGGACTCTCGGCCAGCGGCCCGGCCTATATCTACATTATTCTGGAATCGCTGGCGGAGGCCGGAGTGAAGGTCGGGCTACCGCGCGATATCGCTACCCTGCTGGCGGCGCAGACTACGATGGGCGCGGCGCGGGTGGTGCTCGAAACCGGGGATCATCCGGCCCTGTTAAAGGACGCGGTGACAACGCCGGCCGGATGCACGATCGACGGAATCATGGAACTGGAAGAAGGCAAGCTACGGGTGACGCTGATCAAGGCAGTCGTGAAAGCCGTGCAGCGAGCCAAGGAACTGGCATTCTCTTGAGAAGTTGATTCACGGTCGAACTAATTGGGAAGCGAGAAAGTCAGCGTGACGTCGGTCTGGAATGGGGATGGTTGTTCGTGCGAGCGGTAGGGCTGATAGCGCCAGTTGAGGACAGCCTGGGCGGCGGCGGTGGCCAGGAGCGGGTCTCCGCTAAGGGTTTGGACCGAGGAGACGGATCCGTCTTCGGCGACGTGGACTTCAAGAGTAACGTTGCCGGAACGATGAGCGGCAATTGCATCGGCGGGATATTGCGGTTCCACGCGGTTGACGAGAAGGCTCTCTGCTTCATCGGGCGCGAGCCAGACGGTGCTCGGTAAAGCGGTTTCCGAATTCGAATTCCTGGGAGTTCCGCCTTGGGTCGCAGACGGATCGCGGGCGGAATCGTGAGAAGTGGGCATGCGGAAGATAATTTTGCCCTTTTCGTAAATGACGAGTTCGTTGGAATTGTCGGGACGCTCCCTGGTTGAATGCGAAGGAATTGGCGGTGCGGGCTTCTGATGTGCAGGGCCACCCATCTGCCTGGCGGGAGCCGAATTCACCGCCGCTGGCGGGGATGAATTGGCAGGGCCCGGCTTCGCGAGCGGAGTAGTTGAAGCTGGCGCTATCGATGCGGGTTGCGGTGAGCGGAGCCATCCTACGCGCGATCCGATCAAGAAACTTAGAGTGGCGGCCGCGAGAATGACGAGCGCTGCGAGGACGAAGGTCCAGGATTCGTAGGAGTGGGCGCGGCGCTCAGGCGCTGGCGGGGAGTCATTTACGATGGAAGCGGCCGGGACAAAATCGGGATCTGCTGGAGTGGACTCGTCCGCGGGCGGAATAATTTCGGCGAGTGGGCGAGTTCGCATTTGAGCGGCAACCCGGCAAATGCGGGCGCACTCGCGGGCAAAATCCTCAAGCACAGTTTCGGCGGACTGGGAGAAAGCGTTTGGAAGAGGAGAAAAAACTTCCAGGACGCCGGCGAGTTGATGTGTGCGGATTTCGCTGACGTTGTCATGGCGATGAAGATCGTGGCTGCGAAGGTAGACACGCTGGCCAACGTTCTGCCCACTGCTCCACTCGTCGATTTGTTCCTCCCCGCTGCACAAATCGGGCGACGCGTCGTTCAGTAGTTCATCAACACACAAATCAGCGTGTGGAGGCTCCCGCCAACCGCGGTTGTTTAGCCCGGTGTGCACGCTGTCGTCTGCTGCCTGGTTCGATACGGGTTCGAAGACGGGCACAATCAGCATCGACCGGATGCCCAAGTGGCGGGAGGCGACAGGATCGACCCGGGGGTCGGATTCGGCATCGTTACAAAGCTGGGGCGAGCCGGTGCGGACGCACGCCCCGGAGAGACCATCACGGGTATTGATGGGAATGCCAAGGTCGAGAGCATGGGGTCCGGTGGCCGCGCGGCAGACCATCTCATCTCCGCGTGCCAGGGCGAGAGCGGCAGCAGTGGCGTGGGTAGCGTCAGCGGCGCGGACAACGAGTTCGTTGAGCACGAGATCGAGCGCGAGATCGGGAGGGAATCCGGCTTGAACATGCTGCTCAAGGATGTGCGTAAGATCGGGCAGGCGCAGCGGATCAGAATCGTTAGAAATTGGTCCGGACCTGGGAATAGGGCTCGGAAGCATGCGCTGTTCCAGCAGCCTGTGCAGTGCATTGTAAGTAAACAGGCTTTAAGGCGAGTGTCCCCCGAAACCGGGCAGAAGTCAATTGCCAGATCGGGCCCGGTTGGTCGGGCGGGCAACCAACGTTCTACATCCGTTATACTAATCAGGATATGTCCGTGATCAAGAACATCGGCGCGATTGCGCAGGGCATGACGATCACCCTGAAGGAGATGTTCCAGCCCAGTATCGTGGAGAACTATCCCGACGGGCCGGGGCCGCTGAAAGGCGCCAAGTTCCAGGAACGCTTCCGCGGGATGCATGTTCTGCAACGCGACGAGAACGGTTTGGAAAAATGTGTTGCCTGTTTTCTGTGCGCCGCAGCCTGTCCGGCAAATTGCATCTACATTGAAGCTGCGGAAAACACCGATCAGGTGCGCATCTCGGGCGCCGAGCGTTATGCCAAGGTCTATAACATCGACTACAACCGCTGCATCTTTTGCGGGTATTGTGTTGAAGCCTGCCCTACCGACGCCATCACGCACGGCCACGGATTTGAACTGGCCACCTTCAACGCCAGCAATTTGATCTATCGCAAGGAGCAATTGCTGTCGATTGCGCCGGCGCACATGGGTGCCAATTCCGTTTTTAACGGTGCGGAAACTGCGGGCGGGGCTCCGGCTGAGATGACGGAGGGGAGTTAGGCGACTTCGTTACTTTGAGACCAATCTTCCGCCGGTCCCCGCTGGGACCGGCGTTTGTGTATGGAGTCATTCGCTAGCGCTGATCGTCGTTCGCTGTTCGCGGGCGCCCTTTCAATGATTGCCAGGCAAAAACGGCCGGCAAAGCTGCCAAAATAAGGTGAGGGTAACTCCGCGAATCACGAACCGTAACTAGCGAACGACGAACGACGAATAGCGAACGACGGACCCATGTCCACTTTTCTCCAAACCGTGCAGGAACGCGTAGTCGTTTACGACGGGGCTATGGGCACCAACATTCAGGTGCGGCAGCCGTCGCTCGACGATTATTGGGGAAAAGAGAACTGCTCTGAAGTTCTGGTGCTAAGCCGCCCCGACATCATTCGCGACATCCACGCCGATTTCCTGCGGGTGGGCTGCGACGTGGTCGAGACCAATACTTTCGGCGGCACGCGCACCGTGCTGGGTGAATTCGACCTCGCCGACCGCGTGCGCGAGATCAACGTCACGGCGGCAAAGCTGGCCAGGGAAGTGGCGCAGCAATTTTCGACCAAAGACCGGCCGCGTTTTGTAGCGGGCTCGATGGGACCTACCACCAAGCTGCCCTCGCTTGGGCACATTACCTTCGATGCGATGGTTGCCGCGTACGAGGAGCAAGCTGCGGCGCTGATCGAAGGGGGCGTCGATGTTTTGCTGATTGAGACCGCCCAGGATCTGCTGCAAGCAAAGATCGCAACCGTGGGCGTGATCGAGGCGATGCGGAAGGCAGGGAAGCGTCTGCCCGTTACCGTTCAGGTCACACTGCAGGAAAGCGGAACGATGCTGCTCGGCACCGAAATTGGCGCCGCGCTCACAGCGCTTGAACCTTATGACATCGACGTGATCGGCCTGAATTGCGCCACCGGCCCGGCGGAGATGAACGAGGCCGTCCGCTATCTGGCGCTCAACTCGACGAAGGAAGTTTCAGTTCTACCCAACGCCGGCCTGCCGCAGAACGAGGGAGGCAATGCGGTTTACAAACTGACTCCGGACGAGCTGGCGAAATTCCACAAGCATTTTGTCGTCGATTACGGCGTGCGCATCGTGGGCGGATGCTGTGGAACCAAGCCCGAACACCTGAAGGCTGTGGTGGAGGCGGTTTCTGGCGTCGAGCCAGCGAAGAGGGAAGTGAAGCCGGTGGGAGCGGCCTCGAGTGCCTACACCTCAGTTCCGCTGGATCTTGAGCCCAAGCCGCTGATCGTCGCGGAAGAGATGAACACGACGACCCGCGTCGAGCACTTCCGCAACCTGGTGCGCGCGAAAAAGTATGACGACATTCTGACACTGGCGAAGAAGCTGGCGAACGAAGGCTCGCACATGCTCGACCTGTGCTGCGCCATCGTGGGCGAGGACGAGAAGAGTTACATGTC
>JBAQJU010000156.1:0-2257 GCA_049300475.1 Terriglobales bacterium | reverse complement strand
GAGTTTCAGAGGGGGGTAAACGTGTCGGCTGCGCCTGTCCTTTGGTAACCATTTTCGTTCGTTGGTCGGATTACCGAAAGTATCTGGGAATGCGAATCCGAAATGGTATCTGGCAATTACTTTGGGTTGGAAGCGCGCCGGCGCGCAAAGAAATAAAACACGGGAACACCGGCGAGAATCACCAGACATCCGCCGGCCGAGTTGGCGAGATTATCGGTGAAGGTGTAATAAAGAAGCGCCGCGGAAGCCAGGATGAAGATCGCAGGGACTACCGGATATCCCAGCACGCGGTAGGGGCGATCCGCCTGCGGCTCGCGGCGGCGGAAGACAAACACCGTACTGCCGGCGATCATGTAGAAGAGCCACTCCGCAAAGATTGCCAGCGAGAATAGCTGACGGAAGCTGCCTCCGAGCAATAGCAACACAATCGATAGCGCACACTGCACCACCAGTGACACCGAGGGAGTATGGAAGCGCGGATGCACTTCGGCAATGGCCTTGAAAAAATATCCATCGCGCGACATGGCGTAGGGGACGCGGGCGCCGCTCATGATGGTGCCATTCAGAGTCACCAGCATTGATATTGCAATGCCCACCGAGACCAGGCTCGCGCCGGCCTGTCCCAGCACCATGGCCACCGCGTCGGCCGCCGGACGATCGGAAGCCGCCACCACCGCCGCCGGCATTACATACTGCACTGCCGCGTTGACCAGAATATAAAGCAGTCCGACCGTAGCCACTCCCCAGATCAGGGAAAGGGGAATGTTGCGCTGGGGGTTCCGAATTTCGCCCGCGACCATGTTTAGATCGTTCCATCCGTCATAGGCCCAGAGCGCCGCCACCAGCGCCGCGAAGAATCCGGCCATGCCACCCTTTGCTCCCGCAAACTCGGTCGCAAAATTTCCCCAGGTTCCGCCTTTATAACTGAATCCCACCGCGACGATTCCGAGGATGATCGCGACTTTAAGGAGCGTGAAGAGGAACTGAAACTCTCCCGCTTTGCGCACGCCGATGTAATTCAGCCACGTGATCATGATCGCGGCGGCGATGGCCACGAGTTGCCCATAGGTCACAAGGAACGAATGCCGGCTCCATGACGTCGCAAAACAGGGCTGCAGGAAAAACGAGAACGCCGGGAAAGTTCCCAGCGTGCGCACCAGTCCGATGGTGACAGTCGCAATCGATGCCGGCTTGGCGATCAGAAACCACGTCCAACCGTACAAGAATCCAGCGAGCGGTCCGTAGGCGTCGCGCACGTATACATACTCCCCGCCTGCCTGCGGCTTCATCGCGCCTAGCTCCGCATATGTGAGTGCGCCGAAAAAAGAGAGCACTCCCCCCACCAGCCATGCTAGATAGACGATGCGGGCCGAGCCAACCGCCTGCATCATCTCCTTCGGAACCAGAAAAATTCCACTGCCGATGATCGTGCCGACCACGATCGCTCCGGCATGGGAGAGTTTCAGGTCGCGCGCGAGCTCTGGTCTGGATATGTTCGTCGAATTCATTTCAGATTTGAATTCCCCGATTCTAATTGCTTAGGAAAACTGACGATGTATCCCACCGCGAAGGTCACGCAGGTTCCGATCGCGACCCACCAGGTAAACGCGACATGCGACCAGCCCCAGAGATACAGCTCAACCGCTAGTCCGCAAGTCATGCCCACAATGGCCCCAGTTTGATTTGCCCGCTTGGTGAGCACGCCGAGCAGAAACACGCCCAACAGCGCACCATAGGCGACCGACGCAATCTGCAGTCCGACTTCGATAACTCGGCCAACGCTATGCAACGCCAGCATCGCCAGCAAAAACAAAACCAGAGCCCACGCAACTGTCGCCAGGCGCGCCAGGCGCAAACGCTTCGCTTCGCTCACCTCCGTCCGAAAACGAAAATAGAAGTCCATCATCGAACTGGAGGACAGGGAATTGAGAGCAGCGCTCAGGTTCGACATTGCCGCTGCCAGAATCGCCGCAATCAGCAAGCCGGAGATCCCGTGCGGCATGCGGCTGACGATGAATGTCGGATAGATCCGGTCCGCACGTTCGAAGGTCGCTGATGGAATCCGGTAGTAAGCGAACAGCATCACGCCGACGAAAAGAAACAACCCGAATTGAAACAGGATGGCAATGCCGCTCGAGAGCAGCGCCAGCACCGATTGGCGCTGGTTGCGCGCAGCCAGCAGCCTTTGCACGATGAGCTGGTCGGTCCCGTGGCTCGCCGTGGTCAAAAAAGCGCCGCCTATAATTCCTGCCCATAG
>JBAQJU010000155.1:0-36233 GCA_049300475.1 Terriglobales bacterium | reverse complement strand
AGCAGAAGCGGCTCTAGCTTCGGATAAATTTTGAAAGGCTGGGGCCGATTTGGCCAGTCCAGGAAGTGAGGATTGTTACGAATACTCCAGTAGGAGTGTTTCGTACCATCGTGATATTTCCAAGCCGCCTGGATGTCGTGGTTGTTCATCGGTTACTACGTCAGACTAGCACCTGCGGTGGGCCAGGAGCGCAACGAGTCTGGTGACGGCGGATTGCGCCTGGATGAAGGGCTAACCGAGAGTTATTCCGGGGCCAGAAGTCCTGTTATGGGAAGTTTGTCGCGGGCCGAGACCGGTCTTACATTTCTCGAGAGCGACGTGCTAACAGACACCGAAGCGTCCGCATTCCAGGAACGAACAGCGGCTGCGGCGCCAGATTTGCATCCTCCGAACGATTCGCGTGTGAGCAGAGTGCCATGAAATCGGCCGTCTCTGGCCGTGACTATGGAACCTGTTGGCGAACTTTCCGGGGCGATCCCTGATTCGCGCGTTCGGCCGGCGTAGTGCCGGGCCGCAAGATATTTCTGGGCAGGTACTCATGCATCAGCCAGTCCGCAGCGCGAGGCAAGGCTGCCTGGATAGCCGGTGACAGCCCCTGAGAAATTTCCTCCGGCAGCGGCCCGGTCTGACAAGCCAGCACCCGCACTTCGACGCCACAACTTTCCTGCAGTTCGCGAAGCAGGTTGGAGGTGGGCAATTGGTGGATGGAAAAATCGTCGAGCTTGACCGCGGGAATGTCAGCCGGATCAATCTCGAAAACTTCGCCGGGTGCGCGTCCGGCATCGAACGCGTCCAGGATCAGCAAACGCTCCGGTCGAACATGACTTAAACAGAGCGTGAATAGCAGCTTGCGCACACTGGTGCCAACATCGAGCAGGCAGACGGCTTCGGGTACGGCGTGGTGCTTTTCTACGTAGTCCACCACGGCGCAACCGAAGCCGTCATCCCCGAATAGAATATTCCCGCAGCCGAGGATGAGGGTCGGCTTCCGACAGAAGTCGGGCAGGCCGTATTGTTCGAGCCCCTGCATCTTCTTCTTCCTCCGGCGTTCAGTTCGTCAGTGTGTCCATCCACTTGCCTTCCGAGTCGAAGATATCCAGCTTGACTGACACCTTGCCATCCAGCCGGTGCGTCGCGCAGGACAAGCATGGGTCGTAGGCGCGGATCGACATTTCTACCGTGTTCAGCACTCCCTGGTCGTACTTGCCGTTTTTGATCAGACTCTTGGCGGCCTGCGTGACCGACATATTGATGGGAGCGTTATTGTGAGTGGTGCCCACGATCAGGTTGACGTTGGTGATCATTCCGTCGGCATCCGTCGTGTAGTCGTGGATGAGCGTGCCACGCGGCGCTTCCGTGCAACCCACACCGCGAGCCGCCCGGGCTTTTACCTTCACCCGCGTTTCTGTGCTGGTGATCTCTGGATCATCGAGCAGGCGAATCGCGTTCTCGGCGTTGTAGAGCAGTTCGATCAACCGCGCCCAGTGATAGAGCAGAGTCAGTTGAGCGGGCCGCCCAAACTTCTCCCGAAACTCCACCAGTTCGGCCTGGGCGAGAGGCGTGTCGATGTGATCGCAGACGTTGATTCGAGCCAGAGTGTTTGCCCGATACACACCCTTGGTATTGTCGACGTCCATGGAGAGACCTTCTCCCCACTGTTTCGCGTAGGGGAACTTCAGGTAGCTCCACGACTCGATGTGCTCGGAGATGTAGTCCGTATAGCGGTCGTACGGAAAATCGTCGTACGTTCCGTTCGGTTTCATCAGTCGAAGTTTGCCATCGTAGAGGTTGAGTGCGCCGTCCTCTTTGACCGTGCCGAGGAAGCCGGTTGTTATCACACCGAGCGACTTTACTACGTCGAGGTACTTGGGGAAGACGTTTTCCTTGGCAAAAGCGATGGAGAACTTGGCCAGTTCCAGAGCCTCATCCGCCATCTTGCGCAGTTGATCGCGATCGGCAGCAGCCAGCGCTTTGCTGAATCCGCCGGGAACGGCTGCCTGTGGATGAATCGACTTGCCCGCCAGAATTTCCAGCATCTGAGCGCACATGTGGCGCACGCGCACGACACGCGCCGCGATGTCCGGCGCTGCCTTGAGGATGCCCATCACGTTGCGCACCGAGTAATCGGCATCGGGACCGAGCAGGAAATCCGCTCCCGCCAAGAAGTAAAAGTGGAGAATGTGTTCTTCCATGTACGCGACGCTGTTACAAAGTTCGCGCAGCTTCTTTCCGGCCGGCGGCGGCTCCACTCCGAAGACAGCATCGCAGGCCTTGGCGGCTGCCAAGTGGTGCGACCAGGGGCACACCCCGCAAATACGCGGCGTGATGCGCGGCAGGTCTTCTACTGGGCGGCCCAGGCAGAACTTTTCAAAACCGCGCAACTCGATGACATTCACCCGCGCGGTATCGACGTTTCCCTCATCGTTGAGCTGAATGGTGATTTTGGCATGGCCCTCAATTCGAGTGACCGGCTGAATTACCAGTGTTTTTCCCATGACTACCTCCGGGGCATCGGCCGGAGTCGGCCAGCGCCAGCAAAGCGGTTAAAGGTTGCGACTCGATCCGGAATCTGCTTGGGATCAAGACCGATGCTAGAGAGCGCGCCCATCATGTCCACCATGGGATTCGCCTTTTCCGAGAGCGGACCAAAGCAGCCCTCACACGGCATGTAGGCGCGGATGCAGCGCGGTGTGCTGCCGCCGCCGCAACCCGCGCGAGTCGCCGGGCCCAGGCACAGGTACCCCTGCTCCATCAGGCATCGCATCTCGGTCAAGGGCGCGCCCTGAGTAAATTCCGGGTCTTCGAAGCGACGCTTCAGGTTCGACACGGATTTCTTCTCGCGCTTGGTCGGGCACTCGTCGCATACGCTCTTCGAAGGCAACGTTGGCAGAGGCTTTCCTTCCAGCAGAGCGAGCAGCGCCCCGGCCACCATCTCCGGCGTGGTCGGACAGCCCGGCAGATACGCATCCACCTTCACGACCTCGTGCAGGGCATACACACGGTCGGTCAAGGGCGGTATCTGTTCATGCGGAAGTCCGTTCGACTCCGTGCTGACGCTATCGCGATAGACCTTCTGCATTATTTCGTCAGTCGTATAAAGGTTATTGAGTGCGGGAATACCACCGAAACACGCGCAGGATCCGAGCGAGATGAGGACCTTGCACTTCTTGCGCATCTCCTGCGCCAGGTGCTTGTGCTCATCGCTGCGGATTCCTCCGGAAATAAGTCCAACATCTGCGGCGGGGATGTCCATCTCCGCGTTTTCGCCAGTCTGACCGAAGAGCTTGTGGTCCATCAGCACGGGCATGTGTACGATTTCCACTTGTTTGAGTACGTCGATGAGCGGTTCGCCGATGTCGAGGATTGTTACTTCGCACCCTCCACATATGGAGAACCACTCGGCGGCAATTCGAGCTGCCATGCTGCACCTCCATGTCAGATCTTGAATCTATTTGCTTCGTTCCTGCTTCATTGCTTGTACGGGCTCGGTCCCAGTTTTTGGACCTGCTCTGTAAATCCCTGCACCACCTGCGCAAATCGTGGACCTTCCGCTGCCGATACCCACTCCAGACGAAACCGTTCCTCTTCAACGCCGAAATCGGCCAGCATCAGCCGAATCGCCTCCGCCCTCTGTTCCGCTCTCAGGTTGCCTTCCTGGTAGTGACAGTCGCCCTTATGACAGCCGCACATCAGAACGCCATCGGCGCCCTTGGTGAGCGCCTCGATTACCAGATTGGGGTGGACCATGCCCGAGCACATCACGCGCACCATACGGATGCTGGGCGGATACTGGATGCGCGAAACACCAGCCAGGTCGGCGCCGGCATACGAGCACCAGTTACAGCAGAGCGCGATGATCAAAGGCTGAAAAGTTTCTCCCATCACACTTCTCCGATCACACCACCTCGAGGGCAGCTTCGATCTGAGCCCTGATTTGTTCGAGCGTGAATCCCTGAATCAGTACTCCATCCTTCGGACAAGTCGCCTGGCAGCAACCGCAACCCTTGCAGATGCTGTCATTGGTCTCGACCACCTTCTTGACCGAGCCCTGCCACATGTACTCGAGCAGGGCGATGGCCTTGTAGGGACAGGTATCGATGCAATAAGCGCATCCGTCGCACTTCTCATCGAGCACGTGCGAGATATTGGCCTCCAGCTCAATGCTGTCCTGCGCAAGGATGGTGGCGGCTCGGGCGGAGGCGGCCTGCGCCTGCAGAATCGATTCCTGCAGCGTCTTCGGCGAATGCGCAAGCCCGCAGAGAAAGACGCCGTCCGTCATAAAGTCGACCGGACGCAGCTTCATGTGCGCTTCCAGGAAGAAGCCTTCGCTGTTTAACGGCACCTTAAGGAATTGCGCGATCTGTCGATTGTCGTCGTTGGGATGAATGCCGGCCGACAAAACTACGAGGTCGGCAAAGATCAAAAGCGGCATGCCCAACGTCTGATCGGTGACAACTACCTCAAGCCCGTGTGAGTTCTTTGCGACTTCGGGCTTTTGCTGCTCGTCATAACGCACAAAAGCGACACCCTGCTCGCGCGCTTTCGTGTAGTAGCTCTCCTTGAAGCCGTAGGTTCGGATATCCCGATACAACACGTACACGTGGGTTTCAGGAGACAGCGCCTTGATCCGCAGCGCATTCTTAATGGCATCGGCACAGCAGACGCGAGAGCAGTAGGGGTGGTCGGCGTCACGCGAACCGACACACTGAATCATGACAACGGTTTTGGCGCGGCCATTGCCGTTCTTTCCGAGGAATTCGCTTCCACTGGTAGCGAGCCCGGCCTCGAGTTCTCGTTGGGTAATCACTCTCTCGTCCTGCCCGTATAGGAACTCTTTCGGCTGATATTGCTTTGCTCCGGTGGCCACGATCACAACGCCATGTGTGACGTTCTTCGTGTCACCGTGGGTGGTGAGGCGAGTCTTGAAGTTGCCGATCGAACCTTCCATGTGGGCGATGGCGGCATCGGTGAGCATATGAACTTTGTCGTTCCCGGCAACCGCGCTCCTGAGACGCGCCAGCTCTTCCTGTGGATTTTCGCCGTTGAGCAGGTAGTGGACATGCTGGAGATGGCCGCCAAGATCTTTCTCTCTTTCGACCAGGTACGTGTCGTATCCCTGCTCGGCCAAAGACAAGGCCGCAGTCATTCCGGAAGGTCCGCCGCCGACCACCAACGCAGATTTATCGATTTTCAGATGCTGGCGCTGCAGGGGCTTCAGCAGCCGGGCTTTGGCAACCGCCATCCTGACCAGGTCTTTGGATTTGCGGGTGGCTTCTTCGGGCTCATGCATGTGAACCCAGGAGCACTGATCGCGGATGTTGGCCATCTCAAACAGGTAGGGATTGAGTCCCACCTCAGCCAGCGTATTTCTGAACAGAGGCTCGTGAGTTCGCGGTGTGCAGGAGGCCACTACCACCCGGTTCAGATTGTGTTCGGTGATCTTTCCCTTGATCCGGTCCTGGGTGTCGTTAGAGCACGTATAGAGATTGTTCTCCGCATAAACGACGTCCGGCAGCGTCTTTAGGTATTCGAGTACGTCGGGAATTTTGACGACTCCGGCAATGTTGGTTCCGCAGTGGCAGACAAAGACTCCGATGCGAGGTTCTTCTCCCGCCACGTCTTTCTCGGGCGGATATGTTTTCGGATTAACGAGCGTGCCCCGCGCATCCTTTAGGAGGGCGAGCACCTGCGAAGCCGCTGCCGAGGACTGCATTACCGTCTCTGGGATATCCTTGGGCTCGACGAACGGGCCGGCAACATAAATTCCCTCGCGAGACGATTCCGCGGGCTTGAATTCCGAAGTGCTGCAGAAATTGAAATTGTTAAGTGCAATCCCGAATCGCTCCGCCAACGTTTTCACTTCCTTCGGCGGCTGCATTCCGACCGATAACACCACCAGGTCGTATTCGGCGGAAAGCTTCCTGTCATCCGCGCCCAAATATCTGACCACCAGGTTGCGCGTTTCGGCGATCTCCTCGATGATCGGCACCCGCGAACGGATGTACTGCACGCCCAACTCTTGCGCCCTGTGATAGTACTGCTCGAAGCCTTTGCCGAAGGCGCGCATATCCATGAAGAAAACGTCGCACTGCAGTCCCTCGCCGAGATGCTCCTTGGCGATGATCGCTTCCTTGGTAGCGTACATACAGCAAATGGAGGAGCAATAATCGTGTTCGGAATCGCGCGATCCGACACACTGGAGAAACGCGATACGCTTCGGTTCCTGCCGGTCAAAAGGCCGCAACACGTGGCCAGAGTACGGACCGGAGGCGGAGAGAATCCGCTCAAATTCCAGGGAGGTAATCACATTGGGGAAGCGTCCATAGCCCAGATCCTTCTTCAAACGTGCATCGTAGATCTCATATCCCGGGGCAAGGACGACGGCGCCGACATTAAGCTCAAGTTTTTCCTCGCGCTGCGAGTAGTCGATCGCGTCCGCCTCGCAGGCGCCTTCGCAGAGATGACAATCGCAGCAGATACCGCAGGCCAGGCAACGCTTGGCTTCGGCTACCGCTTCTTCCACCGTGTAGCCGACATGCACCTCGGCAAACGTTCTTCCACGAGTCACGGGGTCGAGCGCTTGCATGTGGATCTGGCGTTGCATCAAAATGCCCGTGGTATCCACGACGTATTCGGTGTGGTACGGGCCTTCCCACTCGCGCCCGATGCGCATGTCCTCATGGTTGAGCCAGCGATCGATCGATGTTGCAGCCTTTTTGCCAGCGAGTTTTGCGTTCACCACCACGTCGGGACCGGTGACGCAATCTCCGCCCGCAAACACTCCGGGCAGGCCGGTTTCGAGTGTCCGCGGGTCGGCTTTGAGCGTTCCCCATTTCGTGGTTTCAACACCGAGGCGTTCTCCTAAACCACCCACATCGGGAAACTGGCCGATGGAGACGATGGCCGCATTACACGGCAAAACGATTTCGGAGCCGTGAATCGGCTCAGGAGCGGGCCGGCCACTGGCATCTGGTTTGCCGAGCCTCATCCTCAGGCATTCAACCCCGGCCACCCGTCCATCCGCCCCGGCTTGAAACGACTTGGGGGCGGCAAGAAACATCAGATTGATGCCTTCACGTTCGGCGTCTTCGATCTCGCGCGGGTCGGCAGGCATCTCAGCCCGCGTGCGGCGGTAGACGATCGTGACGTCGGTCGCTCCTCGACGAAGAGCGGTGCGCGCGGCGTCCAGAGCGGAGTTTCCCCCACCAATCACCAGCACACGCTTTCCGGGGATTACCGGCTGTTCGAGATTGACCCGCCGCAGGAACTCCACTCCCCCCGTGACGCCGGGCAGGGTTTCTCCGGGAACAGCAAGCTTGCGCTCAACGTGGGCACCGATGGCGATGAAGACGGCGGCAAAGCTTTTCCGCAGCTCCTCGAACGCGATGCTCCGGCCCACCGATGTGTCCAGCAGGATTTCGACCCCAATGGCGCGCAGCCGGTCGATTTCAGCATTCAGCAATTTGCGCGGCAGGCGGTAGGAAGGAATTCCGACCGTCAGCATTCCACCGGCAGTGGAAAGTGCTTCGAAGATTGTCGGACGATAGCCTTTCTGCCGGAGCTGATAGGCACAGACGAGTCCGGCCGGGCCCGAGCCAATGATCGCCACTCTCTCCGGGCGGTCCGGAACCGTGGGCTGCGGAAACTTGTAGTCGGTGCAATAGTCTGTGACGAAGCGCTTCAACGCGGGAAGATTAACTGGATCGTCCACTTCGGCTCGCGTGCACACGGCGGTACAAGGATGAGTACAGACGCGGCCGCAGATTGAAGGCAGCGCGTTATCGCGCAAAATGACCTGGAGCGCTTCCTCAAAGCGTCGTTGCGCAATCAGCGTCACATAGCCCTGTCCATCCTGATGAATGGGGCATGCAGCCTGACAGGGAGAGGTCCCGCGGCGGGAAATCGTAAAAACATTGGGGACGGCTTGCGGGTATGGCCGGAAGATGGCCTTCCGCTCCGCCAGTCCCTGGTCGAATTCCGACGGCAACGTCACCGGACACTCTGCCGTGCATGCGCCACACCCTGTACACTTGTTTTCGTCAATGAAGCGTGGTTGTTTCTTGATTGTGACGGTGAAGTTTCCCGGCCGGCCCTCGATGCGTTCCACTTCGCTGAGCGTGAGAATCTTGATATCTTTGTGGCGGCCGATCTCCACCAGGCGGGGCGCCATCGTGCACATCGCGCAATCATTGGTGGGGAAAGTCTTGTCGAGCTGCGCCATCACCCCGCCAATCGCGGGCCCGCGCTCGGCCAGATAGACCTTGATGCCACCCGCCGCCAAATCAAGGGCTGCTTGCATTCCCCCGATGCCGCCACCGACCACTAGCGCGGCGCCAACCGGCCGAGTTCCGGGTTCGTCAGATGGCATCTGGAACCGCCTCCCCTGCGGGCAGCTGCTGCGTGGCCCTTTCCCGGACCGCCAGGAAGTACAGGGCCAGAGGGCGATAGACCATGTGCGACCACTTGCCGAACGACATCTCAATTACCAGCATGGGAGTCGCAATAACCACGTGCAATGCGTAGGCATAGTGAGTAGCCAGAGCAAAACCGGCATAGCGCAAAGTGTGCGCCGCCAGGCCGCTGAGCGCCGTCAATACGATCAGAATGGGAAAGACCAGTTCGTTAAAATGGGTGTCTTTGTAGATCTCCTTCTGCGCCTTCCACCTTCCGACAAGAATGTCTCCAATTCCATACAGAATGAAGCCGGCGGCGATGTAGCCGACCCAGCGTTGGGGGTTGTAGATGGGATAGATATTGTCGGTCTGAAACCAGCGCAGGCCAAATACCTTGATGGCCAGCATAATCACGGTACCCACGGCGAGAAGCGCGTGCCCGAGCCATCGACTATGTTCCTTGCACTTGCGCATCAGCGGCTGGGCTACCGACTCGTACGCATACACCCAGGCCTCAACCGCGTACGTGGACCACGGAATGCGCGGTTGCCCCTCACCGGTCATAGTGAGCCGCCAGATGTGGATGATGCGGGACAGCAAGAGCGCCAACGGAAGCAGGATTACCGTGAGCGTGTAATACGTCATGAGGGGGAACATGTGATCGAGGCCGAAGGGACTAGTGGTAAAGTCGGCGGCCGGCATCTTCACGTACCAGAGGTGGTAACCAATAATCAGGAAGAGCGTGAAAACCGCCACCGAGATTAGGGAGCCGAGATACCATGCTTTCGACTGGAGGAGCTTGGAGCCGATGCCGGTCCATTCATACTGCGCGCTGAGAAAGCGCCGCAGCGTGATCATGGAGATTCTGGGTTCGGCCTGGCGTGGGCAGATGATTGAGCAATCGCCACAGTCATGGCAGACCCATGGTTCCAGGCTCGCCACCAGAGGCTGCCTCAACCCCAGCAGGGCGTAGCGGATGCTCCGGCGGGGAAAGGTTACAGAATTCTCGACCAGATCACAGGAGAGAGTGCAGCTTCCGCACTGGTAGCAGCCTGCAGTGTCGAATCTCCCATACCGGCGAATTTCGGCCAGCAGGGTCGGGTCGCTTTGAATCGGGAGGGCCCCAACTGCCATTTGGCACATCCCTTTCTGAAGTGGCTGCTACGGCTTGGCCGCGGGCTCCTTGGGGACTCTTCTGGTGTAAACAAGAAATTTCCCGTCCTGCTCCACCATCTGGACCTCAAAGTTATCGCTTTTGTATGCTTCCGCTTCGCGTAGTCCTTCATCACGGGCGTCGAAGAGCCGACCATCCCACATGAACTTCTTTCCTTCGCTGATCATGGTAAGGTTGGGGCCCAAGGAAGCCTCCAAACGGTCCGAGGAAGGAAGAAAACCGTGGTGCACGGCACCTCCTCGGAGCTTCAATCTGGCGCTCAGTCGCGTCGCCCGCGTCTCGTACGGAGTTACACAACCAGCGTTGTGTACTTATGCCTCGGTTCGCAAGAGTTGTCTGTGAGTCAAATCACCAATTGTTGTGATGTGCAATATCAGGAGCAGCATTTCGCAACGGGGTTTATTGCATTCGCAACCAAATCAAAGTGTTCTATGCCACTGATCGCGATTACACACTTCTGTTGGTGCGCTGCTCAACGATGGGGGCGAAACTGGCGTCCCGGGATTCCGGTACCACTTTGGTTTCCCCGAACGCAAAACAGGCAAAGTTATGCAAACTTCCGGACTTGTGAATCCTCCTGCTTAGGGCAGATCAGATTCTTTGTTGATACCAGTGCCCGTTATCTCCCATTCCGTCAGTGCGACCGGGATCATGCCGGCGGCCAGGAACTGATCGTGAAATTTCCCGAGATCGAATTTGTCGCCCAATTGTTGGGCCCGCGCCGCGAGCAAGTGCTCAATCTGCAGCTTACCCGCCACGTAATTCATGCCATATCCAGGCTGGCGAAAGTACACTTCAAGATCGTAGCGGGCCAGATTCGGATCCATGAACGGTACATTCTTAACCATGAATTGAATTGCTTGCTGCATTGAAAACTCGCCGCTCTGGATCTTGAGTTCCACGGGAATTCGCATGGCCCGGGCGAGTTGTGCGACATAAAAAAGTTCGCGCACGCGGGGACGATCCTTCAGCAACCCGGCCTGCAGCATCATCTCCTCGCAGTAAAATCCCCAGCCTTCGATTCGTCCACCGTCTTCATAATCACGGCGGATGGGCCGCGTATCGTGCTCGTGAATGAGGAAGTCGAGACGGTGCCCGGGCAGGGATGCGTGAATATGATCTACCAGCGGATCGCGATATTGGAGTTCCTCCCAGAAATGCCGCTTACCGCCAGGCCGCTGGATCCAGAATGCGTCTGTCTTCTGCGGGCCGACATAGTCGGGAATCGTGAGCAAGTGGTTGGCGGCAAGAAAACTTCGGATCAACTCTTCCGCCTGACGGACGCGAGCAGCATACTCCTCCCCGCTCTTGGCCAGCTCGAGCTCGGGCAGATTGCGATTGACAGCCTGCTCGATTTTCAAGAAGGTCCGGGCGCGGCTGGCTTCGACGTCTCCAATCACGCGCAGATCAGCAGCCGTATACGGCATAAGTCTGACGTGCTTGATGAACCAGTCGTACTCAGTGAGGCCGACCGCGCTCGGATGGTTAAGCTTAGGGCGATTCACAACGAGCCAATCGTGGTATTCGCGAACAGAAGCGAGCGCTTGCCGCACGTCGGTCGTAAGCTCGGGCTGCTGCTCTTGCACGCGAGACAGCAGGTCTTCATACCAACCCAAGATACCCTCGGGAGGTACATTGCGTATCGGCTCACCTTGACCCACTCCGTCATAGTGTTCCAGATGGAAGGTCGCGATATCGGTAAGGTCTCCACCGGCTTCCGCGAGATTCTTTTTCGCTTGTTGTACAAGTCCCGAAACAGATCGAACCTGCATTCGAAAATTATTTAATTTCTCCGGTGGGACTGGAACATCCGCATAGGGCAGCGTTCTGAAAAAGTCCAGATAGAAGCTGGGATCGCGAGACCACGGGCGAATCACCCTGTAACGGAAATCCAAATCGTTCAGTTCGGTGCGGACGAGCACCCAGTCAACCTTCTGATCGACCGGCCAGGCAGAGGGGGAGATCGTACCCAGCCGAGACTCCAATTCCTTGAGTTGCAACGCACGCGCCCGGATTGCAGTTGGCGAGAAGTCGTGAGCAGCATCTTTCATCCCGGCGTCGCGTAAGGCCAGGAAATCCTGGTGCAACCGAAGCAGGCGATCCCAGTTGCCATCTTGAGCTGCGCAAACGATCGTGAAAAAGAAAAAGAAGAAGAAGAGAGAAGCTCTGTTGAGTAACATCCGGTTCCTCCCAAAAGTCGCCACTTCAGATCTGCAACCCTTCATTTGTAGTGCTGGCAGTGAATCGCTGCATTGAGAACTCCTGCAATAACGGGTCGCTCGTCGATCCTGCGATTAAGTTTGCCATGATCTCACCTACTGCCGGAGCCAGCATGAATCCGTGTCCACTAAAACCGGTCGCCAGGTAAAAGCCGTCAAGACCGCGGATGCCGCCGAGAATCGGACGGTGATCGGGCGTTGAGTCGTAGTATCCGGTAATGACTCTTCGCACCGGAAGAGTTGCCATCAAAGGCAGAAGAGTGGCGCCGATCGTCAATGCCTGTTCCGTAAAAGCCAGATCGTCACTCTCTGAAGTCTCACCCAACCATCCAATATAGAAGACACCATTCCGTAGTTGTTTGCCGGCGAAGCCGCGTTCAAGCGCCACCACGAGAGGATGCATAAGGTCGCCGTCACAACGTTCGGTGTATGCCAACCTTCTGCGCTCCACGGTGATCGGCAAATGGACTCCGACATAGGCAGCTAACGATGGGCTGTTTGTGCCCGCCGCAACAACGACCTGTTTGGCGAGCCAGGATCCGGTCGCGGTTTCAATCCGCCACTCGGGACTCTCCTGCTTAAGACTTGTGACTTCTTCCAGTTTGAGTTGGAAGCCTTTCTCGCGAGCACACCCCAACAAGCGATGGGTGAACCCGTCGCAATCTTCGAGAAACGCGTCCTCCGCACAAAAGGACCCACCGAGTATGCCGTCGCGGGCCATGCAGGGAACAATTTCAGCAATCTCGCCGGGTGTTACCACGCGCGAAGGGATGCCCAGATGATTTTGCATGGCCACGTTGCGGCGGAACCGGGAAAGCAGTGCCTCGCTTTCCGCCAGGAACAGGTATCCCGAGCGCTCGAGAAAAAACGGAAACTCCGGCTCGAGCAACTCGTTGACGTGCTCGAAAAAACGCATGGAGCGCCGCGCCAGCCTGCACTCCGCGTCCCTTTCAAACTGCTGCCGGATACCGCCCGGACATAGGCCCGTTGCCCCACTGGCAACATGCTTGCGTTCAAAAACCACGCCACGCGTTACACCGAACTGGGCAAGATGGTAGGCAATCGAGCAACCGATCACCCCTCCGCCGATAATGGCTACATCCGCAGTCTGCATGTCACTCGGGGGGCAGATCCCCAAAGATCTGCGCTCGCGGGTCTAGTTCCTTCCCGGCCAGTCTTGTCCAGAATCTCCAGAACAGAAGGCAGGCTGCGGACATGACTACGATCCAACTCGTTGTGGACTTCAAATACCACCGAGCGGATGAGGAAACATCACCTGCGATCTGCACGATCAGGAGCGCTCCTAATAGCAGAATCGCCGCGACGGCAATCGAGACCTGTGCCTTGCGGGATTCCAGGAACGTAATCTGCTTGTGCAGTTCCGGATTGACGAGCGGAAACGTCAGCAACGCACCGGCCATCAGCAGAAAATTAACCAGCATTGAAACCACCAGCAGATCGACGCCGAGAAAGAAATCTCCCGCGAGGTTACATCCTAATACGCACAAGCTGGCCGCGATTGCGGTCACCGTCAACGCATAGGTAGGAGTTTGGAACCTCGCGTTGATGCGCGAAAACGCCCGAGGCAGGATACCGTCGGCACTGAACGCGTACAAGGTGCGGGAGTTTGCCATCGTCACAGCCGGCAGAACTTTAAGTATGGCCACCACCACCGAGGCCAAAATGGTCAGGCTGAGCCATTTTGGCAGCAGCGGCGCCATCAACCCAGGAGCAGAGATGTCATGGACCAGTGAAGCGCGGTAAATGTATTCCGCGGGGATGGCGTGATATACGCTCCAGGTGAAGCATACGTAATAGGTGGTGACTCCTCCGATCGCGATCATAATGGCACGTGCCAGATCACGAGGATGGCGAGCCTCGCCCGCAGCTTGGGCTACGGCATCAAAACCGATGAAAGACGAGAACAAGACAACCGCCGTTCCGAGGAAGATCGCCAGCGTCATCCGCGGCATAGCAACCGTTGGCAGCGGCACCGGGGCTGTTGTTTGCAGCTTCACCAAGGCAGTCTGCGGAGAGTTCAAAACAGCGGCTGCCGTCATAATGATCGGAGCCACCATCGTCAGCACCGCCATGAGCACCACACTGCGCTCATAAAGACGGATACCCAGGAGATTCACTAACCATGCCAGCCATATCGCGAGAAGAGACACCCACAACCTGGGCATGATGAGATCCAGTGCCGCCGCGGCTCTTATGATGCCAGCCTCGGCCAGCAGGTCACGGATCACAGGAACCAGAAAATAAGCCACCACGCCCATGGCCATACAGAGTCCAAACCACTGCGAGAAGCTGGCAATGAAACCGGCAAACGGATTCAGAGCGCGGCTCACATTAACATAGCTCCCGCCGGCGCGCGGCATGGCCGATACCAGTGCGGCATAGCAAAGCGCGGCGAGCACTGCGGGAACGGCTGCCACCATGTAAGCCGCTGGAACCCATCGCCCAATCCCCGGCTGCGAACGCTGCACCATAAATGGCAGGATGTTCACGCCGACTCCAACCATGGCAGCTACCGCCGTGGCCACCAGGCCAAGCAGGCTGATCTCCCGCCGCAAATGGGGTTGGTATTCCCTTGAGGACGGTTTTTCGGGTGGAATCAGGGGAGCTTGAGCCATCATTCGGAATATCGCCGGCAATGGATTACGTTCCCGCTCGGAAAGTGAATTTCCAGGATTTCAGAGGTCAATACGATCTTGCATATTTCAACCGTGGTCGAAGCTAAATCGATCAGTAGTTTCTTGCCGCCCCCGCCTTGAAATGTGAACTCATGATGGAAGGTAAGCTGGTCACCTTTCATGTCGTACCGGCCCGATTCGGCGCTGCCCCAGCACTCATTTGCGCCGGGTTCAGGGATGAAATAGAGGGTGGACCACCGGCCTGCCGTCATGAAAAGAACGCCGGTCAGCGGGACCGCCTCACCGTTGCGGACATGGGACTCCATCCGCCACACGCCATCGATGACCACCGTATTTGATTGGTTGGGCATGGGACCAAACGCGAGAGAACAATCATCTCGGACAGAAGGACTTTTATATCACGCGCAATGCGCAAGCGCCCGTATAACAACCGGCGATCTTGCCACGTTCTGATTGGCTCTCTGTTGAAGGGCTCGAAGAACTCGAGCGTCGTAATTACGCTCAGACTACCATCGACCGCTCCATCCAAACGATCGAGGATTTTGCACGTCACTTCCGGACGCGCCCACACGCCTCCCGCATCTACCTGGCACTCCACGACGGGGCGCATCCGATACAGCACCAGCGTTTTCGGATAGAGCCGATATTGTCACTTCGTGAGTTTTGCCGCCATTTGGGGGGACGGTGGTAAGTCAATCTCGGTTGTAGGATTTCGGCGGAAGCAGGAATTGAAGTCCGAAATAACCGACGAAGCATGACTGATTGGGGCCGGTGGCTTTCTTATGTTCCAGTCAGCGCAACACCGCTTTGGCCTTCTCGCTGCCGGTCACGTTCAACGTGCCGCTGCGCACGCCCCTTACGGTCGGAGCGAAGGTTACTGAGCTGATGTAGCCGTCAATTGCGACTGGCTTTTGGCTTCCGTCGAAGGGCGCATTGAGACCGATCCCGCCCGCACCCTTCACGGCTGTGGCGCCGACTCCGACATTATTAGTACGAATTAGCTGCTGCCTAATCCACCACTCCTCTGCACACTTTTTCACTTTCCTTTGTCTAAAGCGGCTAAGTAAATGCATATGGAGGCACAAACACATGCAACGGTTGGCATCGCGATTGCACCACTCAATCGTTAGCAACCTGGCAACTCCCCCTCTAGGGCGAGACTCTTGAATGTCGCCCTTTCCCCCAATTGGCTTGTTGGTGATGATCGGGCCCTGCACGCCTTGGGCATAGGGGGCGCTACCGATGAAACGATACGCACTTCTCTTCCTGCTTCTTACCCTTGGACTTACTGTTCTTGCGCGTACTGCTCAAGCGGCAGATTTCACGCTCACGCCCAGGAAACTGGCCTTTGGGAATCAGGTGCTGGGTACCGCGAGCGCCAGCCAAAACCTCGCGCTGAAGAACACTGCAACCGGACCCATTACTTTTACGCTTAGTTCTCTTACGGACTATGCCACATCTTCGAATTGCTCAGGGACTGTGCCCAAGGGTGGCAGTTGCACCATCTCCGTCAGCTTCGTTCCCACTGTCACTGGCAGCCGGCCGGCGACCCTGACGGTGAGCGATGGCGTCACCAGTATTCCCGTCCCGCTGTCGGGAACAGGTGTGCTGGCTACAACGATCTCTCCCACAACGATTGCCTTCGGCAATGTCGCGGAGAATAGCTCGAGTTCGACGCATACGATCACGCTCACCAACAACCAGAGTGTTGCCCTCAATCTGATATCGGCTAGCAGTCCGAATTCCGACTACACGGTGCTGAGTCCGGTCAGCGGTGGATGTACTGGAACTCTCGCCCCCTACGCTTCGTGCAAGTTCACGGTCGTGTTCACGCCGCAGAAGCTGGGAACCGACAACGACACGTTGATCGTCACGCATGATGCCGCAACCAGCCCGCAGGCCGTGGCGATTACCGGAGCGGGCGTTCTCGCTTTGACGGTCAGTCCCACAAGCGCAGTCTTTGCTGCGCAAATAGAAGGTACAACCAGCGTCGCGAAAACAATCACTCTTTCGAACAACCAATCCAACCCGCTGAACTCGCTCTCGCTGTCCGTGCTGGGCAATGCCAGCGATTTCTCGGTCAGCGGATGTGCGCCTCCGATCGCCGCGCTCGCCTCGTGCAAACTCTCAATCCAGTTCGCGCCGCAGGCTTCCGGCTCGTTCACAGGGACGTTGGTGATCAGTTCGCCGGACGCTCCGGGAGGCCCAATCCAGGTGCCTCTGTCAGGAGCTGGGGAACCGCCTGTAACTATTTCTCCAGCGTCTCCAACCATCAGCTTCGCTGCCACAGCCGTCGGACTGCAGAGCAAGTCCACCGTCATCACGCTTAAGAACAATCAGAAAACGGCACTTACGTGGGGCAGTTCGAGTCTGACCGGAGACTATTTAATTAAGAGCACGACCTGCGGCGCTGAAGGGACAACGCTGTCTGCCGGCGCAAGTTGCACCTACACGCTGCTATTTCAGCCTATGGTGGCCGGGCTTCGTCCCGGAACATTGACTCTGAACGATGACGCCCCACTCAGCCCTCAAGTGGTGGCGCTGAGCGGCGTCGGAATCACCCCGGTTTCGGCGAATCTGACAAGCCTCGTGTTCGCGACGCAACTGGTGGGCAGTTCCAGCCCGCTGAAACAGGTCGTTCTTACGAATCACCAGACGGTTGCGGACCCAATCACCGAATCTGTGACCGGAGACTTCACGGCCAACGATGACTGCGGCGGCGTGATACCGGCGGATTCGAGTTGCAATCTGTGGATCGCCTTCGATCCAACGGCAACCGGCAAGCGCACCGGCAATGTGACTGTCATGGAGGCATCAAGTTCCAGCCAGATCGCGGTTGCCCTTAGCGGAACGGGCACGAACACGCCGCCCACAGCAGTGGTCGCAAGTGTTTCGCCCGGCGCGGGCTCGGCGGGCACCTCGTTAACCGGTGTAGTGATTAACGGAACCAATACGCACTTCTCCTCATCCTCAATATTGAGTTTTGGTACAGGCATCACCTTCTCGAATCAACAATGCCCCACGCTCACCCAGTGCACGGCGACAGTGACGATTGCCTCCAATGCCACAGCGGGCGCGCGTACTGTCATGGTCACAACGGGCAAGGAAGCCGCGAAGCTGACCACCGGCTTTGCGGTCACTACGTCGACGGGTCTCTCATTTCAGACCATCAGCCCAGCCACCGCTGCGCAAGGTACTCAAAATCTCACCGTCACCCTGCATGCGGATGGGGCGCACTTTGCACAAGGCACGACGTACGGAAACTTTGGCGCTGGGATCACAATCAATTCGCCGCTGACGGTAAGCGACAGCACAGACGTGGTCGCGAACATTTCGATCAGCCCCTATACGCCAGCCTCGAGTCCAACCGCACTACCCGACATTGGTGGACGGCAGATCACGCTCGTTACCGGTGGAGAGTTCGTCATCTCCGCTCTGAATGCATTTCAAGTCACTCCGGACGCCGCACAGATCGTCTCCATTTCCCCAAACAGCGGGCAGCAAGGCGCTAACCTTCTTTCTGTCATAGTGACTGGAACCAATACCGACTTCCTGCCGGGCGCGACACAAGTCTCCTTTGGCAGCGGAATCAATGTTGGTGCGGTGAACGTATTAAGTCCGACCCGCCTGCAGCTCAGTTTGGCGGTTAGCCCAGCAGCGACCGTGGGCAGCTACAACCTGAGCGTCTCCACAGGCGGCGAAATGGCTTCACTCGCCAATGCCTTCAGCGTGACCCAGGCCACGCCCTCGCTCAATACAGTTGTGCCAGGTTCGCTTGCCCAGTGTCAGTCGGGCAACATCACGATCACGGGAATCCTCACGAATTTCGTGGCCAATCCTCCCACAGTTACGTTCGGCAGCGATATCACGCAGACTGCCCCGCTGACCGTGAACTCCGCAACCAGTGTGACGGTCCCCATAAAGGTCTCTTGTACCGCACAGACAGGTGCGCGGACCGGCGATTTGACATCCGGCAGTTCGGATTTTCCCTTCAGCTTCATGGTGCCGCCATCCAACGCAAGCATCACCAGCGTAGTACCAGACAGCGGTCCGCAGGGCGGAGCCCTCATCAGCCTCAAGGTAACCGGGGTCAATACACACTGGGTGCAGGGCTCGACGCAGGCGGTCTTCCCGTCGCCCTATCCTCCACTTTGCCCGAACATAACCGTCAACCGGGTGACGGTGCTCGACAATCTGGACGCCGTTCTTGACATCACGATTCCCGCCGCGGCTTGTGTAGGCGCGAACAACTTCTACATGTCAACGGGTGGGGAAATCCTGAACGCGCCGTTCTCGGTTTACGCGGCGACACCGAGTGTAGCCGTTACCCCGTCGACCGCAATGCCGGGCCAAAAAGTGCCCGTGACATTCATCTCGCAGTTCTATCAGATCGTCTGCCCTCCAAATTCAGGCGCACTGACTCTGGCTACGATTAGCGGCACCGGAGTTTATTTTGCCGCTTCCGGCGAGAGTCTTTCAACCTCGGCCACGCTTAACAATTGCGTGGGAGGAACAACCGGCACAGCGAACGCCACACTGTTTGTAGCCGCGAGTGCTTTGCCGGGTCCACGTACCATCACGCTTACGACGGGCAGCCAGATTGTCACCACTTCATTCAATGTGGCTGCGGCTCAGATCGTCAGCATCACTCCGTACTACGCACCTCCGGCGAGCAGTGCGACTCCCGTTGTAATCGTTGGACAGAATACGCATTTTGGCTCAACAACCACCTTGAGTTTTGGGCCGAACATCACGGTTTCGTCGCTCAACGCGGTGAACTCCACACTACTGGATGCCACGATCACTGTTGCATCGACGGCGGCATGCGGATGGCGCTCGGCTTACATAAATACCGGCTCGGAACAGTTAACAGTTTCGTTCCTGGTGAATTGTCAAGTCCCGCTGATTGCCAGCATCGTGCCCTCAACTGGTGACCAGGGTCAAACGTTAAGCAACGTCCAGGTGACCGGCGCGGCGACGAATTGGGTGCAGGGCTTGACCACGTTCATCATGGGCGCCGGTGTGACCGTAGTGGATACGGAAGTGACGAGTGCTACAACCGCGACTTTGACGCTGGCAGTCTCTCCAACCGCCCCCATTGGACCGAACTCCAGCACAGCCATCACGACTGACATCAACGGGGATATCGTCGAGGTTGCCACCGGCCAGGGCTTTTCGGTTACCACCGGAGCCGCATCGGGAACCATCACTTTCCAGGCGACTCCTCAAACAGCCGCTCAGAGCGAAACTCTGACACTGACCCTGGGCGGTACTGGTACGCACTGGCTGCAAGGCGAAACAACCGCAGCGTTTGACTCAGGCATATCGGCAGATGCTGTGACCGTGACCGATGAGACGCACGCCTCAATCCAAATCACTGTGCTTTCGACGGCGTCGCTCGGATTCCACACACTCACAGTCTTTACCGGCGGCGAAGCCGTTACGCTGAGCCAGGCGCTGGACATTGTTTCGACGACACCGGTTCTGTTGAGCACGGTTCCCAATCAGGCACAGCAAGGCGCGACGCTCAATATTCAGGTGCTCGGCGAATCCACTCTGTGGAACAGCAATCCCGCCAATGGTCCGGTAACAACCGCTAGTTTTGGTCCCGGAATCACTGTGAACTCGTTCCTGGCGCAGGATTCGGTGACCGGCTTGGTGAACATCACAGTTGATCCGCTCGCATACGTTGATGCGCTAGTCCCGCAACCTTGCCAAACCGCGACTGTGACCACTGGAACCCAGCAGGTCCAACTGGCAAATCAGTTCTGTATTGTTGTGGGACCGGCCGTCGTCACCAGCGTCTCCCCGACACAGTCGCCACTCGGAACCACTCTTACGGTTGCCGTAACCGGTCAGAACACACATTTCCGGGCGGGGGTGACCAAGGCAAACTTCGGTTCCGATATCAGCACTTCCAATGTTCAGGTGATCGACACCACTCACGCCACCGTGCAGGTTGCTGTCCCGACCACCGCTTCGGTGGGACTGCACATCGCCACCATGAGCACACTGGGCGAAAATGCGACGCTCGCTCAAGCATTCACCGTAACCCCGCAAAATGGATCCACGTTGAATGGCGTCGGCCCCGTTTCTGGCGAACAAGGACAAACGCTCACGGCAGTGCAACTCATCGGTCAGTTCACCCACTGGACCAGTGCTTCTCCCACCGTCACCTTCGGTCAGGGGATTACGGTCTCGAATGTTGTCGTGCAGAGCGCTACCAGCCTCACCGTCAATCTTGCCGTCGACCCGCTCGCACAGATTGGTGGACGAACCGTAACCGTCACAACGCAGTTGAGCGGGGGCGCCGAAATCGTATCTGGATCGTTATTCAGTGTGGTCGCGGGTCCCGCAATCATCGGCGGAATTACGCCGTCGAGTGGCAATCAAGGCCAGCAGGTCATCCTGCAGATCTCCGGGCAGAATACGCATTGGCAGCAGGGATTGACGCAGTTCTACATGCCCGGTGTTTTGGATTATCTCAACGACATCCATGTGAACTACGTCGCGGTGAACAGCTCCACCAGCATGACCGTCAGTATCGCCATTTCTCCAACGGCGTTGCTGGGTCTTCGTTCGATTTACCTGACGACGGCTGGCGAAGCGCTTACCGATGCAAGTGCTTTCCTCATTACAGGTGGTCCGGCGGTATTGTCAGTTATTCCTGGAAGCGCACAACCTGGCGCGACGAACTTAAACGTGGAAATCACCGGCGCTTACACACACTGGTTAACGGGCGTTACCACTGTCAGCTTTGGTGCAGGGATCACAGTCCAGAGCGTGACCGTCAACAGCGATACGAACCTGACGGCGATCATCAACATCGATCCAGCGGCGACGATTGGCTTCCGCAATGTGAGCGTACAGAACGGCTCGCAGTTGCTCAGCAACACGTTCCAGGTCACGCCGCCACCAACTCCGTTTATTGGGTATTACACTCCGAATTCCGGCTTGCTCAGCCAGACGCTGACTCTCAGCTTCAGCGGCATCTACACGCAATGGGATCCGTCGGTAACTGCTTTTGATATGGGCTCGGATATTACGGTCAACAGTTTCCAGGTCACGAGCCTGACGTCGGCGATCGCCAATATTTTAATTCCAAGCGGCGCCGCGCTCGGTTCGCGCACCATCACACTGACCACTGGCACCGAGACCGAGCAGGTGCAGTTCACGGTAATCGATCCCAACAGCGGCGCGGTCCAAACGATCTCGATTGTGGACCCGTCGTCGGGCATGCAGGGTGCGTCGCTGACGGTAAATGTTATCGGTCAATACACCACCTTTGACTCAACAACCGTCTTCGATTTCGGCCCCGGAATCACGGTAGGCACTCCGACCATCCTCGGTTCTACCATCGCCAACGTGCCGATCACGGTTGGCCAGCTCGCGACTCTCGGCTACCGGGCAGTCACGGCCACAACCGGTGGCGTTACGGTACAGAGTCCCTATCCTGTCGGATTCACGGTCACACCCAGCACGGCAACAATTGCCTCGGTCACACCGAACACCGGCAACCAGGGCGATAACGAAACTCAATTGCAAGTTGTGGGACTGAATACGCACTGGGGTTCCAGTACGATTTTCAGCTTTGCTAGCGGGGTCAGCGTTACCAATACTGTCGTGCCGGACGCAACCGATGCCACGCTCACCATCTCGATCAATCCGCTGGCAACGGTCGGAGCTTACAACTTGACCGCCACCACCAGCGGCGAAATCGCCTCGCTGAACAATGCATTCGTAGTGCTGGCAGCGACGCCCGTCATCCTGTCCTCTGGACCCGCGTCCGGCCCGCAACAGGGTAACGTAACCTTCACCATCCTCGGACAAGCTACCGACTGGCTGCAAGGCACCACCAGCTTCAGCCTGGGCGCCGGTATCACGATTAACTCGGTCACGGTGACCAGCCCAACCTCAATCAGCGCGAGCGGGCAGATCTCGCCCACGGCCTATACCGGGTATCGGACAGTGACGGTCGCCACGGGCACGCAGATACTCACGCTGCCCAATGCGTTCCTCGTGACCTCTGGCCCAGCGACGATTGCGGCCTTAACCCCTGCCACGGCCGAGCAGGGCGAAACGCTCAATGTGGAAGTGACCGGGGCGAATACAAACTTCAATCAAAGCAATACGATTCCATACTTCGGACCCGGAACCTCCATCAACAGCATGACGGTGAACAGCGCACTCGACGCAACCGTAAACATCACGGTCTCCGCATCGGCCAGCGTCCAGCAAAGCACGGTTACGATGACGACCTTGGGAGAGGTCGCGACCGGTGTGCAGGCCTTCACCATCGGGATGGGCCCCTCGATCACTTCGGCGAATCCGATCAGCGTAGCGCAAGGCGCCACCCAAAATGTAACGGTCACTGGCACACTTACATCCTTCAACAGCAGCACAGTCTTTAGCTTTGGCGCGGGTGTCACTGTAAATCAGGTGGTTTCCATCAACAGCGCGGTTTCGGCAACTGTGAACATCACAATTTCGCCGCTTGCGACGGTGGGTCCCCGCACCGTAACAGCGACGATGGGAGACCAGGTGGCCATCAGCTCAACGACTGTGTTCAGTGTTGCCGCGGGTCCGGCAAGCATTGCCTCCGTCACGCCGAATACGGGATACCAGAACACTAACAACCTCGCAGTTACGGTCACCGGTTATAAGACGCACTTTACCCAGGCAGCGCCGGTCGTCTCCTTAGGCCCGGGGATCGCGGTTACAAATATCGCGGTAAACAACGACACGGCCCTGGTCGCCACCATTAATATTGGCCAGAACGCGCCGGTGCAATCGAACGCGGTTACGGTGACCACCGGAGGCGAAATAGCCACGCTGGCTGGTGCCTTTACAGTACAAGCCCAAGGAACGACTCCAAGCGCCACGCTCAATCCGGCTTCGGCGCACCAGGGTACTTCACAGACAATTGTCATTACTGGAACGAACACCAATTTCGGACCAACGACGATAGTCAGCTTTGGAGCCGACGTCACCACCGGCACGCTTACCGTAAATGGTCCGACAAGCGCCTCAATTCCGGTCACGATTGATGATGTGGCAACTGCCGGACAACGCAATGTCACCATCACCACCGGCTCGCAAGTGGTGACCGCAACGTTCACTGTGATCGCCGGAGTGTCGCAGGTAACACTTATCAGTCCGAATACGATTCAGCCCACGGCGACCGAGAGCGTGAGCATAACCGGAGCATTCACAAACTGGGCCGGTGGAACGACAACAGCCAATTTTGGCCCGGGAGTTTCGGTCGGTGGTGCGCCCGCGGGCACGTTCGGTCCTGTGACCGTTAACAGCGCCACCAGTCTGACAGCGAGTCTGGTCACTTCCAGCGCTTCGACCGGCTATCGCACAGTGCAAATTCAGACTGGATCGCAAACTTTGACCGTGACGAACGGAATGCGGGTCGAGACCTGCACTTCGTCAGCGCCGACCGTGCTGCACATCAGCCCCGTGAGTGGCGGTTCCAACATACCGCTCAACACCCAGATGCAGGTGCAGTTCAGCGCGCCCATGAATCGCAGCACTTTAACGCTGGGAAACTCGGGTACAGTCCTCTTTTTCGATACCAACAACTACTACCACGAAGTTCCGGCCACCATAAGTGTGGATGCGTCGGGCACGATTGCGACGATTATCCCCAGCGAATCGCTGCCCGCTGGCCATACGTTTTACACGTACCTGAGCTGGAACTCACCGTATGTGCAGGATACCTGCGGCAATAACCTGCCGGGCCAGGAATACTCCTTCACCACCGCCTTCAGCAATGACACCGCTGGGCCAAACCTTACCGGCACCAGTCCCATGAACGGCGACACGAACATTCCTCTAAATGGGAACTCGAGTGCGACGCCGATCGTCTTGCAGTTTAATACCCCGATCGATCCCATCACCGCGCAGAATGGCTTCTCGATGCAGAGTGGCGGCAATGCGGTTCCGGGTACCTTCACTTACTCCGCCAACGATCAGACCGTTACCTTCACGCCCATCAGTGCGTTGACGGCTAGCACAACTTATACCGTCAGTTATAGCGTGCAAATCACCGATACGACCGGGAATCCACTGACTAATCCGGGCAGCTTCAGCTTCACGACCGGAACGACCAGCGATACCACTATTGTCACTATGGTGCTTGCCGATCCACCAAACGGGACGTTCGGTGTTGGTTTGAATGTGACGCCGCACATAACGTTTAGCGAGCCGGTCAACGAGCTAACTATTCCCGGAGCGTTGCAGTTGATTTATGGCGACTCCGGAATCGTCGTTCCCACCGCCGTGACGGTTTCGGCAAACCGATTAGCTGCGACGCTGACGCCCAGCGCGCCACTCCTGCCAAATACTTACTACTACGTGAGTCTCTGCTACTACTGCTACTTTGACATTGCCGGCAACTACGGTTACGGCTCGAGCGCGACCTTCTACACCGGACCCAGCGCCGTTACCAGTTCCGCCACAGTCGCCACCATCACTCCCACCAACGCGCAGGCTGGAGTCCCGCTCAACGCGCAAATTACCGCCGTGATCAGCAACGCTGTTGATCCCACGACGATTACCAATAACTCGATCACGGTTACACCTTCGGGCGGCAGCGCCATTGCCGGAACGGTCACTTTGGCCAGCGACCATGTCACGCTGACCTTTGTGCCGAAATTGGCGCTAACTGCTACGACGGTCTATAACGTCTCGGTCGGAGGCTTCAGCGATATAAACGGCAATGCCGTTGCGACGTTTACCAGTTCATTCACCACAGGCACGGCGTCATACAGCAGCGGATCGTTCACTCTTTCTTCGACGAGTCCGGTCAACGGCGCCACCAATGTATCGGTAACCAGCCCGGTGACGTTCATGATGAGTAACCTGATCAACCCGGCGTCGGTAAACTCCCAGACCGTAGAGGTCTGCATCGGCGGGTGTGGCAGCGAGTATGTCGCGGGAACCTTCGTTGTAAATGGCGCGACGGTGACCTTCACTCCACAAAGTCCGTATCCGGCCAGCCAGGTTATGGGCATGTATATCTATGGGCTGACCGACGAAGCCGGCAATACGGCCTATAACAACGCGGGCACGTTTACCACCGCCAACACTGTCGACCAGACCGCCCCAACCGTAACCATCTCGCCGGCCAACGGCGCCACCAATGTCGGCCTCAACAGCCAGGTCGTCTTGACCTTTTCCAAGTCGATCAACCCATCGACCATCAGCGGGACTACGGTGTCACTGTTCAGTGGCGACGCCGCCCTTAATTACGGCTACAGCATCTCTCGCGATAATCGCACGATTGTCATGAATCCCAATGGCAGCGCGTTTACTTCGGGCGCAATCATCACGGTCGGGCTCAGCAGCGGCATTAAAGATCTATCGGGCAACTCTCTCGCGAATACCACCAGTCAATTCACGGTGGCGCTGGAACTCTCGAACACCTCACCGTCGGTAATCGCGATGCGGCCCGCCAATGGTGCAACCAATGTTCCTGCCACTACAGGTGTGACGTTGTTTACCAATATCGCGATGAATCCTTCCACGATCAACGGAGCCCTGAACGTCACCGATAACGGCGTGGTGGTTTCGGGATCGGTGCAACTGTTCAGCAACGGCCAGGCGATTGAATTTACGCCGAGCGCTCCGTTCAATGCGGGCGACCTGATTCAGGTCTATATGAATTCGACCGCCCATAGTGCCAGCAATGTCGCGCTGTCGAACTTCTCGGGACAGTTCACGGTGGCGGGATCTCCCACCAACACGGCGGCGGCCGTACAAGCCGTGAATCCGATCCCGAACGCCACCAACGTACCACTCAATACCATCATTCAAGTTGAGTACAACCAGACGTTGGCCCCCAGCACGATCACCAACTCGAACGTGACGCTCGACCAATACGGCACCGGAACCTACCTGACGCCGGCGCTGTCGCTGGTGGGCGGCGGTCAAGTCATCAACATCGCTCCCACCAGCAACCTCGTATCGGGTTCGCAGTACCAGGTGTGTGTCAATAATGTGACCAACGCGGACTCGGTGGCGGCGCAGAACTACTGCATGAACTTCACCGCAGGCACAGCCGTCGATACAGCCGCGCCCACGATTCTGTCGCAGGCGCCGACCAACACCTCGACCAACATCGGCACTAATACCCTGATCGCGGTGACCTTCAACAAGGCCATCAATCCGGTCTCGGTCAGCGGCACGACCATCCAGTTGAGCGGAGCTTCGACCACGGAAGTGCCATCAAGCATCAGCTTCAGCCCCGATTACACTCGCGTGTCTATTACGCCACTGGCACCGCTCCCGCCAAGCACCCAGATGACGGTCACGATCAGCGGCGTTACCAGCGAGGCCGGCAACGCGATCGCTGCCACGACGACGCACTTCACCACGGCGCCGCAACCGGACTTCACCGCGCCCTTTGTGATCAACCCGAGCGTACAGAGCGGGCAGACGAATGTTCCGGTCAATTCCGCATTCACCCTGCAGTTCAGCAAGCCCATGGACATTGGCAGCCTCGAAGATGCAATCGATGTCGGCGTCTCATCCAACTACTGCTATGGTCCGTATGTGCCGGCCACAATTTCGTGGAGCACCGACCAGACTACAATATCGTTTGTGCCAACAAGCCCACTAGCCGTGGGAACAACATACTACCTGGCGAGTTATAACCTGACGGACCTGGACGGGAACCCGCAGCAGAACTTCTGCATTGGTTTCACGACATCGTTCAGCGCCAATACGAATCCGCCAACGGTCATCAACACCAGCCCTGAAAACAACGAGACCCAGGTTCCGACAAACGCCCCGGTCCAAATTCTGTTTAGCGAGCCAATCAACCCCGCGACCATCAGCCAGATCGCGCTGGCGACGGGCAGCAACCCGGTCGCCTTCACGCCAACGTTTAGCGATGCCAACCAGTTGCTGACGCTGACGCCGATGCTGCCATTACTCCCGAACGCCAGCTACACGCTGACTATCGCCGGAGTCCAGGACACGGCCGGCAACAACATGGCGAGTGCGGTTACGAATACCTTCGCAACCGGGCCAACGTTCGACCTGCTTACTCCGCAGGTAACGCTCACGGATCCTCCGAACGGAGCCACCAACGTCGGCACTAACGTGGCGCCGCGCATTGTCTTCACGGAACGGCTGAATCCGCTCAGTATCGTCAGCAGCTCGAACGAGCTCTATTACAATGGGTCAATCGAGTTATACAACCAGGCGACCAACCAGTACGTTCCAGCCACGGTCAGCATGAGTGCCGACCGTGTGACGGCAATCATTACGCCCAGTTCACCGCTCGAGCCGAACGTCTCTTACCAGATCAGGGTGGGATATTACGACTACTTCGACGTTGCCGGTAACGCCGGGTATGGCTATTCCGCCAACTTCGTGACCGGCGCTGGTTCAGACACGACTTCTGCCACGGTGCGCACTATCAGCCCTGTAAATGCGCAGACAGGAGTTCCCCGAAACGCGCAGATTGTCGCGGTAATGAGTAACGCGATCGATCCGACGACGGTAACCGGAAGTTCGATTACAGTTACGCCTTCGGGTGGCAGTGCAATCACTGGAGGCCTCACGTTGGCGAGCGACGGCGTCACGCTTACCTTTGTACCCTCCACTGCACTAATCGCGTCTGCCGTTTACAACGTGTCGATCGGCGGCTTCAAAGATGTCGAGGGCAATGCGGTCACAACATTTAGCAGTTCGTTCACGACCGGCACAGCCAGTTATGCCATCGGATCGTTCACGTTGGTTTCGACCAATCCCGGCAATGGCGCCAGCAACGTATCGGTGACAAATCCAGTTACGTTTACGATGAGTAATCTGATCAATCCGGCGTCGGTGAACACGCAGACTGTAGAAGTCTGCATCGGAGGCTGCGGCAGTGAATATGTGGCGGGCACCTTCAGCGTAACCGGTTCGACGGTGACCTTCACACCCCTGAGCCAGTACCCGGCCAACCAGGTAATGGGCATGTACATCTACGGCCTGACCGACGAGGCAGGCAATACCGCCTATAACAACGCCGGCACGTTTACGACTGCCAATACTATCGACCACACTGCTCCGGCAGTAACCATTACACCGGGGAACGGCGCGACCAATGTTGGATTGAACACGCAAGTCGTGCTCACGTTCTCGAAGTCCATCAACCCGTCCACGATTAATTCGAGCAGCGTCAATCTCCTGAATGGAGACGTGCCGCTCAACCCGGCGACCTCCATCTCTCGCGACAATCGCACCGTCGTCCTCAACTACAACAACTCCGCACTGCCCGCCGGCGCCACCATCACCGTCACAGCGACCAGTCTTATCACGGATCTCTCCGGGAACGCGTTGCCTACTACGACCGCAGAGTTCACCACGACGCCGGCAGTTTCCAATGCCGCCCCGACTGTAATCAGCATGCGCCCCGGCAACGGCGCGACCGGTGTTCCCGCCAATGCGGTGATCACCTTATTCACCAGCGGGCCCATGAATGCTGGTTCGATTGCCAGTGCGCTCTACATTTCGCAGGACGGAGTTTTGATCTCAGGCACGACCAGTGTTGGCGGCAACGGGCAGAGCATAGAATTCACGCCTAGCTCGCCAATCAGCGCAGGCGCATCGATGCGAGTCTTCCTCAACTCGACGGCACAGGACATTTACGGCAACTACCTGACATCCTTCTCTGGACAGTTCACCGTGGCAGGATCTCCGGCCAATACGGCGGCCACGGTCCAAGCGGTCAACCCGTTCCCGGGTGCCACCAATGTGCCTCTGAACACCGTCATTCAGGTGGAGTACAACCAGGCACTGGCGGCGAGCAGCATTAACAGCTCAAACGTGCGGCTCTACCAGTCCAGCACTGCGACCTATCTGATTCCGACGTTATCGCTCGTGGGCAACGGTCAAGTCATCAACATCGCTCCCACCAGCAACCTGGTATCGGGATCGGTGTACCAGGTGTGCATCAACAGCGTCACCAACACCGACGGCGTGGCGGCGCAGAGCTACTGCAACATGTCCTTCACCGCGGGCACAGCCGTCGACACTGTCAAACCCACCATTTTGACGGTCGCTCCACCGAACGCGTCCGCCAACATCGGAACCAACGCCGTCGTCAGCGCAACCTTCAACAAGGCGATCAATCCGGTCTCGGTGACGGGCAGTTCCATCCAGGTGAGTGGCGGCTCGATCACCGCGGTGCCGTCGAGCATCAGCTTCACGCCCGACTACACTCGCACCATTATTATTCCGCAGGCTCCACTTCCCGCCAGCACGAAGATGGCGATCGCTATCAGCAGTGTCACCAGCGAGGCGGGAGTGGCTGTCTCCAGCCAGACCACCAATTTCACCACGGCAGCGGGCGCCGATTTCACCACGCCCTACGTGATCAATTCCAGCGTGCAGAGCGGGCAGACGGTCGGTACAAATGCTGCCTTCGCTCTGCAGTTCAACAAGCCGATGGATGAAGGCAGCGTCGATGGTGCCGTGTATCTCGGCATCTCTTCCAGCTACTGCTATGGGCCATATATCTCAGCGACGGTCTCGTGGAGCGCCGACCAGACGACGATCTTCTTCGTGCCCACTACCGGATTGACTGCCGGGACAACGTACTATCTATCCAGTTACTACCTGACCGACCTCGTCGGAAACCCGCAGCAAAACTTCTGCGTTGGCTTCACTGCTGGATCCGGTACCGATACCGCCGGACCAATGGTGCAGCAGATTAGTCCGCCAAACGGCTTCACCGGGGTGCCCATTAATGCGCCCGTACAGATCCTGTTCAATGAAGCGATTTCTCCCGCTTCACTTGAAGGCGTGACGTTGAATCAGGGCAGCGCCGTCGTTCCGACCACGGTGTCCCTGTTCGACGGCAACAAGGGCATCCAACTGCTGCCGCTGCTGCCGCTGGCTACTGGCACCGTGTACACCGTCAACGTAACGGGAGTCATGGACATTACCGGCAACCCACAAACCAGCTTCCCCTCGCCGTCATTCACCACGGGAACGGGATTTGGCCTGCTCACACCCAAAATCGTGTCGACAAGTCCAACCAACGGTCAGACCACGGTTCCCGACAATACCACCATCCAGGTCGTATTCAGCGAGGCGATGGATCCGGCGTCCTTCGACCCGAGCACCAGCTTCACGCTGCACGATTCCTCGAACAAGGTGGTACCAGCGACGATCACGTTCTCGGCGGATTACAAAACGGTAACGTTGCATCCAACGGCGAACCTGACGGGTGGCGCAACGTGCTCCATGTATATCGGGTGGCCCTATGTGAGCTCTTATTTGTATGATTGGGCGGGCAATAGCTTGTATGGAACGTACTTCCAATTCACCTCACAGTGAAGAGTGCGAGTGATCGCCTATCGAATCGATTCAGGCGCCGACACGGGGGGCGCTCCTTGTTTGGTCCTGAGCGAAGTGCGCACCGTGGTCGCTTCGGGATCCCCGACTTACCAAAGGGGTGACGGGGCGAGTCTTGCCGGGAGGATCCGGCAAAACCCAGGTGGAAGTTGTCCGTGGCTGACCATAGAGGTCGGTTCCTCTGCAGGAAGAATGACCACCCGGAGAATGACCAAAGTGCAGAGTACGCCGCAGCCTGATCGCGGCAGTTTGGTAAACTAAAGAACACAAACTGAAAGCCGACGTAGCTCAGTTGGTAGAGCAGTCGATTCGTAATCGACAGGTCATCGGTTCAAGTCCGATCGTCGGCTCCATTTTCTCAACTACTTGCGAGCAGTTCACCGCGACCCGCTGCACATCCGCTGCACGAGCATTCTTGCTTCCAATTGCTTCATGGCGTCGGTCACAACTTGGGGCACCGTCTTGATGTAGCTTCTCTGCGTCGTACTGACATCTTCGTGGCGCAGAATCGCTTGGATTACTTTGTCCGGTACTCCAAGTTCATGAAGATTCGTGGCTAGACCTCGACGATGTGCGTGCCAGCCCTTCCACTCCAACCCATTTGCCTTGAAAACTGGCTTGATCACGCGGTCAGCGAGGTTTGACCTTGCCCGCGCAAAACGTATCCCTTGCTGAGTGATTCAATAGAGCTAAGGAGACGGAGATGACAAAGGCGACACGAGCGCAATACACGCTCGAGTTCAAGCAGGAAGCGGTTCGAATGGTAGAGTCGGGCCAAAGCATAGCCGCAGCGGCACGAAGTCTGGGAGTGGTTGAGCAAACCTTGTACAACTGGGTCAAGGCGAAGCGGGAAGGACGGCTGAAGGGTCCGGCCAGCAGCAAGGCGGTAAGTGTTGAGCAAATGGAAATCAGTCGATTGCGAGCCGAGTTGGGGCGGGTGAAGATGGAGCGCGACATCCTGGGAAAAGCGACGGCGTACTTCGCGAAAGGCCAGAAATGAAGTACGCCTTTATTCGAGATCACCGGCGGGTGTGGCCGATCAGCGTGCAGTGCCGAGTTCTGCGGGTGAGCGTGGCCGGTTACCATGAACACCTAGTTTGCCGGCGTGGTGAGGTACAGCGTCGCCATCTGAGTAATGAGGGCTGCTGGTGCATATGCGCGCCGTGTATGCGGCAAATCGCGGAGCCTACGGCTGGCCGAGGATCTGGAGGCAACTGCGGGCTGAGGGCATTCGTGTGGGCAAGCAACGAGTGCAACGGCTGATGCAGCAGCACGGCATCCGGGCCCGGGGCAAGCGCCGTTTCCGGAACGCGACCACGGACAGCCGACACGACCTGCCGATTGCACCGAACCTTCTGGATCGCAACTTCGCTGCGGCCAGACCCAACCAGGTATGGGTAGCCGACATAACCTACATCCCGACCGACGAGGGATGGCTGTTTCTGGCCGTGGTCCTGGACCTGTTCAACCGCCAGGTGGTGGGCTGGTCGCTGGGAGAGGATCTGCGGTGCGAACTGGTGATCGACGCCTTCGAAATGGCCTGGTACAGACGCTGTCGAGGCCGCCGAACAGAACTGATATTTCTTAGCGACCGAGGCAGCCAGTATGCCAGTGTGCCCTTCCGTGAGCTGCTCAGAAAGCGCGGCATTACGGCTTCGATGAGTCGCAAAGGCAACTGCTGGGATAACGCATGTAGCGAAACGCTGTTCGGATCACTCAAGGTGGAGCGGCTGCACGGACAGCATTTTGAAACTGTTCGTCAGGCCAAAGATGAAGCTCTCGATTGGCTGCTTTGGTATAACCAGACGCGACTTCATTCGACACTGAATTACGTCAGCCCGATGCAGTACGAACAAAACTGGCGCGCGACACGGTGCCCTCTGCAAGTGTGACAGTGTGTGCGAAGTAGAAAAGGCTATGGAAAAGTAGGAAAGCGAAAAGCCGCTTTCCAACTTTCCCACAGCCACGACTACTACGAAATACACTCAGTTATAGGATACGGATTCAAGGGGCAAGTCCAGTACCGAGTCCATCCTTTCCGAGAATGAAAAACTCCCACGATGCGTTTCCGGCCAAATGAGGCGGCCAGAGAACACCGCCCAGAGGCGATGTCCCGTGCTTTGAATCAACTCTGATTTCAGTCTTCAATTCCGCCGAGGAAAGCCCCAACCAAATTGGTGCTGCTGTCTTGGGCCTGAGGGAGAAAGCGCTGCGCTATAAACCCTCACCGGACAAATGGTGCATCTGGGAGATTCTTGTGCATCTGGTTGATGCTGAAATCCTGTACGCCTACCGCATCCGGCAAATGCTCGCTGACAAAGACCCCGTGATCGCGCCGATTGACCCAGATGCTTGGGCGAAGAATCTTGGGTATCTGAAATTTTCAACCTCGGGGTTGGTCGCACTCTATGGACTCAACCGCCACGCCAATGTGAGGGCGCTGAGGCCACTGAAAGTGGAAGATTTGCAGAAGTCGGCACGCCATCCTAAACTCGATCACCGGGTCACCGTTGGCGACTATGTAGGGAAGACGGCGAAACACGGACCGAATCATCTAGAGCAGATCGAACGGCTGAAAAAAGAAGCGGCAGGAAAATAAAGTCAATGAACTGCCGACTAAGGATGACGAATTAAGTCCTTCACGCTTCGTGATGCCATTCACACCCGCGAGTGAGTACCCCAGCGTGCCGCCCCTCGCACACAAGAGCTATTCACGAAGGTTGGCTCACAGCCTACGTTGAGATCGAGCAGACTTCGGGGGAGGGCTGTTCAACTGGCGTCCCGTGACCCGCGAGGGTTCTGGGGCGCTTTCGTTTTTCTATCCTTCACCGCAACATATCCGCCCGTGTATCTTTAGCCAGATCGATTTGTTTGCGATACCATTCCTTCATCAATTCCTTCACGGGGTATCAACTCATGCACAAGGTCTCGCGTTTTCGCTGGATACACGTTTCTGCGTCACTCATCGCGCTTTTGGTTCTGATTGTCAGCGTGCAGCCTCCGGAAGCTCAGAACAGTCCAGCCACCAGTGTTCAGAGCCCGCCTGCCCAGATTCACGCCCTCAAGGTGACGTTGCTATCGACGATGCTGGTGGGTAGTACGACAGGGCTCGGCGAGTGGGGATTTTCGGCACTGATCGAAGCCGATGGTCATCGCATCCTGCTTGATACTGGAGCGCATCCCGATACCGTGCTGCAAAATGCACGCGACTTGAGGATTGATTTGTCCGATGTTAGAGAAGTGATCCTGACGCACAATCACTGGGATCATGTCAGTGGGCTCATGACCCTTCGCAGAGAGATGATGAAGAAGAATCCCTCGGCATTTTCAGTGGTGCATGTCGCACGCGGCATTTTCTACAGCAGACCAGCGCCCGAAGGTGAGGATAACCGCATGATCGCATTGAAGAAAGAGTATGAAGCGACAGGTGGAAAATTCATCGAGCATGACGAGGCGGCGGAAATCTTTCCCGGCGCGTGGCTGACCGGCCCGGTGCCCCGCAAGTATCCGGAACGAAACTGGAGCGTCAGCGGAAAAGTGCAGACCCCAGCGGGATTGGTCGAGGACACAATTCCGGAGGATCAATCACTGGTGCTCAATACGCCGGAAGGATTAGTCGTGGTCACTGGCTGCGGGCACGCGGGAATCGTCAACATACTCACGTTTGCACGGCAAGAATTCCCCAACGAGCCAGTGGAGGCAGTCATCGGCGGACTGCACCTCTTTCCAGCGACGGATGAGCAACTGGATTGGACTGCGGACAAGATGAGGGAGTTCAAGGTGGAGAACCTTATGGGCGCACATTGCACTGGCATCGAAGCCGTGTATCGAATTCGACAGAAACTCGGGCTGGCGCGAGCATCGGCTGTTGTGGGTAGCGTGGGATCGAGCTTTGTTCTTGGCGAAGGCATACATCCCGGCCCACTCGCCAAATGACAACCCGCCGACCCGATCTGCCATAATCTCCCCATGTGCGGGCGTTTCAGACTCTCGCGGCGAAAGCAGGTTGTCGAAGAGTACTTCGATACTGCCGTTTCCGACGCACCAGACTGGACTCCCCGCTTCAATGTTGCGCCGACCCAATCCGTCCCCGTCATCCGCCAGAACCTGAAGGAACCGATCCGCGAACTCTCGCTGATGCGATGGGGATTGATCCCCTCGTGGTCGAAATCCCCGTCTGTCGCCCAAGCATGATTAACGCCAGATCGGAAACCGCAAGCACCAAGCCCGCATTCCGCGATGCGATGAAATCCCGCAGGTGCCTGATTCCTGCGGACGGATTTTACGAGTGGATGCGAACGGATAAAGCAAAACAACCATACTGCTTTGAAGTCAATGACGGGCAGTTGTTTGCATTTCGCCGGACGGTGGGATCTCGGTGGCGAGACCCCAGTGGTAACTGGGTCAAGTCCTGCTCGATCCTCACCACGACTGCAAATGCTTTGACCTCAGCCGTCCACGACCGCATGCCAGTCATCCTTGATCCCGATGGCTATGAACTTTGGCTTGATCCGGGGATGAACGACACAAATGCGGCGTCCGATCTGCTGAAGCCCTACGATGCTCGTCTCATGCGCTGCTTTCCCGTGAGCAGCCGGGTCAATCATGTGGCGAACGATGATCCGGAATGCTCCGCGCCTGTGGAACTCGCACTGGTTCAGAATCGGCTATTCTCATAGCACGATGACCAATGACGAACGCATGCAGCGAGAGTCCGGCCTGATCGCGACCATCAGGAAGAAACTTCCAGAGTTTGCGAAAGCATGCGCGGATGACTCGGAATTAGTTTTACTTCACCAAGACGCTTTTGCCGGCGATTATCAAGAAGACGAATATGTGCTCCTCGGCATGGCGATCAAGTACGCAGGTCTGCGTGGGAAAGAGGTGCGTGTGATCGGGAAGAACCGGAGCAGCTTTGGTGAAGACGGCACGATCCAGTGAACGCAATCGTCCGATTCGCATGTAGGGAAGAGGCGAGCATTCTTGGTTCGGAGGTCTAGCTTTCCGATTTCCCTAGTCGAAGCACTGGGGACGGCGCCCGGCAACAGACGCCATACCGTTGCCACAGCCGAAACCACGGGCTATGCGCGAGCATCTCGTCGTGCCTCCGATTCGCAGCCGAGAGGTCGCTTGCGCTCAGCGGTCTCGTGTCGGGCACCGCGAAGATGCGCTCCAGTCGCTCGATATCGGCGATAGTCTGCTCGGCGTCCATCCGTCACAATGTCTAACAGAAAGGCGGGGAGGTCAATCCGGAGCGGCATCTCTAAAGACTTTGACTGCCCGGTCAGACGGCATAATGTATTCTCCAACGAGGCAAGCCATGAAATACAGACGGATTGTCCCAGTGTTGATGCTGATTGGCTCTGCCATAGTTCTTGCGCTGATCACTGCTGGATGCGGCGAACAGCGCAAGGTAGACCTTTCGGCTGAG
>JBAQJU010000154.1:0-23429 GCA_049300475.1 Terriglobales bacterium | reverse complement strand
CGCGGCCAGCGCCATCTTCTTCAATCACGGACAATGCTGCTGCGCCGGATCGCGCCTCTACATCGAGCGCCCGGTCTTCGATAAAGTCGTCGAAGGCGTCGCCGCCAAAGCCAAGAAGATCAAAGTTGGCTCGGGCATGGAACCGGAAACATCCATGGGTCCGCTGGTATCCGAGGAGCAATTGCAGCGCGTCTGCAATTACCTCGAAATCGGCATGAAAGAAGGCGCAACCGCCATGACCGGAGGCAAGAAACTCGGCGACAAAGGCTATTTCGTCGAGCCCACCGTCCTCACCAACACAAAAGAAAATATGCGCGTAGTGCAGGAGGAAATCTTCGGCCCGGTCGTAGCCGCAATTCCCTTCGACAGTCCCGAAGACCTCGTCCGCGGCGCCAACAACAGCATGTACGGACTGGCCGCAGGCATTTGGACCAACGACATTTCAAAGGCCCATCGCCTCGCCGCCTTGCTGCGAGCCGGCACCGTCTGGATCAACTGCTACAACATCTTCGACGCCGCTCTCCCCTTCGGAGGCTACAAACAATCCGGCTGGGGAAGAGAAATGGGCAAAGACGTCCTCAACCTCTACACCGAAACCAAAGCAGTCTGCACCAGGCTGTAAACCGCAGCCACACCGGTGGAGGACGGGCGCCCGCGCCCGTCCTCCCGTGTTCTCTGCACTTGCGCTCCTGATGCCAATCGGTGGGCCTGTCGGACTCGCTTACGGGGCGGCGAAAAAGAAGCTCGACAAGGGGTCTCGACCCTTTGCAGGATGGTAGTCCCGCTGATATCCAGAAGCGGGATTTGAATCAAAACAGCGTGGGGTCTAGCCTCGATTGTTGCAAAATCCTGATTGCAACAGCTATCCGTATTGACCCGGAACACGGGCTCCAGGCCGGTTGCGCGGAACCGGCGTAGGCATTAGACAATCCTACTTCTGGCCCGGAACAGTCACCCAGACAGGTATATTTTGTGGCGAGGAATACACATGCCTAAACTCTGCACTTGCGTGTTTGTTTTGCTTTTAGCGCTGCACTGCCCGGCGGAGCAGCGTCCGGCTTCGGTTACTCCGCAACAGGTTGACGAGATCGTGGACCATCTCTTAAGCGGTCTCGGAGACTATGTATTCCCAGAAGTCGCGGAAAAATTGGAGAACCATATACGATCACATCGGTCTGAGTATCGTGCCATAACTGACTCCAAGGCTCTTGCCGCGAGACTGACTGAAGACTTGCGCGCTGTGGGGCGCGACCATCATCTTGAAGTCTCATTTGGTGAGGAACTCGGCGTGCAAAAGGAACCCACTCCAGCGGAGAAACAGCACGCGCGTGCCTTTGATCTCGCCAATGGGCACGGCATTCGGAGCGGCCGCCGTTTGCCGGGAAATATTGGCTACGTTGATCTGGCTTATTTCTCGCCTGATTCTGATGCCGGAACGGCGCTTGCTTCCGCCATGCAACTTGTAGGCGGCACCGAGGCCCTGATCGTGGATTTGCGTCGCAACGGCGGTGGCAGCGGTGACACGGCAACGGCATTACTGAGCTACTTCTTTGAGGAACCGACTCAACTATCGTCTATTCTAGAACGCAAGAATGGTCAACCCCTGGAGCGGCAAAAGTGGACGATGCCCTACGTCGCAGGACCGCGTTACCTCGGCAAACCCCTATTTGTTCTGACCAGCCGTCGCACCCACTCTGCCGCTGAGCTGTGTGCTTACGATCTTAAAAACACGCATCGCGCTACCATCGTCGGTGAGCGCTCTGCGGGGGACGCAAATTCAAGCACGGGTGAGATCGCGTTGGGCTACGGCTTTGCTGCGTTGATTCCCAACGGTCAGACGAAAAGCCCGATTACCCACACTAACTGGGAGGGAACGGGCGTCGAACCCGATGTTGTCACGAACGCCAGTGACGCATTGATCGTGGCCTACAAGCGAGCTCTCAAAGACGCTAAACCCGGCGTAGAGTCAGAGGAGCTAACGAAAGAGCGACAGCGTGCTGTCCAGGATCCGCAGGCCGCACTGGCTGAGGAAATCACTGGATTCCAGAAGAACTAGCGACCTCTTCATGGGTGCATATATGGCCGGAGTTGGCGTAACATCCCCGATTTCACCAACTATCCCTCCTACTTCAGTTTTCGAATTAGCCTCACCCCCAGCGGAGAAGCCGGTCTATAACGGATGGCAGAAACTTGAGTGAGCGCGCGCATCAGCTCCCATCGTGAGGTATTGACTTTCCGGATGGCTGAGACTTGATAGCTGAAAGCCGCGCTACTCGTAGCGCAGCGCTTCCGCCGGCAAGATGTGTGCGGCCGACCACGAAGGATAAATCGTCGCCACGAAGGAGATCCCGATCGCGACCAGCGCGACGATCAGGCCATCCATGGCGCGCGGCGCGAAGGGAACGTAGTCGATGGAATAGACTTCGGGCGAGAGCGAAATAAAGTGATAATGTCCGCCCGCAAATGAGATCGCGTAGCCGAGCGCCAGGCCAATTGCCGTGCCGATTACTCCGATCAGCATGCCCTGCGCGATGAACACGCGCCGGATCTGCCGCTTCTTGGTGCCCATCGACATGAGCACGGCGATGTCTTTGGTTTTTTCCATCACCATCATCGTAAGGGAGATCAGAATATTCAGCGCCGCGACAAACACGATCAGGCCAATCGTGATGAACGTGACCAGCCGCTCCAGGCGCAGCGCATGGAACAGCGGCTTGTTCTGCTCCATCCAGTTGGTGGTCATAAAACCAGCACTGCCTGTGATAGAATCGGCGGCCTTTTCCAGTTCCTCGCCCACTTCGCCCGCGCGATAAATATCGTCGAGCTTGAACTGGATTACCGAAATCACGTCGCCCAAGCCGAACAATTCCTGCGCGTCGGCCAGCCGTATGAAGGCCCACGACGAGTCGTAATCGAAGAATCCGGAGTTGAAGATGCCCGCAACGCGAAAGCGAATGTATTTGGGAACCATGCCAAACGGAGTAAGTTCGCCCTGAGGAGAAGTAACCAAAACGACAGATCCAACAGTAGCGCCGATCCCATCGGCCAAATCCTTGCCCAGAATGATAGGAGCCATCGCAGCCACACGCTCGTGAACGCCGGCCAGATCGTCAGGAGAGCTAGCCTGTGTGGCGCGGGCGCCCTCGCCCGCGGCAGTTGCATTTGCGTTTGCTTTTGCTTTTGCTTTTGCTGTTGCTGTTGCATTTGCTTTCGCTTTGGAACTTTCCTGTTGAGCACCAGCCGCAGACGCTTCATTCAACGCCGCAGCCGAGCCGAGAGTCACCGTCTGCAGCAGATCGCTGACCTTGCGCTCGTAGCGCGGCAGCATGCCCTTTAACACGGCTCCGCGAGCGCGCGGCCCGCGCGAAATCAATACCTGCTCGTAAATCGCCGGAGCAGCCGCGATCACGTGAGGCTCCTTCGACAACTGGTCGAGCAGCGGACGCCAATTCTGAATCCCATCGCTCTCCACCCGCAAAAGGCTGACGTGCGCGGTCGAACCCAAGAGCCGAGCCTGCAAGTCCTGACGAAATCCGTTGTTGATGGCGAGCGCCACGATCAGCGAAGCGACGCCAGCCGCGACCCCGGCAATCGAGATCGCCGTGATGATCCCGATAAACGCTTGGCGGCGTTTGGCGCGAAGATAGCGGGTTGCGATGAAGAGTTCGAAGCGCATGAAGTGCAGCTGTCAGCTTTCAGTCGTCAGCTGTCAGTCAAGTCGGATTATAGCTGTCGAATGCCCGAACACCCTTGGGAAGACCGCTGGAACGGCGCGACGATAGGCGCGATACGAATCTCCAAACCGCTGCTCCAGTTCGACGTCTTCCATCCGGATCATGACTGCGCCCGTGATCATCGCGAACGCCGTCAACGCCCAGCAGACCGCGAGGCCTGTGCCAATGCTCCACGTCAGCATCTCGCACAGATGCGCCAGATACACGGGATGACGAACATGGGCGCGAATGCCATCGGTCACCAGACGTTGGTCGCGGTTGCGACTGTGAAGTTCGGGAAGTCCGCCCAGTTGCTGCGCGCTGAAGCTCTTGCCGGATTTCGCATAGAGGATGAGTCCGATGGCGAACAGGAGAGCAACTGGAATCCACGACCACGCCGTGGAGTAGAGCGCGACCTTCATCCATGGACGCGAAGCGAGCGCCGCCACGATCCACATCGCAAACCACGCGGGAAGCAGGACAAGATAGGGCGAGCGGCGGCGGGCGCGCCAGCGCTCCGCGAAGGGATGAATCATCAGCCAGAATGCAGGGATGGTCGAGTACACGACGCAGGCCAGCCAGCCGACGATTTGCACCCAATGCCGCATGTCGCGGATTTTAGCAGGAGCGGACGGAGGAGAATTTTCGCGCCAGCTAAGTTCTGCGATCTACGATGTGCCCAAAGAGTGCTTGCGGTTGCTTTGTTGCTGGTCCAATGTCAGACTGTTGCTTCGCTGAACTTCATTTAGGAGCTGGTGAGATGCGAGAACTTATCATCGACAGGGCTATGACGTTAGTTGCGATCGCGGGATTGGCGTTGTCGGCTTCCGGCCAGATCACGAGCCAGCCTGCGCGGAGCCACGCGCCTGTGACGACGGAAACCAATGTACGGGCCGCAAAGACGCCGTACACGGCGGAGTACAAGATCACGCATGCGCAAACGCTAGCCGACGGGACCACCATTACCCGGGAGTCCACGGAAGTAAAAGCGTTGGACTCGCAGGGGCGGCGGATGATCGCAACAACCATCACGTCGGGTGACCAGACGCCGGCAACCCACGTCATGGTCTATGATCCCGTGACCCGGACCCAAACCACTTGGAGGTCTCCGGGCAAGATCGCGCACGCATTTAAGATGTCCACCCCAGGAGCGGAACGTACTTGCTCGACATTCATGAGGGACGACGTTCCAGTGGTCAGTGGCCGAAAGTCGAAGTTGACATCGGAGAACCTAGGAACAGAGTCGATCCAAGGCGTGGAAGCGCGCGGACGCCGGTACACCACGACGATTCCCGCGGGTGTGGCGGGGAACGATGCGCCCTTGGTCAGCACCTCGGAGGCGTGGACGTCCCTTAGCGTTGGCCTGAATGGCCTGGTGGTGCGCTATAACAGCGACGATCCCCGGTCAGGCAAGACGACCCGGGAGTTGACGTCTCTCAGCCAAAGCGACCCGGATCCGGCGACATTCCAACCGCCTGAGGGCTACGAGATCGTGACGAAAGATGCGTCCGGGTGCCAGGGCGAGCCCACGCCCCGATCCTCGACCGAAGCAGCGGCCGAAACAACGACGTCGAAGTGAAGCTGGCGCGTCTGGGTTAGGAACCACCCATGGCCATTGCTTCCTGCTATTCTCTTTCCTCATGTCTCCCATTCTGACCAGTGTGCTGTTGGGGCTGACGGCGGCGGGCGCGAACGTGTTCGGCGGCGCCATCATCGTCCAAAGAAATTGGGAGCGCTCCTATCTTCGCTACTTCGTCGCGCTCGGCGCGGGCTTCATGCTCGCTACAGCGCTGGTCGAGATGGTGCCGGAGAGCATTAAGCTGCGTGGCCCGTATGCCGGATTTCTCATCCTGCTCGGATATCTTCTCGTCCACTTTTTCGAGCACACGGTCACCCCGCACTTTCACTTCGGAGAGGAGACGCACGCCGAGCAATTCGTCCACACCCACAAAGGATATTCGGTTCTGATCGGCCTGCTGATCCACACGTTTTTCGACGGCATCGCGATCGCCTCGGGGTTTTTGGTTTCTCAAGCGCTCGGTTGGATCATTTTCGTCGCGGTTTTTCTGCACAAGATTCCGGAAGGATTCACCATCTCGTCGGTGATGCTCGCCAGTGGCCGCAGCCGCGGGTTCGCTTGGGGAGCGTCCGTTGCGCTGGGCGTTGCAACTGTGGCCGGAGTGATGACCATGGCAATTTTCCGCCACGAGGTAAGCTTCGGGCTGCCACTGTCGGCGGGCGTTACGATCTATGTAGCTGCGTCGGATTTGATCCCCGAGGTGAATCAAGAGCCCGGCGTGAGGATGGCGTTATTGGTCTTCGTCGGAGCCGCGTGCATGTTTGCGCTGGATCGCTTCTTTCATGTGCATTGAGAAGTTGTAAGATTAGGCGGGGATTCCACCCCCGCAACTCTTTTTCATCACATTTTTCTCGTACCGTCATCACAGACCCGCACCCCAATCGGTGCGATGATACCTCGACAGTACACCATCAGGAACTGCGCCAGTCTCCAGAGACGAACGCATTTCCGGCTGCAAACTTTTCACCGCTCTTTGACAACATATGGCAGCCACGAGCACCCCGGAAGTTCACGCCAAATCGCAGAATTCACCGCTAAGTCCCATCTTTTGAATATTTTGCATCTAACTGCTTTGCTGTGAATAACTTAACCAAATTTTGGTAGGGGGGGTACCCCCCCCAAATTGCCCAATTCTTCCCCGGCCATGTAGTGCCGGGCCTTTGCCCGTGTGGTGGCGGGGCTTTGCCCCGCGCCTGCCTCAGCCGAGCCACGTCACAGCACAGAAGCATATCTCCGCTGAAAACTTGTGGTTACCCGCTATGCCGGATGTGCATCACGTCGCCGTCTTGGACGATGTAGTCTTTTCCCTCTAGTCGCAACGTTCCCTTGGCTCTCGCGTTCGCCTCCGATCCAGCTTCTAAGAGTTGATCCCAGCGAATTGTCTCTGCGCGAATGAAATGGTGTTCGAGATCCGAGTGAATCGCACCGGCGCCATTCTGAGCCCGGGTGTTCGCCGGAATCGTCCAGGCACGGCATTCGTCTTCTCCGGCTGTAAAGAATGAAATCAGTCCCAGCAGGTGATAGCTCTTCTGGATCAGGCGCGACAGGCCGCTGTCTTTCAGGCCATAGCTGCCTAGGAATTCGGCCGCATCTTCGTCGCTCATCTCCGCGAGTTCGGCTTCGACTTTGCCGCAGATCGCGCTTGCTCCCGCATTTGGACGCGCGGCCACTTCGTCCAGCTTGTATTTGGCGGCCGCCTCTTCAAGGTCTTTGCCCAGTTCCGTGCTCTCGCCAATGTTGAGTATGTAGAGCATCGGCTTCTCGCTCAGGAACATGAATCCGCGGATGCGCTTTTTGTCTTCTGCAGTTATCTCCATTTCGCGCAGCGGCTTTTCGGTTTCGAGAAACGCTTTGGCTTTGATGAGCAACTCGTTTTCTTTTTCGAGTTCCGGTGTCTTCATCTTCTTCAAGTCTTTTTCGAGGCGCTCGAGACGCTTTTCGATCTGGCCCAGATCGCTCACCATCAGGTCGAACTCGACGTTGCTGATGTCGCGCAGCGGATCGATCGCGCCGACGTGTGGAATCGCATCGTTCTCGAAGGCGCGCAGAACGTGGATGAGCGCATCTACCTGCCGCAGATGGCCGATGTAGGCGGTCTCTTTCAGCGCCTCCTGGCCGATCGCGCCCACATCCACGTATTCGACGGAGGCGTGCGTGAGCTTCTTCGGATTGTAGAGCGCGGCCAACTTGTCGAGGCGTTCGTCGGGAACCTTGGCGACTCCGATGTGCGCTTCGCGCGGGTTCGAAAACGCATGCTCGGAGAGATGCGCCTTGGTCAGCATTCCAAACAGCGATGTCTTGCCTACCTGCGGCAGGCCGATGATGCCGGTTTTCATGAATTGTCTCGGCTTTCAGCTGTCAGTTGTCAGCTCTCAGTTCTCAGTAAGAGGTCGAACAGGTAAGGATAAATCATCCCGTTTGACTCGGTTGATCGCTTCCGCGGCAGAGGGTTTTAAACACGGGTGACACAGAGCCGCACGGGACCGCCTGGTCGTGGCTTTCGCTTAGTGGAGTTCCTGAGCAGTGCGGAAGACCGCGACCAGTCCCAGCAGAAGTATGACAGTTTCGAGATTCTCGGACCAAACGTGCAAGCGGTCGAATTCCGCGCGCACCGGGTCATTCAAGGCCAGGTTGTCGATCACGCCAGCCTGGTCTCGCAGCGCGTGCATGCGGGGAGAGACGGCGAACTGCGAGATCATGGTGAGCCCGAGCATCACCACAATCAGCAAGTGCCGTAGGGCCAGAGGACGCGGGTTGCCCACGCTCATCCTGCAATAAACCATGGATGCGATCAGAAAGACAAACCCGGAAACGATCGCCATGGCATGCAAGATGCCGAGCGAGCGACCGACGATCGAACCCGCCATGTGGCGCGTCGGGAGAAGTCCAGGAGAGAAGGCCGTGGGAGCTTCGACGAAGGCGAGAAAGATGATTCCACCGACCCATACGACGAGCGCAAGCAGCATGAGAAAACGTAGAAATGACATGAGGGGAATTATAGGCGAACAGCTTGCCCTTCTCTTTTTTCCTGCGCACACAGAATTTTTTCTCCGCATGCTGTCAAGCCATGCCCTTCTAAAATCGGATCTGTGAGATAACGTCAAACAGCCGGGACCACTTATCCACAGCCTGAACCAGCGCGGTCACTTGGTCCCGCACGCGAGAATAATTACCCTCATGTTTCTCGGATGGGTTCGAAGGAAATCACTCACATGCAGGGTACGCTGAGAGCTTCAGATGTAAGTTTTCTGTCGCTTGCGACGGCAACATTTTGCGTGCAATGTGAATTGATCAGCGCAAACAATACGCCACGCTGTCTGGCTTGCGGAAGCAAGGCCGTGCTGAGCCTTTCGCGCGTGCTGGGCGGATCGCTGCGCGGGCAAACGACGCATCTGATTGCCGACGCGGAGTTGGATCGGCTGGTGCGATCGCTGCTGTACTCCGTCCCGCAGGCAGAGGAATTCGAAAACGAACTTTCGGTCATTCCAGGCTTTACAACGCCCGGTTTTACGACGTCTGGTTCTGCGGCGCCCGGTTTCGCCTCGTCCAGTTTTTTCACGCGCCATCACCTGCGGGTTCGCCATCGGGAACCGGCCACACCTCGGCCAGCATTCATTAATCCGGGAGAACTCGACCTTGAACCTGGCATCAGCATCATCGCCGAGAAGGCGCAGGCATTGACGGGCGCGACCGGCGCGGCGATCGCACTGCGAAAGGGCGACGAGATTATCTGCCGCGCGCGGACAGGGCGAACGGCTCCCGACTTGGGCGTGCGGCTGCAAACCGATCGCGGGCTTTCAGCGGAGTGCGTGCGCACGGGAGAAGTGCTGCTCTGCAATGACGCGGAAACGAATCCTCGAGTGGATATGGCAAGTTGCCGGCGGCTCGGAGTGCGGTCGATTCTGGTGGCTCCGCTGCGGCATTTCCGGCGAACGCTGGGAGTGTTCGAGGTGCTTTCTTCGACGGCGCAGGCTTTCGACAATAACGATGTCGCTACTATGCAATTTTTGTCGGGGATGATGGTGGCGGCGATCTCGCGGAAGGACAGCTCTCAGCTCTCAGCTGTCAGCTCTCAGGAAGACAATCCTCAGTAGATCAGTTCTCAGTTCTCAGTTGTCAGCTCTCAGTAAAGCCTTTCCTTAACAGAAAAGAAGGAATTAGACGAGAAGCGTGTGCTTGCGCACGTTTCAGAGTTTCCCTTCGTGACTGGGAACTGAGAACTCTACTGGGCGGCTTCTAGGAGTCCCTTTTCGGCTTTTTCCTGGCACTCGATGCAGTGGCGCGTCCAGGGGACGGCCTCCAGGCGTTTGGCGTTGATCTCTTTGCCGCAGGAGACACATTCTCCGAAGCTGCCTTCGCGGATGCGCGCGAGCGCGCCTTCGACCATGTTGAGCAACTGGCGGTCGTTGTTACTCTGGCTGAAGAGGAATTCCTTGGTGTAGGAACTGGCGGCGCGATCGGCGACGTCCTGCGTGGCCTCTTCGTCCGCAGCGCGGCCATCCTTCTGATTGCGGGTCACCATGTGCCGCAATTCCTGCTGCCGGGTTTCCAACCGTTTCCTGAAGTTCTCTAGTTTCTTCTTTTCCATGATTGCGCCTGCCAAGAAGCCTGCCCGCACGGCAGCTTTATCTCACACCAGCCAAACGGATATGGTAAGGCCGATGGGAGGAGTCGTCAACTGGAGGAAAGTCAATGAAAGTCAAAAGTCAGAAGTCAAATTGCAGAAGTAAAGACACAAAGGCGCCGCGCTTGGGAGGCGGAGTTCCCTCGGGGCCTTCGGCCTTTGGCTCAGGCCTCGAGCGGAGGCTTAGGATTTTACTTTTGCAATCTGACTTTTTACTTTTGACTTTCTGGATGTCCCGCCTCGCTCAGCGGAGGCGGCGGATAGTCGGGGAGTCCTAGTTTGCCTGCCTGTGTGCGTTTCACTTGCAACTCGTCGAACAGAAGGGCCGGGCTGGAGACGCTGAACGGGACCGACTCCAGGTGGTTTTCGATAAAGGGCACGGCTCCTGCCGCAAGCAGATCGCTACGCAGAGAGCGCACGTCGAGATCGCCGAACACGGCTCCCCGCACCAGTTCCTCGTGTCCGTCGCTGGTATAGACGCGATAAACCAGGCGCGGCTCTAACCTTGGAGCCATGGTTTCGACGTAGAGGCCGTAGGGAAGATTGCGCTCGCGGGCGAGGTCGATCAACTTTTTCTTCAGCTCGGCATCGGAGTGCGGATGGCTTGATTCGAGAATCAAGTTGCTGGGAAATGCCTCCGCGGCGCCCGTCGCAGTTGCGCGGCCGTGCCCGTTAGAAACCGGGAAATCGCGAATCGGCTCGCGACCCGTGAGGTAGCCGACAAGCTGCCCCTTTTCGACGAGTGAGACGCGCTCCGCACTGCCGCCCTCTTCGTCGAGTTGGTAATGGCCGAACAGTTGGTGACCGGAGAGTGACAGAATCGTTGGGTCATCGAAGACGCTGATGAAATCAGGCAGGACGCGTGTTTTGTAACTGCTCGACCAGGCGCCGGTGGTGCGGGCGTTCTCTCCAAGCTTCGGCTTTTTCCCCAGGATGTTCGGCTCGATCAACTCGGTGACGACGGAGGCGCCCGCGTCGTTCGAGAACAGGACCGGGCCGCGATATTCTTCATCGGCGATGGGCGCGTCGCGCAACTGTTTCAGCGTCTCCAAAATGTGGGCCGTAGTCTTCAGAAACTGTTCGCGCGTAGGCAGCGTGGTGAGATCGGTTCCCTCATCCTGATGCGAGCGCTGGAGGAGCATGCCATCGTCGGCCTGGGTTGCGCCGGCAATGCTGACCGAATACGTTGCCCTCCCAAAGCGAGCCACGGTGCCCTCGGAATTCACGAAATAGCGGTTCTCAGCCTGAAAGCGAAGCGAGGCCTCGAAGTATTCGAGGGTTGGATACGAACGATATTCGGCGGACGCCTCTTCGAGAGTGCGCAGCCAGGGCGCGAAGTCGGTGGCCGCAGGAAGGTGGGCGAGCGGTTCGACCGCCTGGTTCGGCGTGGCATGCGCGAAGTCGTCGACCGGTTCATCGACCTTGAATTGTTTCAGGGCAGCCTGTTTGGCGGAGAGTGCTTCTCCGGCGGCTTTGTAGGCGCGATCGGTGGCCAGCCAGACGCGATGGCGGATCGCGTAGAGATCGTCGTCGAGGGGAACCAGATCGACGGAGCCTTCGCCGGTGCCGTAGTAGCTGTCCTGCTGGTAGTCGCCGATGCGGACCACCACGCGGAGGAAGCGGCCGCTCCCGCGTTGCTGGACGCGCAGCGCGCCGAAAACGGCGCTGGCTTCGAAGGCGTCGAGTTCGGTGACGCGGTATTCGATGTAGTAGGGCGCGGCTACGTTCTCCATTTTCAGGTGAGCTTTGGAGCGCTCCATTTCTTCTTTGAGGGCACGCAGGAGAATGTCATCGGAGGCGGCGCGAGCGGAGGCGGTAAGTCCCGTTAGGATTCCCAGGACGAAAAACGCGAGGATTAGAGCGCGCGGAATCCGCGGATGACGGCCAGCTTTTGGTGCGCAAGTGAGCTGGTTTCTTTCGCCCCGCTGGGGCTGGGTCGTTTCGCACTCTGACCCACGGCTTGCGCCGCGGGCTGCATTCTTGCGCAGCTTCGCGGCTGAAAACGCGACGGGGCGGGCGAGTGCCGGGGCTAAAGCCCATTCTGATTCAATGACCCTTACGCGGCCCTGAAGGGCCGCTCTTCCACCTTCTTGTGATGTCATTGCGCTACCTCCTTGTTTTCCGCGCCGGGCGGCGGCGGAAGGATGGGAGGTCGGGTATCGCCGTACTTTCTTTTCTGAACTTCGATATCGGAGAACAGCATCATCGGGGCTGCAGCCGACACCGGCACGCTGCCCGATTCCGCGCCGCAAATGCCGTTGAAGACGCTGCTCGTATCTCCGGTGGCTTCGATCTGGGTCAATACGGTGAGCGGCGTGCCCACGATATCGACGCCGCGCACCAGTTCATCGGGGCGCCCGTCGGCATATACACGCCAGACCATTACCGGCAGCACTTGAAACGCTTGGGGGAGATCGCTGGTCGTCAGCGTGAATCCTCCCTGAATGTCTTCGAAGTACAGGCCGTAGGGTTTTCCCTGCTTCTTGATTTCGTCGATAAAGCGGGCGCGCAACTGGGCGTCGGGCACGGTCTTTGATGAGGTGACGATCAGGTTGCCCTGGCGGCCTACGGGCATCTGTCCGGCTTGGGCGCGTCCGTGGCCGTTCGAGTTGCCGAAATTTTTTACCGGCATGCGTCCCATCAGGAAGTTTTGCAGGATGCCGTCCTTGACCACTTCGACGCGTTCCGCCGGCATGCCTTCGTCGTCGTAGCGGTAGTAGCCCGAGAGTTCGGTGCCGCCGAAGCTGCGCAGGGTCGGGTCATCGGCTACGCTTAGAAAATCCGGCAGGATTTTTTCGTTCAGTTTTTTGGTGAAGGTCTGGCCTTCTTCGCGGCCTTTCTGGCGCTGGCCTTCGATGCGATGTCCGAGGACTTCGTGGAAGAAGACGGCGGCGCCCCGTCCCGAAAGCAGTGCCGGTCCGCTATAGGGTTCGGCCAGCGGAGCGGCTTTCAGCGCGTTCAAGTCTTCGGCAATTTTTTTTACGCTCGCTTCGACCTCCGCTTGCGAGGGAAACTTTGACGGGTCGGAAGACTGGAAGGTCTCGACGCGTTCGAGTTGCATGCCGTCGTCGGCCAGCACCTGGCCTTCAATCATGACGCGAAAAATCGCGTCTGAGGTGACGACCTTCGTGCCTTCGGTCGAAACCAGGTAACTGCGACCCTTGGCGGCGAACAGGTAGACCAGCGACTCCTGAATCTGGTAGCGGCGGAAAGCGGCTGAATAGCGGCGCGCCAGATCTTCCCATGCCTTCTGCTCCGGAAACGCGGCCAGTGGCGCCTTTTCAATATAAGAGGACGGCTTTTCGACGGAAAAGTCGGGCGATTCGTCCTCTTCTTTGGCGCGCACGTCGGCCTTGGTCTTCACGTTCGTGTAAGCGCGGCTAGCCTTGCGGTATTCCTCGTAGGTCAGCCGCCACAACACACGCGCGATGGCATCGGGATCATCCTGCACTGGAAGGCTACCCGAAGTGATGCCGGAGCTCCGATCGCTGCCGTGTGTGTTATCGAGATCGGGCTTGCCGATCCTCATGCTGACATCGGCGACCCGCTGGCGGGTGCGGGTAGCGGTCAGAATGGCTCCCTGGGAGGCCATGATCACCATGGTTTCGCCGTCGGTGACGTTGTAGCTGGTGAAATAGGGCGCGGGATCCTGCCTGGCTAACTCGACTTGGCCGCGATGCAACTCCTTCTGCATGGTGGCGAGCAGCAGATCGTCCGCCGAGTCGGTCTGCCCGGAGTCGGAGGAAGAAGGTTGATGCTCGCTGTTGGCGACGGCTTCCTGTACTTTTTTGTCGGCGGCCGCTTTGGCCTTGAGGGGCTTCAGTCCGGGCAGGAAGGTAAGGAGCAAAAGAGCGTAGGGGACTGCATTTCGTAACTTCATTTTCATAACTTCTTTTCGTAACTTGGCGGGAATGGCGAGTGTACAGGAGTGGCCCAAACAAAAAAAGCGGCCCCGTTTGGGGCCACCCTTTTCAAAGAGGCGATTAGGCAGGAATCAGAGGAAACGCTTTTGGACGTCGTTTCCGGGGAAGAAACGAGCGGGTGAGAAGTCAAGAGCTTGAGTGAAGTGTTCCAAAGGATGCGGCCTCTTCATTACAGCATGACAGAGCATTTGCCGAGCCAAAACGGTAAACAGCGATGCCGCCAACGTCCCTTTTTGGGAAATGACTATGAATCAATAAGTTAGAGTGGGTGCTTTACGCGTTTCGCTTTCAAAGACTCCGCCCCAAGGTCACAAATGAATGCAGAATGCTGCACATTGTTTGAAGTCAAAGTCGGATTGAGGACACAGGTCCCGATAGACCGCCGCAGGCTGTCTAGTGAGGCAGCCGGAGCAAAAGGAAAGCCCCCGAGAACGGAGGCTTTCGAGCGCGTAATTAGCGTCCAGAGTTAGCTATCGCCGGCTACCTGACGTAGCTTTTCCGGCAGGAAATGGTATGGCGGCCACGGTCCGCTGACTACCATCTGGCAGTTCTTGAGTTGCTTGGCGGCCGTGCTGTAGCGGTTCTGATATTTTTCGATGGATTTGGTGTCGATCAGGTGGGCGATGTCAAGCAGCATGCCGTCGGCGGCGACGCACTTGCAGCTCACCTCTTCCTCGAGCGGGTTGAAAAGTTTGTGGACCTGCACCGAGAGCGCGCGAGCCTTGGTCTGGCGCTCGCGGTCGCGGGAGGCCTTCTCGCGCAGCTTGGCCAGGTATTCCCGGCCCACGGTGTCCGGCAAGACGATCTCTTCCATATTGCCGCGCGCCGAACCGTCGCGCACTACCAGCTTGATGCGCATCTCAGACTTGCCGCGCAAGCGCTCCACGCTCTCGCAGAACGTGCGGCGGTTGGAGCGGACAGCCTGCCGGATGGCATCCTCGGTGTCGAAAATTGTTCCAAAGCGGAAAGGTAAAACGGTTGCGGTGCGGAAGCTCTGGCTTACCACGCGGGCATGTTCCAGAACCGATTTCTCGTCCAGTTTCGAGGTCGCGCGGTCGTATTCACTGACAATGACCGCGAAATCTCCGCTCGGGTAGCTCATCACGGGAGCGGATTTGACGCCTTGAATACCATCTAGGACGAAGGGGCGACGGGCGCGAACACCATTTGGGAGGGTCTGGTGTTCCGTGAGGCAGTACGCGTACCACGACATGCATTCTCTCCGAATTGCACCGGGGCCTTGGGCACCCTTTAGATTTTCTTAAATACTTAGGGGCTGCTCCTACCTGGAAGACGGCTGGTTTTTTTGTTTTGAGACGAGACGCGCGCGAAATGCTGCGTCTATGAGGCATATTACTTTGGTTCCGTGATATTTGCAACTTTTGTTAACAGAAATGCATCGCAAAGTGTCTCATTTTGCGTCATCCCAATAGCCGCCGCAACGTCGCATTGGGAGCTTTGGGAACACAGGCGGGGAGAATCTTGCGCGCTCGTCCGTCCAAGCCACGAAATGCGATGTCCACACAGACCAGAGACCGCGAATATTACCGGGAGTCACACAGCGCGTTGATGCTTTTGTCCATGCATGAATTACTTCTGAGCTGCGATCCCGAGGCAATAGCGAGAGGGACCTGCGCGGTGACTAGCTCCCGGCGGCGTTGCGCTCCCGGGCCCGCTCCTGCAGCGTGACCGTCACCGCGCGCAGCATATCGCCCGCGGGCGCGGGCTTGCCCGTCCAGATCTCAAACTGGCGCGCGGCCTGGTGCACAAACATCTCGACTCCCGGAATGACAGCGATTCCCTTGGCCCGCGCGATCTGCAGCAGGCGGGTTTCGACCGGGTCATAGACCATGTCGAACACAACCTTGGCCTGGATCTCATCTTCTTTGAGTGGGCAGTCGCGCGTGTTACCCATGCCCACCGGGGTCGCATTGATGATCACGTCGAATGCGGTCTTGCGCAGATCGGCGCGCTTGATGGTCCGGGCCTTGGCCTGGCGTGCGAGTTTCTGGGCCTTGACGGTGGTGCGATTCAGAATCGACACCTCGGCCCCGCGTTCCTTGAGGCCGAAGACGGCGGCCCGGGCCGCGCCTCCCGCGCCGAGCACCAGAACCTTCGCGCCCCCGATGGTCAGCCGCTGCTCGAGCGGACGCACCACTCCAGCAATGTCGGTGTTGAAGCCGAAAAGTTTTCCTTCCTGCCCGCGGACGACGGTATTACAGGCTCCAATCTTGGCGGTGTGGGCGTCGGTATTGTCGAGATACTCAAGCATCGTCTGCTTGTACGGCATGGTAACGCTCAACCCGTGGAGGGGAATCTCCCGCACACAATGAATCAGATCCTTGAGGGTTTTGGCGTGCAGCGCCACGTAGACCCCGTTCACATTCTCGCGGCGGAGCGCCGTATTCATGATGACGGGCGAAAGCGAATGCTCGATGGGATCGCCCGCCACGCCATAGACGCGGGTGGCGGCATCGACCTGCTCGATGCGATAAATGCTGCGCAGATCGCGCGCGCTGACCTGTCCGGGTGCGGTCTTCAAATCGGCGCTGACAGCTCCGAAGGTGAAGACGCTGCCGGCGCGCACGCTCAGCACGCGGCTGATGATGCCCTGCTCGCCCATGCATAATCCGACGAGAGCATGCTTGTCGCTCTGGGTTTGGAGAAACTTCATCATCGTCACGTTGTCGGAGAGGGTGGTCGCGGTGGTAACGACTTTGTAGAAATCGGACGGGATCTTGAGCATCTTCTCGAGCGTCCCCTCGAGGTTGCGGGTGGCTCGGAAGTCATGGAACGAGATGATCACTCCCGCGCTCCTGCGCAGCCGCGCCAGCGTTTCGGGCTTGGTCTTCAGCGCGCTCTCCAGTTCCACGTCGACAATCTGGCAGCCCGCAGCGTGTGCCTTGTTCAGCACGTCGAGCTCGGAGGCGAGCGGTCCCTTGAACTTGCCGCCGTTGTCTGCCCTTCGGCAAGTAGCGATCGCGGTCACGTACTGATGGGTTTCGAGAAAGCGGCGGATCTTGGGGATCGCCGCGAGCGGTTGTTTCAGGTAATCCAGGCGAAACTCAATGAAGGGATTATCCCGCGCCATTGCTTCGGCGGTTTCAAGCATCTCATCGGCCGCGTCTGCGCTGATGGCAAGGCAGACCTTAGGCAGTCGCAAAGGCAGAAAACGGGGCGCGATTGTGGAAGACAAGGCCAAAGTCATTTGTTCTTATGAACGGCGCGATCTTACAGGGGCGTAAGCACAGATGCAACAGCGGATTAGTTAAGAGGCTCTGGAGACACTTTGGGAGGCCAACCTCTTTGATACCCTCGTAACCTTGACCCCCCTCCAAGGCCTTGTTACTTTTGGGCTGTAACCCTTTTCTTCCCAGCGGGATAGCTGGGACAGGCCCGAATCAGTTTCGGGGGGAGTCGGAGACAACATGAAGAAAACAGGACTGTTACTGCTGCTCATGGCGAGCCTGGCTGGCGCTCAGTCAACCCCAATGCTTACCTCCACCATGGCAGCAACGCCGGGGCCGAACGGCACGGTCGAGACCTCGGTGAGCGTCCCGTTTGTGCGCTACCAGACGCCGACTCAAGCCGACATTTATTGCGCGGGCTTTATTACCAAGGACCGTGTGCCGGACGCCAACTATGTGAACGGCGGGCTTCAGACACCCACATCCACGAAATTCGAAATCGGCGAAATCGTATATTTGGCCGGAAGCGGCTACCAAGCCGGACAACTCTACTCCGTCGTGCGAGAACTGCGCGACGTAAACCAGTATGAGATCTATGCGGGAATGCGTAAGATGCTGGCTTCCATCGGGCATCCCTATGGCGAGATCGGACGGGTGCGTGTTCTCGATACCCGCAGCCACAGCGCCATCGCGCAGGTTGAGTTCAGTTGCGATCCGATCAACCCCGGCGACGTCGTCACGCCGTTCGTCACGAAAGAACCCGTGACCTTCCACGTTCCCAGCCATTTTGACCGCTTTGCGCCTGCCAATGGAAAGCTGACTGGACGCGTCGTGCTCGGCAAGGACTTCGACACGGTGATTGGCACGGGCATGAAACTCTACCTGAACGTCGGCGCCAATCAGGGCGTGAAAGTGGGCGACTATTTCCGCGTCGTGCGCTCATACAGCGCCGATGTGCACGATCCGGTCGACTCGCTCCCCTTTAAGACAGGGATGTCGGAAGACACACAGCTGCACTCGCCCACCTTTGAAGCCAACTACTTCACCAAGGGCAAGGGCACCAACATTCATGTTGCGGATCTGCCCCGGCGGGCGGTGGGCGAAATAGTCGTCGTGGGCACAACTCCGACGTCAGCCTCGGCCATGGTCGTCTTCGCGCTTGAAGATGTCTACGCGGGCGATACCGTCGAGCTTGACCAACAAGACAATTAGCAGGTCAGCGTAAATTCTGATCGCACGAGCAAGGGGAGAGCAAATCTCCCCTTTTTTATTTGTGCGCTGAATTTGTAGCACGGAATCGGCGCGCTGAAAATTCGTTGAATTGTGGGTTGATTTTGCAGGCGAACCACGTCATGGAGAAACTCGGCGAGGCGTGTCTCTGTCCGGTTCCGTGTCTTCCAGCCACAGGAAACGCAACCAAAGCACGAGCAAGAAGCTTGCTTCAGCGGTAGAACGGGATTTTTGGATCACCCGGGATGATTGCCCCGGCAACGATCAGCACCACGACTACGACGGCGAGTTCCATAACTGCCCTCTGCGGCAAACTGCCAGGGGCCTAGCTTACTTTGTTCCGCGCAGAAGACAAGGGTACTAACGTGCCATCTCCCAAAGTCGATGCCCGGAATCCGTATCTAGCCTGCTTAACCGCCCAACGCATCTGTCCCATTAAGATCGGATGCCGGGGTCCCGAGCAGAGTTATCTTGATTCAAGAGGCTGCCCTTAGCAGGCTGCGGAAAAACTCAATATTGCGCTTGATCTTGGGTGGCGCAGCGGTTTACCGCTGCGATAACTGGCCTCTTTTCAATGAGGCTTCAGCCGCTGAGGTCACACTTTCGACCCGCAAAGTAGTCTTTCCGCAGCCTGTTAGGTGGCCTCCGCCCATCCTGCTCACCCAAGAGGAAAAGTCTTCATTGCGGGATGCCTTCGTCCCCAAATACGTCCGCGGTGAAGGCCTGAATGTCGACACCCGACCGACGCCACGCAGCCAGCGGGAGGCCGGCCTTGCGGCAGGTTTGATCCAGAAACGTCTCGCGATCCCAGCCATGTTCCAGCGGGACTTGTGGCAACAGGAGCCCGCGTCGGGCGCCATCTGAAATCAGCAATCCGTGACGACCAACCTCCACCTGCGCGGGAGCGATGGGGAAGAGCCGGGAGAGCACGCTCAGTGAAATCCTGAGCTGGCACGCTTCCTCCGTAGTTACCGGCCAGAAGCGCGAGTCTTCAAAAGCCGCGGCGCGGGCTGTTTCACCGACAGCAAGATAGAGAGGCCGTATGGGCAAAGCATAGCCGACGCAGCCCCGTAACTGGCCGCCGAGATAGAGCGTCGTAAAGACGCCGCGCGGCTCCATAAGCGCGGCCCATGATGAAGATGAAGAGGCAGACGATGATGATGAGGAAGCCGACGTCACATCCGCCAAGGGTTGTCCCGCCAGCCCGGAGGCGATGGCGGCGCGCGCAATGCTGAGCAAAAGGTGGCGTTGCTCGGGAGTGAACTCCGGCCCTCCGCCTATATCGGGGGCCTGGCTCGCGATTGGATTCTCAGACAGTCTGGACATCGCGCTTGCTCCGTCGTGCGAGGACGAAGGCTCGCCTTCGGCGCCGCTTTGCCGACTGCCGGTCGATGCGCGACCAGAAAGCGACGAAGTAATCGATGGCGGACACCAGCGACAGCAGCACCATGAACCAGATCGCCAGGAAGGCAATCCAGTAGATGGGGAAAACGTACACGCTTCCGAGAGGCCAGTCGTGCCAGCGGCGCGCCAGGATTACCGCGACCACCGAAATGATCTGCACCAGCATTTTGAATTTGCCCAACTCGCTGGCCTGAATCGTGAATCCTTCGGACGCAGCAATGGACCGCAGGCCGCTCACCAGAAACTCGCGCCCGATAATCACAACCGCCATCCAAGCGGGAACCAGCGCGGGATTGAATTGCACGAGTGTGATGAAAGCTGCCGCGATCAGCAACTTGTCAGCCAGCGGATCGAGCAGCATTCCCATGGTAGTGATCTGTCCGCGTTTGCGCGCCAGGTAGCCGTCAATGCCGTCGGTGATGGAGGCCAGAATAAAGACGGTGGAAGCCAGGATCTCACGCTCCCCGGTCCTGTCCGACAATCCGGGTGTACACAGAATCCAAATCAGCAGCGGAACGGCAGCGATGCGGGTGAGCGTGATGTAATTGGGGAGATTCACGCGAAAATTGGCCGGGCCTCGGAAGCGACCAACTTGATTATCCTCCACAACCGGGGCCAAGGCAACGGAGGATTGAATCGTGGGCGTAGCTGGCGGGTTCAGGGTATACGTTCCTGCTGTAAGCCTACGTGCTTGTCCCGATCAAGCGTCCCATGTTGTCGTGGTCCCCACCCGTACGCAAAGAACGCGCAAGAATGGGGCATCGGCTGTTGAGGGATACTCGGCAGTCGGTGCTAAAACGCCGCCGGTCGCAGCACAGGCGCTTCGAACCCTGAGGCGGAGGGTCGAATTTGTTATGCGCTGGAGCGAATGTCTCGGGTATAAGATTAGCCTTTAGAAGACGGCAATGAGAAGCCCAGATGATCGCCAGAATCGATGGCTTCCCGAGGAAATTCGTGGCAGATATTAAGGGTAGGGTCCTTTTGGATACGCTTGGCGCAGTCAGGGAGCGATCGGGCGAACAGGAACTCGCAAAGATCATAAAGAGCTTGAGCAATGAATCGAGAAAGGTATTTGACGCACCGATTCTCTTCTCCGAATGGTACCCGTTGGACGCCTTTGCCGAGTTCCTGGAAGTTGACATTCGTGAGACAGCCGATGGCGATCGCGAAGTGCTCGCCAAGCGTTCCGAAAAAGTCGTGGAGTCACAGCTCCGTGGCGTCTACAGAATTTTCGTCAAGCTTGGCTCTCCTCGATTTGTCATCAGCCGCATCTCGGCTGTACACGAGACCTATTTTAGAAACATCAAGATCATGCTGGAATTTGAACGTCACAGTGCGACCATCAAATATGTTGGCTTCCAAAAAGAGCACAACATCATGGAGCAGGTCGTCATCGGATTCTTTCGAAAAGCCCTGGCGATGTCGGGCGCGAACCGGGTCGAGCTGACATTCACTCTTCCTATCGCTCAGGCCGGCCCGTATTCAGAGCTCGCGATCAGCTGGCAATGATGACAGGCGGGTAGCCCCACCCCTTCGACTCCGCTCAGGGCAGGCGCTTGCGTTTTTTGCTAAGGATGGGCGGCAATGCGGAAAGACCTACGGAACAAAAGCCCGGGCTCTTCAGGAGGCCTTCGACTCGAGGCTTTGCAGTAATCCCGTCGCCATCTCCATCACGTTGCTATGCTCGGGAACCTGGCCATTCGGCGTGAGCTTATCCACGATGCCCGGCAACAACTGCGCGAGCGTCGAGGCTGCCGTATCGGGCGACACACCGGCCTTCGCCGCCAGTGCTTTCACCTGATCGCTGCCCAACACCTGGTGAATCTGGTCCGCGCTGATCGGGAGATTCTGTCCATTCCCGACCCACGACGAAACCACTCCGCCCATGCCCTTGTCATGGAACGACTGGACCAGCCCCTGCAAACCACCAGGCTGATTCTGAATCATCTGCAACAGGCTTGAGGCCAGCGGATTCGAACTGCTCCCGAGAACTTTGCCCATCGCCTCGTTTTCAAGATTGTCTAGCAAACCCATATTGCCTCCTTAGAGTGGTCCGACTTGGATTGGCGTGACGCCTCCGAGTTGCATTCTGCGACCTTTACGGCCGAGTTTTCCCTATTTCTGCTTCGCAATGATCTTGTCTTTGATCTTGTTGTAAGTGGCCTGGGGGAGAACTTTCTTCTTCACCAGATCTGTCTTCTTCGCATACGGACGCCCGTCGATGATCTTCTGCGAGTAGGCTGCGCCAATTCCCGGCAGCGCATCGAGCTGATCTTTGGTTGCCGAATTAATATCGAGCAGATCGCCACTGGAAGCCGTGGCCGTCGTCGGCTTCTTGCCAGCTTGCGCGACCGCCATCCCGCTCATCAGACTCAGCGCGAAAAGTGCGATCAGAAGCATGCCTATAAAACGTTTCGTCATGGTTCCTCCTAATTGGTTTCATTTCCGGATGTTCACTCCGAATCCCTCTTTACAAAAATCGCGGGGAGGAATCGGTCTTTCCTCCCCGCAATTAGTCGCACTTACTCTTTCTGGGCTTCGTGATAGCCGGCCGCCTTGGCGTCCGCCTCGGTCATGAACTTTCCCTTCTTGGTCTTGCCATACCAGCGTCCGCTCTTGTGGTAGACACCGCTTTCCGTGTTGACCCAGACTTTGCCGCTGGACTGTGCGGTCGCGATATCCGAACTGGAAGCCGCCGGCGCGGACGTCTTGGTCATCTTTGCATTGTCCCCACCCATGCTGGTGGCTGGCTTGGTAGCGGGAGCGCTAGCCATCGGTTTTTCTGCCGAAGCCGGAGCCGCGGCCGGTGTCGCCGCCATGCCCGAATCCGCCGCGGCCGCTTTCTTGCTCTTGTGCGACTTCTTGGTTGCGGTGGTGGAGTCTTCTTTCGCCATCGTGTCGCCCGCCGCTGCCTTATCGGCCGCCGCTTTTTCCTTGGCCGCTTTCTTCTTGGCCTTTTTGGTGGTTGTCGTGTCGGTGGTCTGGTCGGTGGTTGTCGCCTGGGCCGTTGCCAGCGCCGGCGCGAGCGCCAGCGTGAACATGAAACAGAAGACGGCCATCCACAAAGTAAGATTGTTCCTGGAGTGCTTCATCATTTCCTCTCCTAATGAGCAAGGGACGATAGGTCCCGTATTTTACGGATCACGTGCCTCAATCCTGTCTTGCAATCGGAAGTTGCGTTGGGAAAGCCCCAGCATGATTACACTGAGACCACGGCTTGGTCAACAGAGAGTGCCGGGGCTTGCGTCCGGAAGCCCCTGGAAAATATGGCTAGGCATAGATGCCGCGCTGGCGGATGGTATACGCCACGCGGTCGATGGCCAGCATATAGGCGGCGATGCGATTGTTGACGCCATGCGTTTCGGAGTATCGCACCACGTCGTCGAAGGCTGTGACCATGATGTCCTCGAGATGTTCGTTGACTACCGACTCCTTCCAGAAATATCCCTGGCGGTCTTGAACCCACTCGAAATACGAGGTCGTGACACCACCGGCGTTCGCCAGAATGTCGGGGATTACGAACACTTTCTTCTCGGACAGAATATCGTCGGCGGCGGCGGTCGTTGGACCGTTTGCGCCCTCAGCGAGGATCTTGCACTTCACCCGATCCGCATTCTGGCTGGTAATCTGATTTTCCGTTGCCGCCGGAATCAAGATGTCGCACTCGGTCAGCAAAAGTTCCGCCGGATCGTACTTCTCTGCCCCGGGGAAGCCGTGGATCGTGCCCGCGCGCTCGCGGAACGCCCACAGCGCTTCCATGTCGATGCC
>JBAQJU010000153.1:0-2090 GCA_049300475.1 Terriglobales bacterium | reverse complement strand
TTCCTTTAGAATTCCTCGCAGTGTCCATCCAATTTCAGGTTGAAGCGACGTCGGGCGGCGGCCGTGCGGGTAAACTCGTCACTCCCCATGGAGAGATTGATACGCCGGTGTTTATGCCGGTGGGAACTTCGGGCTCCGTCAAGGGCGTTTCGCAGGACTTGCTCGAGGAACTGGGCGTTCAGATTTTGCTGGGGAATACTTACCACCTTTACTTGCGGCCGGGGGTGGAGGTGGTGCGGCGGATGGGCGGGCTGCACCGGTTTATGGCCTGGGAGCGGGCGATTCTTACCGACTCGGGCGGGTTTCAGGTTTTCAGTTTAAATGAACTGCGGAAGGTGACGGAGGAGGGCGTTACGTTTCGGTCGCATCTGGATGGATCGTCGCATTTCCTTAGTCCGGAGCGCTCGATGGAGATTCAGATCGGGCTCGGCGCCAACATCATTATGGCGTTCGATGAGTGCACGGAGTATCCGGCGGAAGCGGCGCGGGGGCGCGCGTCGATGGAAATGACGCTGCGCTGGGCAGAGCGGAGCAAGAAATATTTTGAGGAGCATAAAAATGAGGTGCTGTGGAACGGCCGTCAGCGGTCAGCTATCAGCCATCAGGAAAAGCAGGTCCTTCGCTTCGCTCAGAATGACAAATCTAAGGCTGCTCGGGATGACAATTCTTTGAAGGATATCGCGGGGACGACGCAGGCCTTGTTTGGGATTGTGCAGGGAGGGATGGATCTCGCCCTTCGGCGCGAGTCAGCCCTGCGCACAGTTGAGATTGGGTTTCCCGGCTATGCCATTGGCGGGCTCAGTGTGGGCGAGCCTCGGGAGCTGACTTGCGAGATCGTGGAGTCTACGCTGGAGCACCTTCCCGCGGACAAGCCGAGATACCTGATGGGAGTGGGCACTCCCGAGGAAATTGCGCTCTATGCCCGGCTGGGTGTTGACATGATGGATTGCGTTTTGCCGACTCGAGCTGCTCGGCATGGATTGCTGTTCACGTCCGAGGGGCGGGTTTCGATTAAGCAGGCCCGGTATGCGGAGGACTCGGGGCCACTCGATCCTTCCTGCGCATGCCGTGTTTGCCGGCGCTATTCGCGGGCTTACCTGCGGCATCTTTATGCGGCGAATGAACTGCTGGCCCAAGTGCTGAACACGGTGCACAACCTCCACTTTTACCTGGAGACGATGCGGCGAGTGCGGGCGGAGATACGCGGCGGGAGGGCGTGGAAGAGCTGATTTCGTGGGACGGGCCGAGGTCGTGCTTTCGACGACAGGCCTTCTCTCGGGACTGACCGCTGAGACGTGCGTAGCCTGTTCTGCATTTCCCGGCCATTACGCCAGAGCGTCCTAGGGCGTTCGGCTCCGCACCCGGCTTGCGCCCGCTTTCACGCGGTCGTTATACTCAACGGAGAAACGTGGCGGGCGCTTAGTGCGCGGCGCATGTTGCGACCAGCCTGCCATCGATGCCTTATGCCCCTTTCCGCTGTCATTGTCGATGACGAACAACTGGCACGGGACGAACTGGCCTACCTGCTCACTCACAATTCGGATGTCAATGTTGTAGCGCAGGGCAAAAACGGCCTTGAGGCCATCGGCCTGATCCGGGAACACAACCCCGATCTTGTGTTTCTCGACGTTCAGATGCCCGGATTGGACGGTTTTGGGGTCATCAAGAAACTGCTCGACCGCAAGGTTCACATGCCGCAAATTGTCTTTGCAACCGCCTTCGATCAATATGCGGTGAAGGCCTTCGAGGTAAATGCGGTCGATTACATCCTGAAGCCTTTCGACAAGAAACGAGTGGCCCAATCGATCGAGAAGGCGCGGATGAAGTTGGAGACCGGGAGCACGACCGGCGAAAAATTCGAGACCCTGGTGCGGATGCTCGAGTCGCAGAAGCCAGCCACGGCGAAGATTCTGATCAAAGCGGCGGGCCGCATGTTACTCACCGATCCCAAGGATGTTTGCTATGCGACCATCGAAGATGGAGTGATTACGGTAGCAACCACAGGCCACGCGGGCATGGAAGGCCAGTCGAACTGCCGCACCCTGGAAGAGTTGCTTGAAAATCTTGACCCGACCTTATTCTGGCGGGCG
>JBAQJU010000152.1:0-15338 GCA_049300475.1 Terriglobales bacterium | reverse complement strand
GCCTCCCGCCCGCTGCATTCTCAATCACTTTCACGCGCTGGAACTCTTTCTGACTCATCGTCACCATCCTGAGAGGGTGACCAAGTCTCGTTGCAGTTAGGGGGTGACATTATCTTGGAGCATCTACGAAACCCTGCACTGGATTGACTCCCCTATGGCCACTCCGTAATATGAAGCGATTCGAGGGGTGCACACCGTCCAGTGATTGGCCAAACTATCTCGCACTACCGCATTGTCGAAATGCTGGGCGGGGGCGGAATGGGTGTCGTCTATAAGGCGGAGGACACCGAACTCGGCCGCTTCGTCGCCCTCAAGTTCCTTCCGGATCAGCTCTCGCGGGACGCGCAGGCGCTCGAACGTTTTCGCCGGGAGGCCCGCGCCGCTTCCGCCCTCAACCATCCCAACATTTGCACCATTCATGAAATTGGCAGACACGGCGAGCAGACCTTCATCGCCATGGAGTTCCTGGATGGAGTCACACTCAAACACCTGATCGCCGACCAGCCCTTGGAGAACGAAACTCTGCTCTCGCTCGCCATCGAGATCGCCGACGGCCTGGATGCGGCGCACTCGCAAGGCATCGTCCACCGCGATATCAAGCCCGCCAATATCTTCGTCACCAGGCGCGGCCACGCCAAGGTGCTGGATTTCGGCCTGGCCAAGGCCCTGCCCACATCCAGTTCTTCCAGGCCGGCGGCAACCATGAACACCATGACGATGACGGCGACCATCGACGATCAGCACCTGACCAGTCCCGGCTCAACCCTGGGCACCATCGCCTACATGTCGCCGGAGCAGGCTCGCGCCAAGGATATGGACGCGCGCAGTGACCTGTTCTCCTTTGGCGCCGTGCTCTACGAAATGGCGACCGGCACGCTCCCGTTTCGGGGGAGCAGTTCGGCGGAAATCTTCAAGGCCATTCTGGATCTGTCCCCAGCGCCCATGCTTCGCCTCAATCCTGACGCACCCGCGGAATTGGATCGGATCGTCAACAAAGCCCTCGAAAAAGATCGCAACCTCCGTTATCAGAGCGCGGCCGATATGCGCTCCGACCTCGCCCGGCTCAAGCGGGATCTCGATCCGGCCCGTTCGTCGAGCACCCGGGTCGCCGCCGTCTCCGCGAGCGGAACATCATCGGGCATGGCACCAGACATGTCAGCGGGAAGCGCGCATGCGACCGCTGCGGTGCCTGCGAGTTCGTCGTCCCTTCAGAACGCAGGCAATCCCCGCCATTCGCGCATCTACCTGATTGCCGGTATCGCTGCCCTCGTGCTGATTGTCGCCGCCGCCGGCGCATACTTCCTGCGCGGAAAATCGCCCACCGGCAAAATCGATTCCATCGCCGTTCTCCCCTTCGTCAACGCCACCACCGATCCAACCAACGAATACCTGAGCGACGGCATGACCGAGAGCCTGATCAGCAGCCTCTCGCAGCTCCCGAACCTTAAGGTCCTGGCGCGCAGCACCGTCTTCCGCTACAAGGGCAAAGAAGACGATCCGCAGAAGATCGGCCAGGCGCTGGAGGTCAAAGCGCTTCTGCTGGGACGCATCATCCAGCATGGCGACCACGTAGCCGTGCAGGCTGATCTGGTCAGTACCGCCGATGGCACGGAAATCTGGGGCGGACACTACGACCGCGAGATGGCCGACATCACACAGGTGCAGGGCGACATCACGCGCGATATTTCCAGCAAGTTGCAGATCCAGCTCAGTGGGAACGAACAACAGCGCATGGAGAAAGCCGGGACCACCAATCCCGAAGCCTACCGCCTTTACCTCGAAGGCCGCCAGGCGTGGTATGGACGCACTGCCGAGGGACTGAAGAAGAGCATCGATCTGTTCCAGCAGGCGATTGCCGCCGATCCCAAATATGCCCTCGCCTACACCGGGCTCGCGGACACCTACAACGTTGCTCCCAGCTATCCTGCCGGCATAACCACGCAGCAAGCGCTTTTGCTCGCGGACGAGGCTTCGCGCAAGGCACTTGAACTGGATGACAGCCTTTCCGAAGCGCACTCGGCGCATGCCATGGCCCTTGCGAATGCCTGGAAGTGGAGCGAGGCCGAGCCCGAGTTCCGGCGGGCGATCCAGTTAAATCCCAACAATGCCACCGCGCATTATTTCTACGCCTTCAATTTCCTGGCGCCCGAAAAGCGCTTCGATGAGGCGCTGCAGGAGTTCCGCACCGCTCTCTCGCTCGACCCGCTCTCCGGGATCACGAACCTGAACTATGCGATCACGCTCATGTCGGCCCACCGCTATCCGGAAGCGCTGGCGCAATTCCGCCAGGTGGAAGAGCGCGAGCCCGCCTTCGGTGGGGTGCATTTTTATTTTTCGCAGTTCTACGCCATGACCGGAAAATTTGAAGATGCCATTGGCGAACTGAAGAAGTTCGCCAATGTGCCGGGCTCGTTCAGTGCCGACGCGCAAGGTTTCAGCCGGATGCTCGCCGCGGCAGTGTCGCAACGGATCAGCAAAGACGGCCCTCAGGCCGCGGCCGATGTGGCCGTCGGTTTCGCGATCGCCGGCGATCGCGACAAAGCGTTCGAGTACCTGGAGAAATCCATTGCCGGCCAAGATAGCGAGCTGACCGAATGTATCCGCTTTCCCGCCTTCGACCCAATGCGCTCCGATCCGCGCTACGCCGATCTGATGCGGCGTCTAGGACTGCCTCAGTAGTCGAGACTCTCACGCCGCGTGCCCCATTCAAGCGGGTGTCCGACTCTAAATTTCGCGCTCTTTGCGAAATTTAGAGTGGGGATTTTCGCCGAGGCTTCGCTTGAGTCTTCGGCTTGTTCTTGCCCTTAAGATTGAGCGCCACCGCCGCCCGGATGAGTTCCTTCAACGCCGCTTCATCGACCTTGTCGCCTTCGTGGATGTCGATGGCCCGCCTCACATTCCCCTCGAGGCTGGAGTTGAATAGACCTGCAGGGTCCTTTAGCGCGGCGCCCTTGGCAAACGTCATCTTGACGACGTTCTTATACGTCTCTCCCGTGCAGACAATGCCGCCGTGGGAAAAGACAGGAGTCCCCGGCGATGTCGGCTTGACCCACTTCCGCTCTTCGACGATCTCCGGGTCTGCCCTGTGTATGAGGTCGCGCACTTTCGCCAGCATCTTTCCACGCCAGTCGCCAAGTTCCTTGACCCTCTCGTCGATGAATGGAGAGGCAGATAAAGCAGAGGCAGATTCAATCGGGACAGTCTTTTTCATGTGCAGCTCCAGCTCTCGCACCTAATTTAGCTGCGCTCAGCGGAACCTGCAACCTCCGCAGTGGAAGCCTCTTCTGGGTGAACATCCCCACTCAAGCCAAAGCCGGGTTTTGTGATTTGTGGGGGGGGTACCCCCCCCTACCCCAAAATGAGTTAAGTCGATGATAGCACGGTAGTTACAGTCAAAATATTCAAAAGATAGGACTTAGCAGTGAATCTTGCTGTTTGGCGTGCACTTGCGGGGGTGCTGACCGGGGCCATATGTTGCCGGCAAGAGTTGCATCATCGACGTGACTTTCAAGGCCGACGCCGAGGGCACGCTGACGGCGACGCTGAACCTGATGGACAATGCGGTCGGCATGCCGCAACACGTCGGGCTGACCGGCAATGTGATCGATCCGGTGGCGCAATTCAGTCCGACCAAGCTGGCCTTTGGGACAGTGACCGTGCACAGCAGTAAGACCTTGCCGGTGCAACTAACGAACAGCGGTCAGACGCCTCTCGACATCAACAACATTTCGATTGGCGGGGCAGACGCGGGAGACTTCTCGCAGACGAACAACTGTCCGGCGATTCTGGCGGCTGCGACGAGTTGCACGATCTCGGTCACGTTTGATCCGACGGTGAAAGGAGCGCGTACAGGCACTTTGATCGTCATCGACAATGTGGCGGCCGGACAGAGCACGGTCGCGCTTACGGGGACAGGGCACTGAGGGGCAGTTCAGCGGAGATCTGACGACCCCCCCAACTATTTAACACGGAAGATTCAATCAACTTCTCGAATTGGAGTTGGAGAGCTATTTCTTCAACTCCGCTGCCCAGTTGATGACGAGGTTTAACGGGGCCGGGGTCTCTCCGGTAATGACGGTGCTAGTTAGGAATTTTTTCCCATCGGGGAAGGCGTCGTAGCCGTTTCCGGTTGTCATTTTGATCGAAAACAAAACGCGGCTCGCCGCCACCTGCAGTGAACCGTTGTTCTCGTGCAATTCCGCGGCCATCAGCTTTCCGTCCGGATCAAGATAATAGAGTTCTTTTCCGTCCATACGCCAGGTTGGGAGTCGTCCACCCGCCTGAGAAATCTGTAGTCTTCCGGCTGGCTTGGGAAAGGCGGAAACATACACCTCATACCTGCCAGTTTCGTCGGACTGATAGGCAATCCAGCGATTGTCGGCCGCAAGCCGGGAGGAGACGACATTGGCACCAGGCACCTCCAGGAGCGTGGTCGGCTCCCCTTTGCCGTCCGCGGGCACCATGAGCAAGCGGGCTTTCGCACCGGCCTGCGAGCGATCCTGCTCAATTAACGTCTTCGAATCGAACGTCCAATCGTTCGGAGTGGCGGAAAAGGCCGGTTCCCACAGCTTTTGCTCCAGGCCCATGCCATTCGCCGACTTCACGTAAGTGACGGGCTTGCCCGAACGCGTGGAACTGTAGGCGATCTTGGTACCGTCATGAGACCACACTGGAAACTGGCTAAGCACTGGATCTATCGTCAGGCGGGTGCGGTTCCCGGAAGCGATGTCGTAAATCCAGATGTCAGCCTTCCCGCTATTGGAGTCAAGCAGCACATAGGCCACGCGCTTTCCATCCGGAGAAATTCGCACCCCGCCGTTATTCACGTCCATTAGCACGTAGGCCATAGGCTTTCCATCGGGAGACACTTGCGCCTCGGAGGAGGACAGGGGGGCACTAAGAGGGCTAAGAGTCTTGCCGCTGGCATCGAGCAGGTCCAGTTTGCGCTCGCTGGAGGCGTTCCCCGTCTGGTAGAGCAGCATTCCAGTTCCCGACGCCGAGAACACGCCGCTGCTATATGTGCGGTCGAACTGGACCCCCTCGGCGACGGGAATAGGATCTCCGGTGAATTCCAGCTTGGCTGCATCAAACGGCCTGGCCATTAGGGTTTTGTTCAGGACATACAGTAAGTATCCGCTGTCGTAGGCAACGGGCGAGGTGGCGTGGAACAGGATCCGGTCAGCGTTGCCGTCCAAGGAGCCCGCGAAGATGACATTCTCGTCGCTGGCCGTTCCCAACGTCGATGCCATGTAGAGAAAATGATTGCCATCAGGCAGAAAGTAAGGCCATTTATGAGAGGTGTCGTGCCGCGACAAATCAAGATGAGTGACCTGCTGCGGGGTCCCCCCCGAGGCCGGGATGCGATTGATCTCACCGGGATACTTGGCGAAAAGGATGATGCCCTGGCGGTTCCAGCTTCCGCCGCGCGCTTGGTCTACATCGCAAAGTATCAGCGCCGGGCCGCCCGCCGCCGCAATCCTCCTCAGCTTGCCCTGCGCAAAGAATCCAATGTTACGGCTGTCGGGGGACCAGAACGCGCCGTAGGCGTCATCCGTGCCGACCAGAGGATGCGGCTGGAAGGAATCCAAGGCCCGCACCCAGAGTTGTGTAACGCCTGCGGCTCGCGCCAGGAAAACCACATTGCGACCATCGGGGGAGAGCATGGGCGCACTCGTCCGTCCCAGGAAAACGAATGTTCCATTGTCCGGCGGCAGAATGGTCGAGCGAACCACGCGCGCCTGAGGGGCTGGTTCGCGAAAGTGAATAAGCGACAGCGACAGCGCCGCTAATACCGCAACCGCAGCAACAATCCAGGCAACCCGATCTCGAGTCTTCCGCTGCGCCGCGACCCGAGCTGGCAGGCTTGCCTGAGATCCGCCTTCCGCAATCCACCCCAGTTGCAGTTTGACATCGTGAACATTTTGAAATCGCTCGTCGGGATCTTTCGCTATGCACGTTTTGACCACCCGATCGAGGGCCGGAGGCGACATGGGCTGAATCACTGAGATGGGCTGAGGTTCGGCTGCCAGCACCGCTGCGATCACGCTCGCGGTCGTCTTGCCCTCGAAAGCGCGCTTGCCGGTTGCCATTTCGTACAGCACCGCGCCCAGCGCAAAGATGTCACTCCGTGGGTCTGCTTCCTTGCCCTCAACTTGCTCGGGTGACATGTACTGAAATGTGCCCACCACTGTGCCTTGCGCGGTTAACGGATGACTGCCTGCCGGAGTCGAGAGAGTCATGGTGAGGCTGGAGGAGGGTGAAGCGATAGATGGTGCGGCTTTGGCTAAACCGAAATCCATGAGCTTGGCACAGGACTTCGTCAGCATGATGTTGCCCGGCTTTAGGTCACGATGGACCACACCTTTCTTGTGCGCGGTCTCCAAGCCTTCGCAGATTTCGATTCCGCATTTCAAAACCCGCGTCGCCGAAAGCGGTCCCTTGATCAAGCGATCGGCCAGCGTCTCGCCTTCAAGAAACTCCATTACGAGATAGTCGACTCCCTCCTGATGACCGACGTCATGCAGCGTGCAGATGTTCGGATGGTTGAGCGACGAGACGGCACGTGCTTCGCGGTCGAAGCGCTGTTTGGCCTCAGGATTGTCCGAAAGATGTGCGGGCAGAATCTTTATGGCGACGGCGCGGTCGAGTCGAGTGTCACGGGCGCGATAGACCTCACCCATACCGCCCGCGCCGAGCGGCGATTGGATTTCATACGGGCCGAGCTTGGTGCCAAGAGTAAGGGCCATCGGTGCGGGTAATTATAGCCCGCGTGGCAGGTCGTTCATACTAATCCCCGCGTCTCGCAGCAGCGTGCAGCGCCGAGACGTAGGGCAGAATCAGATAGGTTGTTGCGCGAAAGAGACAGCGCAAGTGCCGTCTCTACTTTTCCTACCTGGTTCCCGCAGCCGGGTGCCCCACTCATTCGCGTTCTTTGCGAATGAGTGGGTGTCGGCACCATCGGGAGGTCGCGAGTTCATGCTCACAGCATGTCGATCAGTACGTAACGAGCTATCATCGAACTGCCCGGTGCCCCAGGCGCACGGATTTTGGGCGCTAACCTGGGAAGCCAGGCCCTCAGGCCGGGGCATACCGTTTGATCGAGAGGCCGCGCGCGTGCTGACGGGTCTTCGCCACATCATAGGCGAGCTGCATCCGGAGAAGGTGATCCATCTCCGGCCCGAACGCCTTTTCGATCCGCAGGGCCATCTCTGGTGTTAGCGCGGCCTTGCCGTGCAGAAGATCGGACAACGTGGCGCGGCGCACTTTTAAAATCTCCGCCGCCTTCGAGACGGTCAGGCCGAGGGCCTCGATCACTTCGGTTCTTATCAAATCGCCCGGATGGGGCGGCTTCGGCTTCTTCATTGGCATTTCGGTCTCCTGGTGGTAATCGATCTAGTGGTGATCGACCAGGTCGATATCGCTGGCAGCGTTCGTCTGCTCGTCGTACCGGAAAATCAACCGCCAGTTTCCCTGACGGTCAAGCTCCACCATCCTTTAAGGTCGCCTTTGAGAGCGTGTAGCCTCCAGCCGGGAAAGCGACCGAGTTGCTCCAGCGTCGCGGCGGTTTCGAGGGCGAACAGAAGCTTGCGCAGCTTGTCGGCCATCGCCGACGGCACCCCTTTGGCGTTTCCCTCCTCATGGAGATGCCTTAGCCCTTTGTGGCGAAAATGGGCGATCATAAAGTGTCCCTCCTGATCGTCCTCCTAACGACCCGCGGCGAGCATCCAGCCCTCAACGCTGGGTGGGTTCCCACTCAAGCCAAAAGACGGCTTGAATGGGGCACCGTCACATTCCCCGACGCGGCTGAACGTGCGATCCCTGCGGTCAGGATACAGCCACCTTGGGCGCTGCCTGCGGTTGCGCATCACGCGCGTGATGCGGTAGAGAGAAACACTCGCTCTAGTATGTACGGTCACACAGTACATGTCAAGTCGGGTGGCCCAGGCAATAAGGGTACCCCAGTTACCGCGCCGCCAGTTCGTCCAATCGGGCCAGCGTATCGGGATACCGGCGTACCAGGAGCACAAGGGCGGCCGCTTGGGGATTCGGCTTGGCGCGTCCCTGCTCCCATTTTTCCAGCGTTCTCTCGTTAATGCGTAGCCTGCGCGCGAAAACTGCACGCGAGCACCGTAACTTCTTCCGCGTATCGAGGATGAGCTTCGCATCCACTTTAGGCAGCGGCGCGGCCTCGACTTTGTAACTTCTCAGCGTGATCTTGCCTTCGCGGTGGCCCTTCATCGACGCTACGCCCGTCATCAACTCATCGAAGATATCTCTCTTCATGTGGCGGCGAGGACGCCGCCACGACTGCCGCCGGGACGGCGGCACTACGATCGAGATCTGGCACTCGGTAATGGAGCTGCGGGCACCCTTGCCACAACCGACCTTTTGCTGACCTTTGTAACCCAGACGTTCTTCCTAGTCCAAAAATTAGTTTGACTCCCGGCCCGTACCTTGCTATGCTCCCCAGAATTCCACTCGCGTGGAATGCGAATTTAGCCATCAATGACTCACGGCCAGAACTCGATTCGAATTAGCGTAGTAGCAGTCGGTGTACGACTGCGACTCCGTAGCTCTGGCCGGGAGGAAAAAAGCTAGAAACAAGTAAGACTTTAAGTTTCAGCTACTTCCAAACCCACCGCCAGAGACAATGGCCGGTGGGTTTCGTGTTTTATGGCCAGAGTTGAAGCCATTGGACAGGATCAGAAAGCGAGGATTTGAGCTTGACACGAAGTTCCGGGGCGGGTAGCATCGTTGAACCGACCGGTCGGTCTGTAGGCATTTCGAGTCTCAACGCACTTACTTATTTAAGGAGTCTTTCGTGGCCACTGTCTTCTATCAAAAGGATGCCAACCCCTCAGCTCTCAAAGGCAAGACCATCGCCGTGTTCGGCTACGGCTCGCAGGGACATGCCCAGGCCCAGAACCTGCGTGACAGCGGATGCAACGTCATCATAGGCCTCGATCCCGAGCGCGCCTCAGCCCAGCAGGCCCGCGCCGACGGCATGATCGTGCTGCGGCCCGCTGAAGCCGCCGCCCGCGCCCACTGGCTGCAGATCCTGACTCCCGACGAGACCCAGGCTGAGTTTTACGAATCGGCCATCAAGCCGCATCTGCACAAAGGCAAAATCCTCGGCTTCTCGCACGGCTTCGCGATTCACTTCCAGACCATCAGTCCTCCGAAAGACGTCGATGTAGTCATGATCGCGCCCAAGAGCCCGGGCCACTTGCTGCGGCGCGTCTACGCGCAGGGCGGGGGCGTGCCGTCATTGCTGGCGGTTCATCAGGATGCGAGCGGCCAGGCGCACGAATTCGCACTCAGCTATGCGCATGGCATCGGCTCCACGCGCGCCGGTGTGTTGCAGACCACTTTCAAGGAAGAGACCGAGAGCGATCTGTTCGGCGAGCAAGCCGTGTTGTGCGGCGGCTTGACCTCGCTGATGCAGAAAGGTTTCGAAACCCTGGTCGCTGCCGGTTATGCTCCCGAGATCGCTTATTTCGAGTGCGTGCATGAGATGAAGCTGATCGTCGACCTGATTTATGAAGGCGGCCTGAGCCGGATGCGCTATTCGATTTCGAACACCGCCGAATATGGCGATCTGACCCGTGGCGAAAAGAGCGTTGGTGACGCGACGCGCACCGCGATGAAGGAAATTCTGGCGAACATTCAAAATGGCAACTTCGCCCGCGAATGGATTGAAGAGAACAAAAAGGGCGGCAAGAACTTCGCCAAGCTGCGCGAGCAGGCCAAGCAGCATCCCGTTGAAAAAGTTGGCGAGCAGTTGCGCGCCATGATGTCATGGCTGCCGTCGAACGAGAAGGAAGCCAAGAAAGCGAAAGCTGAACCACCGCAGGTGGTGAATGCGTAAAGGAGCCCAAATCGTTCTCGATTGCCTGCGCGCCGAAGGCGTGGATCTGGCATTTGGTTACCCCGGCGGCGCGATTATGCCGTTGTACGATGCGCTGGAGGGAAGCGGCATCCGGCACGTGCTGACGCGCCACGAACAGGGAGCGGTTTTTGCGGCCGAAGGCTACGCGCGCGCCACCGGCAAGGTCGGCGTCGCGATCGCCACCAGCGGTCCGGGTGCGACCAACCTGGTGACGGGCATCGCCGACGCAAAAATGGATTCGGTCCCCCTGGTGTGCATCACAGGACAGGTGCGGTCTCCGCTAATTGGCAGTGATGCTTTCCAGGAAACTGACGTTTTCGGCCTGACGCTTTCGCTCACCAAGTGGAATCGTCTGGTGCGTACCGTGGACGAATTGCCCCGCGTGATCGCGGAAGGTTTCTATTGGGCGCGTAGCGGACGGCCGGGTCCGGTCGTGATCGACATTCCTCTCGACTTGTTGAAAGCGAGTACGGAATTCAGTGGTCCGGTGCAGTTCAAGCCGCCCCGGCTGGCCAATCACGTGGGCGCGGAATCGACATTTGCAGCGACGTTGATTGCGTTACTCCAGCAGGCGAAGAAGCCGGTGGCGTTGGTCGGCGCAGGCGCCAAGCTCTCGGGCGCGGTCGACGATCTGCAACAACTGCTCGATCTGCTCAACATCCCCGCATTCGCGACCGTTCATGGCCTGGGCGCGGTGAAGCCGGATTCGCCCTACTACCTCGGAATGGTGGGCATGCACGGCACGAAGGCGGCCAACCTGGCGCTCGACGAAACCGACCTGCTGATGGTGTTCGGGGCGCGGCTGGATGACCGCGTGACGGGCGAGCCCACTCGTTTCGCGCAGCATGCCAAGATCGCGCACTTTGAAATCGATCCTTCGCAACTGGATCGGGTCCGCCCCTGCGACTTGCCCGTGATCGGCAATCTCGCGGAGACCATTCCCGCGTTTTATCAGGAAGCGAAACTCGCGCACCTGCCGGACTTCGCGAGTTGGCGGGCGGTGGCCTGCGGACCGGAACGAGCCGAACGGCCGCAATCGACCGAGCCGGGGGAATCGCGGAAGCCGGGATTGGCGCATCCTACGAAGGCCTTCCTGCAGGAATTGTTCTCACGCATGCCTGAGGATGGGACCGGCTTCGTTCTGGCGGATGTAGGACAGCACCAGATGTGGTCGGCACAATGCTTCCGCAGCTCCTCACCACGCGGGTTCATCACTTCCGGCGGCCTGGGAGCAATGGGTTTCGCGCTGCCAGCTGCCATTGGAGTGCAACTGGCCAAGCCGACCTCGACCGTCTTGTGTGTCTCAGGTGACGGCGGATTTCAGATGAACATCCAGGAACTGGCGACCGTGCACCGCCTCGGCCTCCCGATCAAGATGGTCATCATCGACAACAAATTTCTCGGGATGGTGCGGCAGTGGCAGGAGCTTTTCTTCTCCTGCAACTACGCCGAGACCGATTTGAGCGACAACCCGGATTTCGTCGAGATCGCCAAGGCGTACAAGATTGCGGCTTCGTTGATCAAAGAAGAAGAGTTCCTCGATCCGGCGCAGAGCGAAAATGTGGCGCGCCGGCTGACCCGTTTCTTTCGGTCCAACCGGCCGGAGTTACTGGTGTTCGAATGCCACCCCGAGGCGAATGTTTATCCGATGGTGCCGGCCGGCTCGTCGCTGGGAGAGATGGTGTTCGAAAAGGAATAGAAAGTGTTCGTGTGGTGATGTTGTTTATGTGGTGACGGGGCTCCGCCCCGTGACGCAAAGCTCGGCAAGAACTGAGATGAGATTGGAGAACCCAATGCATATCTTCCATATTCGCTATCGCAATACTCAGGGAACCTTGATGCGGATTCTGAACGCCGTCGCCCGCCGCGGAATCGAGCTGCCCTTTGTCCAAGCCGAGCCTGCCGAGAACGCCCATAAGGTAACGCTGCTGATCGATGTCAATGCCAAACAGCTGGGCCAGTTGTGCCGCGACTGGCGCGCGATTGTGGACGTGGTAGACGTGCGTCCGGGCGCCCCCATCAAAGAGCTCTGGGATCATGCCCATCTCGGCATCCGGCATCCGCCGGAGTCGGTGGTGGCAGCGGCGAGCGTGCAACCGGCGACAGCGTAGAAAGCTCTCAGCTGTCGGCTATCAGCTCTCAGTTTCCGGATCTCCTTGTTCGGACTCAGAGAACTTGTGTCTGAAATATTCCATCAAGATAATTTTAATGACTGAAAGCTGACGGCTTCGAGCTGCAAGCGGAGCCCCGAAATCGGCTACACTGTCAGGCATCCCATGGACCTCAAACATCGCAGCCGCTTCATCACCGATGGACGCGATCAGGCTCCGGCGCGCGCCATGTACAAAGCTATCGGCTTTACCGACGCCGATCTAGCCAAGCCGCTGATCGCCGTGGCCAATACCTGGATCGAGACCATGCCCTGCAACTTTCATCTGCGGCGGCTATCGGCCAAGGTGAAAGAAGGCATCCGCGCCGCTGGTGGCACACCGATGGAGTTCAACACCATCGCAATTTCTGACGGCGAAACCATGGGCACCGAGGGCATGAAGGCGTCGCTGGTGAGCCGCGAAGTGATTGCCGACTCGATTGAGCTGGTTTGTCGCGGCCAGTTGTTTGACGCTGCGGTCTGCATCGTCGGCTGCGACAAGACGATTCCGGCAGCCGCCATGGCCCTGGCGCGCATGGATCTGCCCGGCCTCGTTCTTTACGGCGGAACAATTGCTCCTGGCAAGTATCAGGGCAAAGACGTCACCATTCAGGATGTCTTCGAAGCGGTCGGCGCAAACGCCTCCGGCAAGATGAGCGACAGCGAACTGCTGGCGCTCGAAAACGTGGCTTGTCCCGGAGCCGGAGCCTGCGGCGGTCAGTACACCGCCAATACCATGAGCACGGTGATGGAACTGATCGGCCTCTCGCCCATGGGCTTCAACGGAATTCCCGCGATGGACCCGCGCAAGGATGAAGTCGCCTTCGGCTGCGGCGAAGTCGTCATGAATCTTCTGAAGCGTGGCATTCGTCCCCACGATATTTTGACGCACGCCGCATTCGAGAACGCGATTGCAGGAGTCGCGACCACGGGCGGATCGACCAACGCCGTGCTTCACCTGCTCGCGATCTCGCGCGAGATGGGCCTGCCGCTCGACATCGACGATTTCCAAAGAGTCAGCGAACGCACGCCGTTGCTGGCCGATCTGAAGCCAGCGGGAAAGTATGTCGCCGCCGCCGTCGACGCCGCCGGAGGCATCCAGCTCATCGCCAAGCGCCTGCTCGAAGGCAAGCACGTCGATGGCTCGGCCATGACCGTAACCGGCAACACATTCGCCGAAGAAGCAAACAAGGCGAAAGAAACTCCCGGGCAAATGGTGATCGCTCCGCTAAGTAAGCCGCTGAAAGCGACCGGTGGCTTGGTGATCCTGAAAGGCAACTTGGCTCCGGGGGGTGGGGTTCTGAAAATGACGGGCCACGAACGCGCCTCCCACACCGGCCCGGCACGCGTGTTCGATTCCGAAGAAGCCGCCATGCAGGCTGTGACCGGCAAGCAAATCAAGGCGGGAGACGTGGTGGTGATCCGGTATGAGGGTCCCAAGGGCGGCCCCGGCATGCGCGAGATGCTGAGCGTGACCGCTGCGATCGTAGGCGAAGGATTAGGCGAAAGCGTAGCGCTCCTCACTGACGGACGCTTCAGCGGCGCGACGCGCGGCCTGATGGTCGGCCACGTTGCGCCGGAAGCCGCGCTGGGTGGCCCGATCGCCGCCATCCGCGAAGGCGACAAGATCACCATCAACACCAAGCTCCGCAAGCTGGAACTGGAGATCTCCGACGCCGAAATCGCCCGCAGAATGTCCGAATGGAAGCCCCCATCTCCGCGCTACAAAACTGGAGTCTTCGCGAAGTATGCCGCCCTGGTGGCCTCCGCGTCCGAGGGAGCAATAACAACGACGACGCGCTGAGCAAGCATTCAAACAACCCATCCACCATCGGCTTGTAACAGCTATCATGCGCTTACCGGGCTATAATTGCACTCGCGATGCAATGGCCGGCGGGCAGGAATTTATTCGGACGACCGTGGAGCAACCATGAGTGATGTGGTTTACGTGTCGAAGTCACGGATTGAACGCAAGAAGGGACCGCTCCGCATCGCCTATGTTGCGGGCGAGCCGCAGCCGGTGATTTTCAGTGTGCACGGCGCTATCGCCAAGCACTACAAAGTGGATCCGGCGACGCTGACCGAATCCCACGCATCGACGATCGACTATGTCATCGCAGCCACTGCGGGTTGAATGCTCGGCACCTTTGGAGGTGCGCTGGAAGCGCGCCACATCGACGCCAGCAACGGTCGGCTGACGGCAGAGGTTAGCGGCGAGGTTGAGACTGAGGACGGCGTGCTGGTCATCCGGCGCATCCATGTCGAGATGCGTCTGGTCGCGCCGGAAGAAGCGAGGCCCGTGGTGGACCGCGTCCAGAACATTTACGCGATGAATTGTCCGCTGTATCGAACCTTTCACAAAACCCTTCAGCTTACGTCTTCATGTACGCTGGTGGCGCCGACGGCTTGAGGTTCGGGCCACGACATAGCGGAATTCGACTGGAACAAAACTGGAGGTTTTGTCGGTTGGGTTCGAGTCATGGATATTCGGCGTCGGGCAAATCATGTGGCCCGCTCATCCTCAAATGGCCTGCTTTCTCCTGACCCTCGCCGCCACCCTCGTGATTCAGATTGCCTGGCCTCGGCTGACTGAAACGAATTCACAGTAATCATTGGAATCTGGAGCGTTTGCGCTACCCACCCTCGCGCACCTGGATTCTGAAGAGCCGCAACAAATAGCGAGCCCACTCGCCTGAGTTCGGCCTTTCGACGAGGTTGGACCGGCGGGAGTCATCGGTCAGTGGAGCGGAAAATCCGGGAACGGGCAAGTCTGAAACCCACCAAACCGAAAATTCCGTTTGACAAGTTCGCGGGCCAGCGAAAGAATCGCAGACGGTTTGTTCCCGGCCGCCATCCACTGAATCCAGCTTGGGATGAGGGTTCTCACCCGGAGGAGAATTTCCATGTCGAAGATCGCCAGACTCACACTGTCATCCGCCCTGTGGTGCGCTCTGATGCCCGCCGTTCTGATTGTTATGGTCTCCGGAAGTGCCGCGGCGCAGCAGCACATCACCGGCACTTTGCCCGATGGCGCAACCTACGTGATCGACGTTCCTACGCCCTGGAACGGCGCTCTGCTTCTGTACAGCCATGGATATGTCGACCCCGGATCGCCAAATCCAGCGCTGGATGTGAGCGATCCCTACACGGGCTACTACATGCTGGCAGCAGGCTACGCGCTCGCAGGTTCGTCGTACGCGTCGACCGGGTGGGCCGTGCACGAAGCGGTCCCCGATCAAATTGCGGTGCTTGATCTCTTTCAAAGCATGGCCGGAACTCCCCTCCAGACCATCGCCTGGG
>JBAQJU010000151.1:0-2313 GCA_049300475.1 Terriglobales bacterium | reverse complement strand
GCATGTCGCCGAGCGAAATGGCGGACCGGATTTTGAGCAACTCCGAGCGCGGCTTCACGGTGACGGTCAACGACATCGAGCATCAGGAATCGCTGGCGGTACCGGGGAAGGCGGTGACCAAGATCTTCTTCCGGCCCAACGTCAACCTTTCGATGGCGATGACGCAGGTGACGGCAATGTGCCAGACCATATTGCGAGGGTTGCCGCCGGGGACTACGCCGCCGCTGGTGATTACTTATACGGCATCCACGACGCCGATCGTGCAACTGGGATTGAGCAGCAAGACGCTTCCAGAAGAGCAGTTATTCGACCTCGGCAATAACTTCTTGCGCACGCAGTTGACGACGGTGCAGGGCGCGGCGACTCCGTATCCTTACGGAGGCAAGCCGCGCCAAATCGACGTAGACCTCGACGCCGCCAAGCTCCAGAGCTACGGTTTGGCGCCGGCCGACATTGTCAACGCGGTGGCGGCGCAGAATCTGATCCTGCCGGCGGGTACGACGAAGATTGGCCCGACGGAATACAACGTGGAGATGAACGGCACTCCGGACACGATCGCCGAACTGAACAATCTGCCCGTGAAGACCACGAACTCGTCCACGCTTTATCTGCGCGACGTGGCGCATGTGCGGGACGGATTCGCGGTGCAAACCAACATCGTGCGCCAAGATGGGGTGCGTGGCGTACTGATGTCGATGTACAAGTTGGGCGGCGCTTCGACCCTGACCATAGTGAATGCGATCAAAGCGCTGTTGCCAGTGGCATTAAAAACTTTGCCACCCGAGCTTACGGTCAAGGCTTTGTTCGACCAGTCGCTTTTCGTGCGGGCGTCGATTGAGGGCGTGATACAGGAGGGGCTGACGGCGGCCTGCCTGACGGCGGCCATGATCCTGCTTTTTTTGGGTGACTGGCGGCCGACGATTATCATCTCGATCTCGATTCCGCTCTCCATTTTTGTCTCGGTGATTTTGCTGAGCGCGCTGGGCGAAACGATCAACATCATGACGCTGGGAGGTCTGGCGCTGGCCGTCGGAATATTGGTGGACGACGCGACCGTTGAAATTGAAAACATCGAGCGCAACCTTGCCATGGGCAAGGAGATGAAACAGGCGATTCTGGATGGCGCGTCGCAGATTGCCGTGCCGGCGTTCGTTTCGACGCTTTGCATCTGCATTGTTTTCGTGCCGATGTTCTTTCTGACCGGGGTCGCGCGTTTTCTGTTCGTTCCGATGGCGGAGGCTGTGTCGTTTGCGATGCTGGCGTCGTACCTGCTGTCACGAACGCTGATTCCGACCATGGTCATGTACATCATGCGCGGGCATGAGCACCGGGCACTGGAGCCGAAGAACTTCCTCGGAAAATTTCAGCGCAGATTTGAACGCGGTTTCGACAGGTTTCGGGCGGGCTATCAGCAACTGCTGGAAACGACGCTCGACAACCGCGGTCTTTTCGCCGCCTGCTTTGTGGTCTTTTGCGTTCTCTCGATGGGACTGGTGTTCTTTCTGGGGCAAGATTTTTTCCCACAGGTGGACGCGGGTTTGATCCGGCTGCACTTCCGGGCGCGGCCCGGCCTGCGCGTGGAAGAGACCGCGAAGCTGTGCGACGAAGTAGAACGGGTGCTGCGCAGCGAAATTCCAAAAGAAGAGTTGCAAACGGTGCTCGACAATATCGGTCTTCCCTACTCGAGCATTAACCTCTCCTACAGCAGTTCGGGCGTGATCGGAACGAGCGATGCGGAAGTGCTGATTGCGCTGAATCCGGAGCATCATCATCCCACGGCGCAATATGTGCGCCGGTTGCGGCGCATCCTGCCGGCGCGGTTTCCGGGGGTCGAGTTTTTCTTCCAGCCGGCCGATATCGTGTCGCAGATTTTGAACTTTGGTTTGCCGGCTCCGATCGATATCCAGATTGTGGGCGCCGACATGCGCGGGAATTACGAGATCGGGCAGAGGATCGCGAACCGGCTGCGCCTGATTCCGGGCACCGCCGACGTGCACGTGCAACAGATGATGAGCCTGCCCACGCTTCGTCTGGATATGGAGCGCACGCGCATCAACCAGGTCGGACTGACCGCGCAAAATGTCGCGCAAAGCGTGCTGATCAGCTTGAGCGGAAGCTTCCAGACGGCTCCCAATTTCTGGCTGAACCGAAAGAATGGGGTGACGTATCCCATCGCCGTGCAATCGCCGCAGTACCGAATGACTTCGCTGCAGGACTTGATGGACACACCGGTGACGAATGGCAACGAGCAGCCGCAAGTGCTGGGCAATCTGGCGCAACTGAGTCCGACGACGCGTCCGGCGGTGGTGAACC
>JBAQJU010000150.1:0-18111 GCA_049300475.1 Terriglobales bacterium | reverse complement strand
ATCTTCGACAAAGCGGTTGCCGCGTCCGTCCGCTTGACTCACCTGCCGTTAGGCGTAGTGGTCTTTCTCTGGCAGTTTGTCACAATTCTGCTGATTCTCTGGGGCTGCCTCGCGATCGCTCGCCGCTGCTTTTCGTCGCGCCCGGCGCAGTGGGCCGCTGTCGCCATGGTCGCGGTTCTACTGACAATTCCCGTCGCAGGCACGGGCATCAGCCTGGTCGACCAATATCTCCATCCGCGGGCAGTGGCCACCGCCGCAGTGCTCGGCGCGATCGTCGCGATTCTGAAGGAACAGCGACTTCTGGCCGGGATCCTATTGGCACTGGCGTTCGTGATTCACGCGATCATGGCCAGTTTCGGCATCTCGTTTTGTATTTTCCTGGCCTGGAGCAATTCGCCATGGGGAAAAAAAGATCAAGCCCTTGCCACGTTCGCGGTACTCCTTCTTCCCTTGGGGTGGATTTTTGAGCCAGCCTCGGACGCCTGGAGGCAAGCCGCGGCAACTCGCAACTTTTACTTTCTCAGTCGCTGGCACTGGTATGAATGGGTGGGAGTCTTCGCGCCCCTCGCGCTGCTCGCTCTGTTTGCTCAAATCGCTCGGCGCGACCAGTCTTTCACCCTGGTGCGGCTTGCTTCGCGTCTCTTGTACTTCGGAATCTTCCAGATGCTGGTGGCGCTTGTCATCATGCTGCCACCTTCTCTCGAACGCCTTCGGCCATTCGAGCCGATGCGTTATCTGCAACTGATTTATCTCCTGATGTTCCTGATGGCGGGCGGCTTGATCGGCGAGTTCGTTCTGGGCAAACGCGTCTACCGCTGGCTGTTGCTATTTGTGCCTCTCGGTCTCGGGATGTTCTACGTGCAACGCCAGATGTATCCTGCAAGCGCGCATCTGGAACTTCCTGGCGCGCCTCCGAGCAATGACTGGGTCGCAGCTTTCGGCTGGGTAAAGCAGAATACTCCAACCAACAGTCTCTTCGCCTTGAACCCCTACTACATGGAACTGCCCGGCGAAGACTATCACGGCTTCCGCGCTTTGGCCGAGCGCAGCGCGCTCGCCGATGTCGTCAAGGACGCCGGCATGGCAGCCCGCGTTCCCCGCCTCGCCCCGCGCTGGCTGCGCGAAGTCGATGCCGCTCGTGGCTGGCGTAATTTTCGTGCGGCCGACTTTCAATCTCTGAAGAACTCCTTCGGAGTCGACTGGGTCGTGCTCGCTCAGCCGGGCGTAACGGGTCTGAACTGTCCATACCAGAATCGCAGCGTGTTGATTTGTCGCCTTGAGTAGCGAGGCCAGAGTACAAGGAACAGTGATGCAAACCAAGTCGGAAGTCCGCTGGCCGCCTTATATCCCCATGTTCCTCGTGGGCCTGGTGATTAGAGCGGCGGTCACCCACTTTCTCTATCACGAGTGGATGGATCCTTTCGTCCTGGAGCATTGGGCCTTCGGCCGAGTCGCGCGATCCATCGCCCTCGGCCACGGCTTCGGCAACCCTCTGGCAGACACCGGCCCATCAGCCCTTTTGCCTCCCGTCTACCCGTATATCCTCGCAGCGCTTTTCAAAGTCTTCGGCGTCTACACCAAGTCGTCCATCATCGCGGCCCTCGTTCTGAACGGAATCATCTCCGCTGCAACCTGTGTGCCGGTCTTCTTCCTGGCCAGGAAAAGTTTCGGCGATCGGACCGCGAAATGGGCGGGCTGGGGCTGGGCGCTTTCGCCCTACGGAATTTACTACGGCGCAGATTGGGCTTGGTCCACCTGCCTCGTCACCCTGCTGCTGTGTTGCCTTTTTCTCTGGCTTCTTAACCTCGAAGATTCCGGACGCATGCGCGACTGGCTGGGCTTCGGCCTCCTCAGCGGCTTTGCCGCTCTCACCGAACCCTCTGTTCTTTCAGTGTTGCCATTCTTGGGCGCGTGGACCTGTTACCGCCGCTATCGACAACGTCTAAATTGGATACTCCCCGCAACCGCCGCCGTTTTGGCTGTGCTCGTCGTTCTCGTGCCCTGGGGAGTTCGTAACTACCGCATCTTCCATCAGTTCATCCCCGTCCGCAGCGGATTGGGACTCGAGTTATATATCGGCAACAATGGCTACTCAACCTCCTGGGTCAACCGCGACTTGCATCCCAACCACAACGCCAACGAACAGGCGGAATACGAGCGCAATGGCGAGATCGCTTACATGGAGCATAAGCGCCAGCAAGCGGTCGACTACATCCGCTCCCATCCCGGCTGGTTTGCCTGGATGACCCTTCGCCGTTTTATTTATCTGTGGACCGGTTACTGGAGCTTCAGTCACGCGTACCTCGAGATGGAGCCGTTGGATCCGCCCAATATTTTTGTATGTACGACGCTGACCTTGCTCGCGCTGACCGGTCTGTGGCGCTGCTTTCGAAAGAATCGCGCGCTCGCGATTCGTTATGGGATTGCCTTGGCCTGCTATCCCGCCGTGTACTGCCTGACCCATCCCGAAACGTACTACACACGCCCCCTCGACCCGATCATCGATGTGCTAGCCGCCTACGCAGCCGTGGCCTTCTTCCGCCGGGCACCAGATAACCGAGACTATGTGGTGAACAAAGACTGAGGGTGCCCCATTCTAACGTCGCGCATTTTGCGACGTTAGAGTGGGTAAGCAAGCAGGCGGCCTGGGCACCGCCCCACATTGTGACTTCCGACGCATCGAGGGCGCTTGCCGCTCCTTCCCCCGCGAAGTAACATCTAAGCAGATTAATGTCCACCACCGTCTCATCGCCGATCGTGCGGCATAAACCACGATTGGTATTCAGCGAAATCCTCAGCTTTGGTTACGACACATTCTGCGCCAACAAAGTTCGCTTCCTGCTCACTGCCTTGGGCATGATGATTGGCACAGCTTCGCTGATTCTGGTCACGACCATCGGCCTCACCGGGAAACAATATGTATTGAACCTCATTCAGGGAATTGGCACCAACATGATCGAGGCCGAATACCAGGCGGGCGGCCACATCGACGAAACTGCCCCCGACGATTTGACCATCGACGACATGCACGCCGTCCAGCTCCAGGTTCCCGGCATCGCCGCCGCCTCGCCGGTCGTTCCCCTGTTCGAGCGCATCGCAATAGGGAATGGAAAAGAGCGCGACATCCAGGTGCTCGGGGTTGCACCCGCTTATCTCGACGTCCGCAATCTCGTGGTGCTCGCCGGACGTTTTTTCGACGCGCAGGATTCGCAGGCGCATAACAAAGTGAGTGTGGTAACCCTGAAACTCGCCGAAGACCTCTACGGGTCCTGCCGGAATGCGCTGGGCAGAACGGTCAAGATGAGTGGATTGCCGTTCGACATCATCGGGTGTTTCCGCGAACGTGTGGACACCTTCGGACAATCGGAAGTGACCGACCGCACCATGTTGATTCCCTACTCCGTGAGCCGTTATTTTCAGACCACGCCGAATGTGCGGCAGATCTACTTCGCGGCCAACGATGCGTCGCAGGTGATTCCCATCACCGCCCAGATTCAGCGCGTGATCCAATCCCGGCACCGTTCAAACTCGGTATATCGCGTACAGAACCTGACCCAGTTGCTGGCCGTGGCCGACAAAACCGCCAATGCGCTCACCGCTATTCTGCTCGCCGTCTCGCTTGTCGTACTCCTGGTGAGCGGCATCGGAATCATGAACATCATGCTCGCCACGGTCAGTGCCCGCATTCGCGAAATCGGGATTCGAAAAGCGGTAGGCGCAACCAAAAGCGAGATCCTGTTCCAGTTTCTCTCGGAGGCGGTTCTCATATCGCTCATCGGTGGCGTCATCGGTATCATCGTTGGACTTGCGATCCCGTTCTCCGTTCGCTTCTTCACCGAATACCGCATCCCGGTTTCAGGTCTCTCGGCGATCATCGCGATCATCGTTTCTTCGCTGGTCGGGATAATTTTCGGAACCATTCCCGCCACCCGCGCGGCCCAACTCGATCCGGTCGAGAGCCTGCGCTACGAATAACTCCCTCTCGAACAAGAAATACGACACCTCGCCCAAACGCCCGTGTGCACGGACAGAGCTGGAATCATGCGGTCCACCGTCCGGGAACGTTAATCCACCAACCAAAAACCCCTTGACTTAAGAAATAAGAAACTCAAGATAGAATGTAGGGGCACGAGTGCTCACAGAACCATCCGTTCTTTGACAAGTAACATAACTCCTTATTCCGAAATACTTTGCAGGCCATCGTGCGAAGCACGCCGCCATCAATACGCCAAGCAAATATAAGATAATAAAGGTGTTAACTGGCAGGTTGGAACTGGGAACTGGCCACTGGGGTGGGGGAGCTAAGTCCAACATATTCAATATTTTGCATATAAGTAATTGGCGTTCAATACTTTGGCCGGAAATTTTCGCTAACGGTAATAATTAACTTGACTAACCCACGCCATTTTGCTATGCTTTTGGCATGGACAGCCCAAAGACATTACAGCAAGCCATTCAGTACTTTAGCGACGAACAGATTTGCATCGACGCCGTTGCCGCCATGCGCTGGCCCGATGGCCCGCGCTGCCCGGACTGTCTAGGCGCGGACGCCAAAAACCCCTACTACCTCAAGACGCAGAAGCGGTGGAAGTGCCGCAACTGCCGTCGCCAGTTCTCCGTCAAGGTCGAAACCATTTTCGAGGATTCCCCGATCCCTTTGCAAAAGTGGCTGCCCGCTCTTTGGATGCTGATTAGCTGCAAGAACGGAATCAGCTCGCACGAAATTCACCGTCACCTTGGCGTCTCGCAGAAGTCGGCATGGTTCATGTTGCATCGCCTCCGGCTGGCGCTCAAGACTGGCGCGATGGGAACCAAGCTCGGTGGCCCAGAGTGTGGCGGCGTGGAAGTGGACGAAACTTTCATCGGCGGCAAACTCAAGAACATGCACCGGGATCGGCGCGAACGCTTTGCAGCCCAGAGCGGACACACGGGCGGACCTACGGGCAAGGCCATCGTGATGGGAATGCTGGACCGCGACGAACGCAAGGTTCGCGCATCGGTTGTGCCGAATGTGAAACGCGAGACTTTGCAAAATGAAGTTCTCACTAACGTGAAGTTTGGATCGCCTGTCTACTCCGATAACGCTGTGCCTTACGACAAGTTGCATTCCCGTTACGTGCATGAAGTCGTGAACCATGCCGAAACCTACGTCAATGGCCGCGTTCACACGAACGGGCTGGAGAACTTCTGGAGTTTGTTGAAGCGCGGGTTGAAAGGAACTTACGTCGCTGTCGAGCCATTCCACTTGGACCGCTACATCGACGAACAGGTTTTCCGTTTCAACAATCGCGCCACGAAGGACAACCCACTCAACGATTCCGACCGTTTCCTGCTGGCCCTTTCGCAAGTGGCTGGGAAGCGCCTCACGTTCGCCGAACTCACAGGCAAGGGCGATGCGAGTCCTCTCTAATCGTCACTACCGCAAGCGCGGGCCGAAGCGCCGCGCGAAGGAATAAGATCACAAAATAGAAACGACCCGCGTCAACGGGCCGTTTCCACATCTCGAAACTGGAGGGCGTCGGACACACTCCCATTACTAGTTTAGCGACGGGGGCGCGTCCATGCAACGTTTCGAATGGAAGGGAGTAGCCGTGAACCGTGACATGGACCTAGTCAGACAGATACTTTTACATGTAGAGGGCGATCCAAATCTCGACGGCACGCACTGGATGCCTTTCAACAAGGCGTCGGACTTTCCAGACCATACGCTCAAGGAAATCCAGTATCATGCTGATTTGCTGATCGAAAGTGGAATGCTCAATGGGAATGCCGGGGGTGATGTCCCCATGGTTTCACGACTGACTTGGGACGGTCACGAATTTCTTGATAGCATTCGAAGTCCTGAAATCTGGGAGCAAGTGAAGGAACGCTTGTCTGGCCTCGGGACAGTGAGTCTCGCTTTGGTATGGGAGCTAGCGAAGGCGGAAATTAGGAAGAAACTCAAGTTGACCTAGTGTTGTTACGGGGATTTTCTTAGTGAGTGGCCAGTTCGTAAACAACATAGAAGACCACGGGCAGAAGCACGAAGATAATCCACATGTGCTTGACGATCTTGCCAGCAATGAACTGAGCATCTGCGGAGATTTGCGGGCGAGTTATCGCTGGGAGTCCTTGCGGCAGGCGAGTTCCGGTGGCATCCTCAATCGCCATTCGCTCGGCATCGGTCATCGGACGTTGAACCGGAGGTTTCATTTCGGGTCATCGCTTCGCAGGCCCAGACGAACCTGAAACTTCGCTTCCTTGTCCATCTCTGTCAGTGTACGAATCGCCTTCAACAAATTCACGGACGCCTGATGGAGTACGGATGGCTGAAGCATCCAGTTATCACCGCAGTTTGGGCAATCGGGCCGAACATGGTGTTTTTCGTTTGAGGGATTGAGCGCGAGGATCGCGCCACAGCCATTGCAGATGAATTCGATGCGCTCTACGTCCGATGGCCCGAAGACTATCTTGTGTTCGGTTGTCATGGCGGATCACTTCCGAGGGCAGCGGAGTGATGTTTCGGTTTCGGCCCGCGTTTCGGTTTCCCCAGGTTCGCTCGTTTTTCGTCGGCGAGCATTTCCTTCAGGTCCGACTTCGAGACGCGCAACACTTGCCGCAACGCGCTGTCGAACATCGCAGAGTTCGGAAGACTTCTCTTTGGGTTAGCCATCTTCCCGGTATAATACACCGTCGGGCGTAGTTGACGACCCACTCCCACAGGATTTGCGAACGCTTGGCTAACCCTCTAGAGTGGCCAAAGGTCCCACAGTCCGTGGATTCGAGTGCAAAGAACCCTACGCCCGGCATCCGTGCCGAGACGATCCCCCGCTTGCGAAACGGGGCAGACGCTTTCGGCAAGGCAAGGATACCCGGAATCGAGGGACTCGCCGGGTTAGCCAAGTTAATTGGTACCTCGCTAACCCATTGATTCTAATATACCGGCTGGACGGGGGGAGGGGGGTACACCGGGGGTGAAGATACAGACCGCCCGGAAATTCGCGGCATTAAAGTGTGAGGCTGTTGACGGGCGCGGCTTCCAGCCCTGCCCTTTCAAAACCAATTTACGAGATCGCTGCTAGTTTCCGACGAAACGCAAATACAAGTCGCGGTCGTGCCGGCAAGCTTCCGCCATATGCTTCACCTTTTCCCACGATTCCATTTGCGTGTCGTCACGTACCCGGTCTTTGGCGCGCTCCCATTCCTGCAGGAACGCCTCCATTTGCAGGTGATTGAACACGGTTTTGCCGAATGGATCGATGCCGCTGAGCAGCACGAAGTTCGGGTCCGTGGAGCCGGGGACCACTCCGTTCAGGATGACCCATTCGCTGCGCTCGCCCAAGTCATCTTCGAGCTTGACTACCAGTGACATCGTGAACCCCTGCAAATCATGCTGGCCGCAAATGTATCAGCCTTGCGAACGGTTTCCAAGCCGCGCGAATAACGAAGGTAACACAGCATCGTGACAGATGAAATGACCCGATAAATTCGGCTTCAGAGTAGCCGGAAGCCAATAGAAGTCTCCGATAGTGGAACAAAGACTTGCGTCAGTGACCCGCAAACGACGAAACTAGCCAGGCGGCGAAGGAACGATCGGCATGAACATCGGGCTTTTCGGGGGCAGCTTCGATCCCATTCATCGGGGACACATTTCGCTCGCCCAGGCGGCGGCTCGCCGCTACTCTCTGCGGCAGGTGCTGTTTGTGCCGGGGAACATGCCTCCGCACAAACAGAAGCAGCCGCTTACGGCCTTCGTCCATCGTTATGCGATGGTGGCGCTCGCGACCCAGGATGACAAGCAGTTTGTGCCTTCGCTACTGGAGGCGCCCGCGGAACAGGGCGGGAGTGGCCCGAACGCAGTGAACTATTCGATCGACACGGTGCGGCGGCTTAAGGCGTCGCTCAAGAAGTCAGATCGTTTTTTTTTCTTGATTGGAATCGATGCCTTCCGCGACATCGCAAAGTGGCGCGAAGCGCGAGCGCTGCTGGGGGAATGTGATTTCGTGGTCGCGAGCCGTCCCGGTTATTCTCTGCGCGACGTGGCCGAGGCGTTGCCGGAGGATCTGAGGCCTCCGTCTTCTGTGACTCGCCCATTCCACAAGCAACCGGCAATCGGAGACCTTGTTTTGCCCGGCGTTACGCTGCATCTGCTGGATGGCGTTCATCAGAATGTGTCTGCGACCGTGATCCGGGCAGCCGCAGCGCAAGGCAAGGCGCTGGCGAGATGGCTGGACCCGCGCGTGGCAGCCTATGTTAAGAAGACAGGCCTGTATCGGGAGAATCCGCGGGTTGCGAGCCACGAGTAACGATCCACAACCAACGATCCACAAGCAACGATCTCGAACTGTATCCGCGAAAATCTACCACCACGGGACTCAGCGACTAACAATGGAGCGATCCGGTTCTTAACTTGCTCGGAACTCGCGGCTCGGAACTCGCGGCTCATTTACAATCGACAGAATCATCTATGTCCAAAAACGATCCCCTCAAGCAGCAGGTGAATGAAGCCATACTCGCCTGTCAGGATAAACAGGCCGAACAACTCACCATCCTCGAGCTGGAAAAAGATTCCGGGGCATTCACGGATTACTTTGTGATGTGCAGCGGAACCAATCCGCGGCAGATTCAGGCGATTGCCGACGCGGTTGACGAGCGCCTGGAACAAATCGGGATGCGCGTGACGCACAAAGAGGGCTACAAACAGGCGGAGTGGATACTGCTCGACTACGTGGACTTCGTCGTCCATATCTTCTCCGAGAAAGCCCGCCAGTTTTACGATCTGGAAAGGCTGTGGAAGTCAGCCAAACAAATTGAGCCGGCGGAATTCATCGCAAAACCAAAGAAATCGCGGATCGCCAAAGCTGACACGGCGGCGGGTGCGCGAGATAGCGCACGCAAAAGCACGCGCAAAAAGAAGGCCTGAAAATGACAGTGTCAAATCCCGCCTCACATCCAACTGCATGGAGTTCGTCGTATCGCCTGGTGGCGGCCGAGAAATGGAAGGCCAAGTCGGCCATGATGGGCGGAGCCGTCACGCAAGCGTTGGTCGAGTACTCGCGTGCGCTTCCGGGCATGAGTGTTCTCGATCTGGCCAGCGGTACCGGTGAACCTGCAATCAGCCTGGCCGAGCGCGTTGGCCCGCAAGGGTCAGTCGCGGCGCTGGATCAGAGTTCGGAGCTGCTCGAAATTGCAGCCGAGCGCGCGCGGAACAAGAAGCTCACGAACCTTACTACGCGGCAGGCAGACGCGCACAAGCTTCCATTTGCCGACCGGAACTTTGATCTTGCAACTTGCCGCTTCGGGGTGATGTTCTTTGCCGATCCCATACGCGCGTTGACGGAACTGCGCCGCGTATTAAAGCCAGGCGCGCGCTCCTGCTTCGCGGCCTGGGGTCCGGTTGAACAGCCCTACTGGCAATCCACGATGAAAATTGTGCATGGGCACGTGGGCGGTACGATGCTGCCAGCGGGCGGAGCGGATCCCTTTCGATTTTCGGCGCCGGAATCGCTTTCGCAAGTTCTACGCGCTGCCGGATTTCAGGGAGTGGAAGAATCGACTCGCAATCTTCCCTGGACCTGGCTGGGCGATGCGGAAGAGGTTTTCGAGTATGCATGCGCCGTGGCAGCTCCTTTTCGGCCAATGTTGGAGCGCGTTCCAGAAGAGATGTGGCCAACGATCCGCGCTGAGGCTGTGGCGGCGATCGAGCGCTATCGGGTTGGCGATGAGATCCGCTTCGGTGCTGACGTAGTTCTGGCGTCGGCAAGGGTGTGAGCGCCCGCCGTGAAGATCAAAGTCGCTTGGATTGGGAAGACGAAAGAGCCGGCAATCCAGTCTCTGACCGACGAATATTTGAAGCGAATTTCACGCTACGCCGAAGTGGAAGGCTTCGCGGTAAGAGATGAAGCTGCAATTTTGTCGCTGGCGAGCGGTGAACGGGGAAGCGGCGGCCAGCGCGAACGAAGAAACGAACGCCACAAGTTGGTACTGCTGGACTCGCGTGGCAAACAGTATTCGTCCGAAGAACTTGCCGCGCTGCTGGAGCGCGAACAGCTCAACGCCATTCCGCTGCTGTTTGCGATTGGCGGCAGCGACGGCTTCTCGGAGGAGGCGCGGCGGCAGGCCGGCATTACGCTTTCACTTGGGAAAATGACGTTGCCGCATGAACTGGCGCGCGTGGTGCTGGTCGAGCAGCTTTACCGGGCCTTCACGATTCTGAAGAATCATCCTTATCATTTGGGGCATTGAGGCCCCTGCGTTTTTTCCCGGCTACAGCAGTCGTGGAGCGCCGTTCGGGCGTTAACTAGAAAGATAACGGACACCGGCCGTTCAGACCGTTCTGCGGGATTCAGAACGCGCGGCGGCGATGCACCTCTGGCAGCTTCCCAGCGGCGTGCAGTTGGCTTATTGTGAAACTGACAGGCGAACTCAGTCTGAATTTGCTGTGAGGCCCTTCCCCAATGAAAAACCCGTACGACGTCCTAAGAATGAAAGAGCAGGAGCTGATCCGAGTCCGCAAGGAGATGGACGCTTTGCGGATCGCGGCACGTTTGCTGGGTGCCGAAGATAAAAGTGCCGCGAGCGGCGACGGTCAGCCCCAGTTAACGCGTGTAGTCGAAATGCCATAGATCCTCATACCGCAGCGAACCTCCCCCTCCTCGACCGCGGACGGCAGCCAATGCCGTCCGCTAATTTTTGGGCCCATGGCCCCATTATTCCGCGAGCGTAGGAGGGCCTGCTCGCAGCTGCGTGCCGCTCAATTTGGCCTTCATCATCTGACTCGCCAAATCCAAAATGCGAACTGCCGCATCCTCCGGACTTACTCCGCGAGCGTGGATATTCGAGATCAGATTTCTGTTGGCATCGGTATGTGTGCGCCGCGGCCGGTACGCCATATACGCTGACAAGCTCTCGGCCGTGGCGAGTCCCGGCCGCTCTCCAATTAAAAGCACCGTAACGGTTGGCTGTAGCAGATCACCAATCTGATTCAGGATTCCCACCCGGCAATGGCGAATCACAAATACCTGGCCGAGCGTCCAACCACGAGCCTTAGCTCCATCCCACAGAGCGGGCAATAGCTTCGGAACCTGCGTGAAGACCGCAGTGACCGAGAGACCGTCTCCGATCGCGATCTGCAAATCGCTCTGCGGAGGGCATCGGTTCAGCAACTCTGAACAGGATGCCTCGGGGAAGGTCCGCCCCAGAATTGGCTGGAGAAGATACTCATCTTTCGAATGCGCCTCGGTCGAAACTTCGAACAGTCCCCACTGCTTGATGAAGGTTGCCCCGAATTGTTTTTCGAGATCGAGTTCAGAGCGGACGGCATCGCGCGCGGCCGCATGGGCTTCGCGCAGATCCAATTGAGTGGTGGTGCGATAGGCAGCCCCTACGCGACCAGCGAGCAGGCGGGCCGGAGTGCGGGCTCGAATTTTGCTGACGATTTCTGGCCAGTCGCCAGGAAGAAGAGAATCGCGGGGAAGAAGAGAATCGTCGTTCGCCATTATTTCAAGCTCTCAAGCGACGATTGCAGTCCGTGTAATAAGCGTTGCCTTGCGGGCCCGTCGAGTGCCGCGGGCTCCTCATCGCGATAGATTCCCATCGCTTGCAACCAGCTTAGGAATTCTGGTGCTGGGCGAAGTTTGTACAGTCTCCTCATCGCCAGCGCATCGTGATAGCTGGTGGACTGGTAGTTCAGCATGACATCGTCACCGCAGGGAACACCCATGAAGTAGTTGCAGCCGGCAGCCGTGAGCAGAAAGAGAAGGTTCTCCGCCGAGTTCTGATCGGCTGCCGCATGGTTCGTATAGCAAACATCGCAACCCATGGGCAGGCCCAGCAGCTTGCCCATGAAATGATCTTCCAGTCCCGCGCGGATGATCTGGCGCTCGTCATACAGGTATTCCGGCCCAATAAAACCGACGACACTGTTCACCAGGAAGGGATCGAAAGCCCGCGCCACTCCGTAGGCTCGTGCCTCGAGCGTCAGCTGATCGACTCCGTGATGCGCCTCGGCCGAGAGTGCGCTGCCTTGGCCGGTCTCAAAATACATCACTTGCGTGCCCTTCCACGGCACATCACGTTTGTTGTGATGTTCGAGCACCTCGTCGCGGCCTTCCCGCAGCATGGCCAGTGTGATTCCAAAGCTGCGATTTGCGGCTTCAGTGCCAGCGACCGACTGAAAGAGGAGGTCCACCGGTGCGCCCCGCTTGAGCGCGGCCAGTTGAGTGGTGATGTGGGCCAGGCAGCAGCTTTGGGTAGGGATGTCATAGGTCTCAATCAAGCGGGCCAGACCATCTAGAATAGCGCTGACGGTGGGAACGGAATCCGCGGCCGGATTGACGCCGATCACCGCGTCGCCGCATCCGTAGAGCAAACCCTCGAACGCTGAAAGCAGAATTCCCCCAACATCGTCCGCCGGATGGTTGGGCTGTACACGGACGCCGAGCACGCCCGATTCGCCCATGGTGTTGCGGCAGCGCGTAACATTGCGAATCCTGGCCGCGGCCAGAATCAGATCTTTGTTGCTCATGATTTTGGTCACGGCCGCGGCGATTTCCGGCGTGATCGCCCACTGCAGATTTTTCAAGTCGGTCGCAGCGGTTGCATCGTCCAGGATGAATTCGCGAAACTCCCCGACTGTCAGGCTTTTGATGGGCCGAAAGGCGTCTTCATCAAACGTCTCAGCGATCAAGCGGCTTACGTCGTCCTCGTCGGGATCGATCAGCGACTGCTGGATGATTGCCGCGAGCGGAAGATCGGCGAGTTTGCGCTTGGCCGCGACCCGCTCACGCTCCGAGCGCGCCGCCACTCCCGCCAACTGGTCGCCGGATTTCTCCTCGTTCGCCTTGGCAAACAGCTCGCGGAGATCGCAAAACGAGAACCCCTCGGACATAGTGCTGTTAAGCGTAGCCACTTGGGCTGGAGACTGCAACCTTCGGTATCTGGGCTGGTAGCGTGAAAAGTGTGAGTTCGGCGTATCGTAGGGTAGAAGAGACTAAGCAGAATAGATTTGCTTTCCGCGGCAAAGGAGCACACAATTCTCAGTTCTCAGTCCACTCCGGACGGCGAAGCGATTGTGATTTAGTTTCGCATCGGGGCTGCTGTTTCCGGCAGCCGCGCTGATTGCTCTAATTCAGGAGAGTACGAGATGGAAGCCCGAATCCTCAATGAATTTCGCGCGATCGTGGGCGCGCCGGGTCTCATCACGGAGCCGGAGCAACTCAGCACCTACGAGTGCGACGGCCTCACCATGTTCCGAGTGCTGCCCCAAGCAGTGCTGCTGCCAACGTCCACCGAAGAGGTGCAGGCAATCGTGCGTGTCTGCTATCGCGAAAAAATCCCGTTCGTGGCCCGTGGTTCGGGCACTGGCTTGAGCGGCGGAGCGCTACCAGTGGCAAACGGAATCGTCATCAGCCTGGCGCGCATGAACCGCATCCTGGAAGTGGACATTCCCAACCAGAGAGTGGTTGTTGAGCCGGGAGTGATGAACCTGAACGTGACCGCGCGTGTGGCGCCCGATGGATATTTCTACGCGCCCGATCCTTCCTCGCAGCAAGTGTGCTCGATCGGCGGCAACGTGGCGGAAAACTCAGGCGGCGCACACTGCCTGAAATACGGCTTCACAACCACCCACGTGCTGGGCATGGAAGTCGTGCTGCCCGATGGCTCGCTCGTTCATCTCGGCGACCGGACTGTGGATCGTCCCGGCTACGACCTGACGGGAGTGTTCGTCGGATCGGAAGGCACGCTCGGCATCGCCACCAAAGTCATCCTCCGGATTATGAAAAAGCCGGAGGTCATCCAGGTGCTGCTGGCGGCCTTCAACTCCACCAATGAAGCGGGCGCCGCTGTCAGCGGCATCATTGCCGCCGGCATGCTTCCGGCTGCCATCGAGATGATGGACAATCTGGCAATTCAGGCCGCCGAGGCCGCAGTGCACGCCAACTATCCAGATTGCGGCGGGCTGCTGCTGGTCGAACTCGACGGGCCCGCGCCCGAGGTCGAGACGCTGATGGACGAGGTAGCCGATGTCTGCACGAAGTGCGGCGCGTGGGAGATTCGCGTCGCCCAGTCCGATGCCGAGCGTGCTCGCGTGTGGACGGGACGAAAGGCCGCCTTCGCTGCTGTCGGGCGCATCTCGCCCGCTTACATCGTGCAGGATGGGGTGATTCCGCGTACGGCGCTGCCATTTGTGATGAGCGAGATTGTCCGGCTGAGCTCCGAATGTGGACTGAGAGTAGCCAACGTCTTTCATGCGGGAGATGGCAACCTCCATCCACTTGTGCTCTACGACGACAGTGTGCCCGGCCAGGACAAGGTGGCCGAGAAGCTAGCGGGCGACATTCTGCGCCTGTGCATCAAGGCGGGCGGCTCCATTACCGGCGAACATGGCGTCGGGGAAGAAAAAAAGATGTTCATGGCCGAGATGTATTCCGAGCCCGACCTTGGGACCATGCAACTGGTACGTTGTGCATTCGATCCCGAGAATTTATCCAATCCCGATAAGATTTTCCCCCGGCCGCGGTTGTGCGGAGAAAAGCCCGGGGTCTATGAGCCGCATCCGCTGGAAATCGCGGGCGTGGCGCAACGCTTTTAGCCTCAGGGGGAATCACTGATGCCAGCCCTTATGACGCAAGTCGCGTGGCCGGAACTGGCCGAAATTGTTGGAAAGGAATATTTGCACGCGGCCACCGCCGAAGACGCGTTCGAAGGCGTCGCCGCGCAGATGCTCTGCGAACCCGGAACGCCCGAAGATCTGGCGCGCGCGTTGCGCTGGGCCAACAGCAATGGATTGAAGGTGACGCCGCGGGGTGGAGGCACCAAGCTGGGCTGGGGGAATCCGCCAGCCGGTTGCGATCTGGTGCTCTCGACTGCGCGACTGAGCCGGGTCCTCGAATATGCATGGGATGACATGACGGTCATCGTCGAAGCCGGATGCCGTGTCGCCGACTTGCAGAAGACACTCGCCGAGCACGGCCAGCAACTCGCCCTCGACCCGCTGTGGCCAGAGCGGGCCACGATTGGCGGCATCATCTCGACCAATGACAGTGGCACGCTGCGGGCGCGCTATGGCTCGCTGCGTGATCTGATCATCGGCATTACGGTCGCGTTGCCCGACGGTACGTTGGCCAAGAGCGGCGGCAAAGTGGTCAAGAACGTCGCCGGCTATGATCTGGCAAAACTGTTCACGGGCGGGCTGGGAACGCTGGGCGTAATCACGCAAGCGATCTTCCGGCTCCATCCTCTGCCCAGAGAAAGCCGCAGCCTGAGCTTCAGTGGTACACCCCAATCGCTGAATGCGCTCCTTCTGCTGATTCTCGCATCCAAGTTGACATTCACTGGGTTGCAACTGCAGGCATCCGCGGAAGGCGCGAGGCTCGATATACGCTTCGATGGCACGGCAGCTGGGATCGAGGCGCAAGTCAATCAGACTCAGCAGATTGCTGGTGCATCGGTTGCCGTGTCCGACGCGCCGCCCGATGCCTGGATCTCGCACCAATCCATTTGGGATCGCCCCGTGCCGCCCTCGTTGGTAGCAAAATTCAGTGTGCTTCCCGCACAGTTGGCTGCGGTCGCTGTGCGGCTTGAGGCCTCAGCCTTGGCGCATTCGCTCCGGTGGAAGTTGGTGGCACAGGGTGTCGGCGCGGGATATGCAAGCCTGGAAGGCAGCGAGGCGGCGTTACGGTCCGCGGTGGTAAACCTGCGCGACGATGTATCGAGCCTGGGCGGCACGATTGTCGTTCTCCGCTGCCCGCTTGCAGTCAAGCGCGGCCTCGATGTCTGGGGATCGCCCTCGGACGCACAGCCGCTCATGGTGCGCATCAAGCAGCGCTTCGATCCCGACGGAACTCTGAACCCGGGACGCTTTGTAGGGGGGATTTGATGGCCGGCAATAACGGGACCAATCGCGCCACAATTTTCGATGATCACAATCCGCCGGCGGCAGAACTGTACAAGAAGTGCGTCCATTGTGGTTTCTGCCTGCCCACCTGCCCTACTTACGCGCTGTGGGGCGAAGAGATGGATTCCCCGCGCGGGCGTATCCACCTGATGAAGCTGGCCGCCGAAGGCAAAGCCAATCTCACCGACAGCTTCGTGCAACATTTCGATCGGTGCCTCGGCTGTATGGCCTGCATGACCTCATGCCCTTCGGGGGTGAGGTACGACCGTCTGATCGAAGCCACGCGCGCCCAACTCCAGCGGCAATACCGGCGCTCGCCAGGAGAGATCGTTCACCGGCAGTGGATCTTCAATCTGTTCCCGTATCGTGCACGGTTGCGAGCAGCCATGTTGCCGGCGTGGGTGTACCAGGCTTCAGGATTGCGGGCGCTGGCGCGCGGGGCCGGTCTGCTGAACCTGCTTCCCCGCAAGCTGCGCGCAACGGAGGCCTTGCTGCCCACGATCACGCTGAGTGAGCTGTTCGCCCACCTGCCGGAGCGCATTCCCGCGCAAGGAGCGGTGCGCAAGCGCGTAGGCCTGCTGACCGGGTGCGTGCAGAGCGTGTTGTTTTCGGGCGTGAACGCAGCCACGGCGCGTGTGTTGGCCGCTGAAGGATGCGAAGTCATTATCCCGCGCGAACAGGGCTGTTGCGGCGCGCTCATGGTCCATGCCGGCATGGAAGAACAGGCCCTCGAATTCGCGCGCAAACTGATCGACGTTTTCGAACGCGCCAATGTGGACACGATCGTGATCAACGCAGCGGGTTGCGGCTCAACCATGAAGGAGTATGGTTACCTGCTGCGCCATGATCCGAAGTACGCCGAACGCGCCCAGGCCTTCGCTGCCAAGTGCAAAGACATCTCCGAAGTGCTGGCCGAGCTGGAGCCGCGCGCGGTGCGCCATCCGCTGGCCTTGCGTGTCGCCTATCACGATGCCTGCCACCTACAGCACGCGCAGGGCGTACGCTCCCAGCCACGCCAAGTGCTGAAAACGATTCCTCAGTTGGAACTCCTCGAGGTTCCCGACGCTGCCATCTGCTGCGGCTCCGCCGGAATCTACAATCTGGTGCAGTCCGACACGGCTGCCCAACTCGGCGATCAGAAGGTGAACCACTGCCTCTCAACGAACCCCGACCTGGTCGTGTCCGCCAATCCCGGCTGCCTGGTGCAGATTGCCTCTGGCCTGCAGCGCGCAGGAAAGCGTGTTCCGGTAATGCACATGATCGAGGTCGTGGACGCTGCCATTCAAGGAAAACCGGCGTCAGCGTTGCAAGCGCGAGGATAAGAACAGGACAGCTAGCCTCTTTCGAAGGCGTGTTTCTGTTCCAGTCGCCGCAGCGCTTCTGACATCTCTTGTTCGAACCTGCTGTTTTGACCCATCAGCGCGGGAGCCGCAGTGGCGTAGCGGCGAGCCAGGGTAAAGAGCTCTTGCCGCGCTGAATTGGCCGCGATCTCCACGAGGTGGTCGGTGGTGGTTTGAACGTAATACGCTTCGGTCGCATCTCCCAACCAAACATCTCCACCGACCAGGCGCGTCTGCCAGTACACTTTGCGTTCGATCAGGCGGGCGATCTCCTCGTCCGTGGCTTTGCCGAAAATCCAGTGCTTGCGTTTAAAGTCGTAATGGCGGCTGGAGAAATGCAGTGGCACCAGTTTTCCTGACTTTACGAATTCGATCTGCTTGTTGTCGATCTCTTTGCGCAGCGCGTTGATGAGGAGACCTTCGGTGTCTTTTGGATCGAGCGAAGGCAGCACTTCGCGGAGCGTCGCCGACAGATTTACCGCAACCAGTGCACGCAGGTTCTCCGAATTTTCCAGAATGATCTCGGAGTGCAGGACGTCGAAGTCCGCGCCGGAAGTGGCGCGGCGGAAAGGCCAGTCGAACTTGAAGGTGACTGGCAAGCCAGTGCGCGTTACATAGACGAACTTGGATGGCGGAACTTGTGTCGGCGTGCTCATAGTCGAATGTTGGAAAAACTCCGCAATTCTAATTCTAACGCGCGGTATTTGGGCGAAAGCAAGACACGAGTTCACCTCAAACGGGCCAACTGGACCAGATTCCAAAGCGCGGCCGCGCCCAGCAACCCGCACAGTCCCGCCGTCACTAGCAAACCATGGCGAGTCTCGATCAGATCCGCAAATATGCCCGCGATAAAGACGAAGAGGAACGGCAGCAGGGCAAGATGAAATCCCTGAC
>JBAQJU010000149.1:0-1655 GCA_049300475.1 Terriglobales bacterium | reverse complement strand
ACGCTGAACGGAAAGGCCGAACCCATCGTTATCTACGACGTCAGCGGCAACTTCTTTGCCGCGCTTGGCGTGCGGCCGCTGCTTGGACGATTCATTCTTCCCGAGGAAGGCTCCATCAACGCGGTGAATCCCGTCATCGTTCTCGGCTATTCTTTCTGGCAAGCGCGCTTCGGTGGCGATCCTGGCATCGTCGGGAAAACCGTGCTCTATAACGGGCGCCCCGTCACCGTCATTGGCATTACACCACGGGAGTTTCACGGTGTGAGCGCCCTTATCGACGTCCAAGGGTACTTGCCCCTGGGCATGCAACAAGTGGATAGCGATTACGCGCAGGACACGCCGACCAATCGAGGCTTCCGCAATTTTGCTCTCTACGCGCGCTTGCGTCCCAAAGTCACGCTGCAAAAAGCGCAATCCGCTCTCGACGTCATCGGCGATCGCCTTGCAAAAGAAAATCCAAAAACCGAAGAGGGGATGACCATCAGCGTATTCCCAGAGCGCTTTTCACGTCCAGGGCCCGACCCCGAGCGGCCTGTCCTGAAAGTCTCCGTGCTGTTTCTCGTGCTCGCCGCGCTCGTCTTGATTCTCGCCTGCGTCAACATCGCCAACTTTCTGCTTGTGCGCGCCACCGCGCGGCAGCGCGAGATGGCCATTCGCACCGCCCTCGGCGGCACGCGCCTTCGCCTCATTCGTCAGCTGCTCACCGAAAGCGTGCTGCTCGCGCTATGCGGGGGAATCGCGGGCATCCTTTTCGGACTGGCCGGGAGCAGTGCTCTGAGTTCCATCGGGCATCTCGGGACGACCCTGCCTGTGCTTCTGGACTTTCATCTGGACTGGCGCGTCTTCGGTTACGCATTCGGCGCGGCGCTCGTTACGGGGCTGGTCGTTGGGATCGTTCCCGCGCTGCGTGGGTCACGCCGCGGCGTTATCGAAGCCATCCGCGACGGCGGACGCTCGATAACTGGCAGCCGCAGCCATCTTCGCTCCGCGTTGGTCGTCGCCCAAGTCGGTGGCTCGCTCATGCTTCTGATCGTCGCGGGACTCATGATCCGTAGCCTGAATCACGCGCAGCGCTCCGATCTCGGTTTCGATCCTCGGCATGTCCTAAACCTCTCGCTTGATCCAAACGAAATCGGTTACAACAAGCAGCAGGGATTGCAGTTTTATACGCAACTTCTCGAGCGGATCGAGTCCATGCCCGGCGTCGAAGCCGCCAGTGTCGCTTTCTCTGTGCCCATGGGGTACTACAACAATTCCGACTGGGTTGAAGTACCTGGTTATGAAGTCCCGCACGGCGAGGCGCAGCCCATGGCCGGACTTAACATCGTCACGCCAGGGTACTTCCGCACCATGGGCATTCCGCTTCTGGAAGGCCGCGATTTCACGAAAGCAGATGTAGAGAACTCTGCGTGGGTTGCGATTGTGAACGAGACCATGGCCCGCAAATTCTGGCCCAACCAAAGCGCCATTGGACATGAATTCAAAGTTGCCAGCGACCACGTGCACTCGCTGCGTGTCGTGGGCGTGGTGAAGAACAGCCGCACTCTCGGCCTTGTAGGTCCGATTCGCGAGTACTTCTATCAGCCTTTCGCTCAGACATACACTTCGCTGGCCGTGCTGCAGGTGCGCACCACTTTTGCGCCCGAAACGATGAT
>JBAQJU010000148.1:0-5750 GCA_049300475.1 Terriglobales bacterium | reverse complement strand
ATTATGAGATCTGTAATCCCGCGATTGGAGGGATAGCGTGCGACCAGGCGCTCGTACTTGCGGCGGCGGGGCAACTTTCGCAGCAGGCGGGAACTTTCCATGCGCAAATGTTTGGGGAGACGGGATTTCTGAAGCTGGACCGGGTTCTGGCGCCGCATGAGCTGCTTTCGTTGCGGCTGAGTCTGTCGCGCTCTGACGGCATGAATAATGTGTTCTTCGATCCGGGAAGTCCGATTACAAACGATGCGACCGGCGGGAACGGGGAAGAAAAGGTCGCGACCGAGAGCGCAACGCTCACCCTGCTGAGCAGCCTGACGGCGAGGTGGACGAGCCATCTGCGAGTTCAGTTCGGGAGCGATGTGGAGCAATCGTTTGCAAACGAGCGGGTGCCGAACGCGCAAATCTACGACTGGATCGACGATCTGGGAGAGTCGTCGATTTTGCCGAGGCAGACGCGCGAACACCGTTTGCATCTGGCCGAGACGGTGAGCGTGAGCCGGGGGCGGCACGAGTGGAAGTTTGGCGCGGACACCATGCGGACATGGGATTACAACTACTTCCCATCGCTGTACGCGGGCGAGTACATCTATGACTATATTGTGGTCAATCCGTGGACGTTTGCTCCGATGCATGGCGGGCTGGAGTTATCTCCACTGCGGGCGTGGGCGCATGGCGTGCCGCGATATTACGAGCAAAACTTTGGCGATCCGGTGTCTCACCCCAATAGCAATGACTATGCGGCCTTCGTGCAGGACACGGTGCGGCTGACGTCGCATCTGTCGGCGAGTGTAGGCGTACGGTACGACCTGCAGACGTTTGGGCGGGAAGGGATGGTTGCGAACCCGCTGTGGCCGGCCACCGGGAGGATACCGGCGCCCGACAAGAATTTTGCGCCCCGGGTGGGACTGGCCTATGCAATCGGCGACCAGAGGCCGGTGATGGTGCGCGCGGGATTCGGGGTGTTTTATACCAGGATTCCACAGATTTATCAGTCGACGGTGATGAGCAACAACGGGATTACAGACCAGTTCATTTCGCTCGACAATACGGACTACTACGACAACCAGGTGTTTCCGCAGTATCCAAATGCGGTGGTGAATTGTCCGCGGGGACCGGCGACATGCGGGTTGCCAGCGGCGTGGCAGCAATATGCGACGAGCGATGTGGCGGCCTTTGATCCGGCATTCAAGACGCCGAGGGTGCTGCAGGCCAGTTTGCGTCTGGAGCGGGAATTCGGGAACGGCATTACCGGCGAGGTGTCGTACTTGTATGTGCACGGGGTGGATATGATCCGGGCGCGGGATGTGAATCTGCCGGCGCCGACGTTCTACAGCTATCCGGTCTATGATCCGACCGGAACTACTTTTCAGAACGCGTTCTACAATGTGGAATCGTTTTCGACGTGGCAAACCAGATATGCCATCAGCTGTCCGTTTCCACCCTGCATTAATGTTTTGCAGCGGCCGATTGCGCAACTGGGGGCAGTCGACCAGTATGAGAGCGCGGCTTCGAGCGTGTATCACGGGTTGACGGTGTCGCTGAACAAGCGGATGTCGCACGGGATGAGTTTTCGTCTGTCGTACACCTGGGCGCATGCGATCGACGATGGGCAAGATGCGCTGGTGGCGGGGCAACCGGCGACGGTGCAGAATTCATATTCGGCAAACAGTGAACGAGGGCCGAGTGTGACCGATCAGCGCAACCGGCTGACGATTGCCATGATCGAAGAGCCGCACCCGTTCGATTCGGGACACGCAATTCTGGCCCCGGTGTTCAACCACTGGAGAGTGTCGGGAATCATGACTTATGGATCGGGGCGTCCCGCAAATGCTTCGGTGTCGGGCGACCCTAATCAGGACGGGAATACGGATAACGATCGGCTGTCGGGTTATGGACGAAACGCATTTCAAGGGCCCGACTACGCGACCATGGATTTGCGCCTGGTCAGGAAAATCAAATTGGGCGGGCATTGGCGGATGGAACTGGTAGGCGATTCGTACAATCTGTTCAATCGCGACAATCAGAGGTATACGGTTTCCGACAGTGGCTTTTACAATTCGGCGGGCCAGTTCGTCAAATATACGCAAGTGGCGGGCGACACCTATTATCCGGCTTATTATCAACAGCCTACGACTTTCATGAAGGCGACGAGCGCGTATTCTCCACGGCAGGTGCAATTGTCGATGCGCCTGAATTTTTGAGATGGCAGGCAAATTTCTGCACATTCCGCTTGACTTAGTAAGGCAAGCTTGCCATAACTGAACGGTCCCGTCAGGGCAGCAGGGGGGTGCAGTCCAAGTTGGTTGAAGTTCGACTTCAAGAGCAGGACTGACAAATCGCGGGGCCGTAAGTTGAGGGGCGCGGTTCCGACTCAAAGTTCCACCAAGGTTGTTCTTGATGGGACGACGTAATTAGTAATCCATGCGATGCACATCGCATGGCGGGCCGAATCCACAGGGTCAATACGAGGGGGATAGTAAATCTCCTGCCCACGTTGTGAACCGGATCCTACCCATTCGGGTCTCCCGTGCTGCGCAGGACGGGGAATGGGAGCGCCTCTTCCAATGGAATTCCAGGACAAGATTTTGAAATGCGTGGACTGTGGCACGGACTTCGTGTTCACAGCCGGGGAACAACTGTTCTTTCGCGACAAGCAGTTCAAGAACGAACCCAAACGTTGCAAGAACTGCAAGGGCAAACGAGTGGCGGTGCTGGGACCGAGCGCTCACGGGCATTCGTACGCGAAGACGGAAACCCGTACGAATTGCTCGCAGTGCGGCAAGGAGACGACGGTTCCGTTCCGTCCCACACAGGGGCGACCGGTGCTGTGCCGCGAGTGCTTCCAGCAAGGGCGGCAAGTCGCGAGCGCCTGACGACTCTCTAAGGCTAGATTAAAGGTGGCCCGCGGACACTTATCCAGCGGAGCGGTTGCGGAGTTGTGTCCGGGAAGCGGTGATTCGCTGGAGGAGTTCCTGCTTGTCGGCGTGGCGAATGAGCAGGGCTTCAATCTGGCGCACCAGATCGCTTGTTCCAACGGGCTTTACGAGCAGGGAATCAGGGCGGTCTTCCGCGGGTCGTTTGGCGGACGAACCGTCTCCGAACGAGTCTTTCTCCTGCGAACCTTCCTCTGATGATCCCCGGCCGTCCCAATGTTCGTCTGACGGGGGAATCGCCGTAAGCAGCGCGGTCGCGGGGGCATAGCTCTGCCGGTGAGCGGCGCGGATGACCTCCAGGCCGGCGTTTTCGGTTTCCATGTGCAGGTCGCTGATCACCATGTGATAGACGCCTGATTCCATGCGGGCGAAAGCCTCGGCTGTGCCGACGGCGGTGTCAACCTCAAATTCATGGAGTTCCAGGACAGCCTTCAAGGTCAGCAGGACGGCGAGATCGTCGTCAACGAGAAGAATGCGCCGTTTCATATGGACCTCTCGGGGAGGCCGACTGCGTGCGCGTACGGAATCGGTGGACAGGCCGGCGAATTTCAAACACGATCTTCGAGTCCATTCGTCCACTCGATTACTCGGTTAGTATAGGGGTGTGGCCCGGTTCTACATAGAGAATTTTGGCTGTCGTGCGACGCAGGCCGATGGCGCGGCGCTCGAGCGCCAGTTTCTGGAGCGTGGATTCGAGCGCGCCCAGGTTGCGCGGGATGCCGAAATCGTCGTGCTGAACACGTGCACGGTGACCGAGGGCGCGGATAAGGATGCACGCGCTTCGATACGCCGGTTGCAGCGGGTCAATCCCGATTGCCGGATTCTGGTCACGGGATGCTACGCGCAGCGGGCTCCGGAAGAACTGGCGGCGCTGCCGGGCGTGACCTGGGTGGTGGGTAACTCGCATAAACATCAGGCGGCGGAGATCGCAGTCTCGGACGATTTGTTGGCAAACGGTACTTCGGCGGGTTTCGTTCCGCTAGCGCGGCTCCTGGGAACGGGTAACGAGTTCCCACACAGTCGCAACGAACACGATAGTGTGGGGCATTCTCCGAATATTGTCGTGGGAGATATTTTTGCGCATACCGAGTTGATGGCGGCTCCGGTATTTGAAGCGGCGAACGAGCGCACGCGTCCGAACCTGAAGGTGCAGGACGGGTGCGATAACCGGTGCTCGTTCTGCGTGATTCCCTATGTGCGCGGGCAGAGCCGCTCGCTGCCGCAAGAGCGTGTAATCGCGGAGGTGCGGACGCTGGTCGAGGCGGGTTACCGGGAAGTGGTGATTTCGGGGATTAATTTGGGACGCTGGGGGCGGGATCTGGAGCCCGGCTCTCAGCTCTCGGCGCTCAGCTCTCTGCGAACCCAAGCTCGCCGATTCGTAGACCTTATTCGCGCGATCCTTGGGCGCACATCTCTTGAAAAACTTCGAATCAGTTCGGTCGAGCCGATGGATTGGAGCGATGACCTGATTGAACTGGTCGCCTCGTCTTCCCGGATCGCGAAGCATGCTCATGTGCCGATGCAGTCCGGGAGCGACGCGGTTTTGCGGCGCATGCACCGCAAGTACCGGCCGTGGCATTATCGCGAGAAGATTCTCAAGATTCGCAAGGCAATGCCACTCGCGGCCATCGGCGCCGACGTGATGGTTGGATTTCCGGGAGAGACCGAGGTGGAGTTTGCCGAGACCCGGCGCATGATTGAGGAGCTGCCCTTCACCTACCTGCATGTGTTCACCTATTCGGCGCGTCCCGGAACGCGCGCGGCGGAACAGGCGGGGCAGGTTCCGGCGGCATTGGCGCGTGAAAGGAACCGCGTTTTGCGGGAGATTGCGTCCCAAAAGAAAGCGGCGTTTATGCAATCGCTGATTGGAACAATGATCGAAGCGATTACGCTGCAAACGGGCGGGGCGGATTTCACCGAGGCATTGACGGACAACTATCTGAAGACCAGGATTGCCGGGCACATCGGGGCCAATCACTGGATTCAATTGCAGGTCGAAGCGATGGACGGGGAGATGCTGGTGGGGTGGCCGGTGACACCTTCTACTCTGATCGGGAAGACGGGATTCGAACCTGCTCGTTTTGGCCCCGCCCAGAATAGTTACCCGGAGTGCACTGAATCTAACAAAACGCATTGACCTGAAACCCTTTGCACGCTTAGGATGATTTCAATCCAACATGCGGGAGTCGGTCCAACTCATGTCACAGTCAAAGCTTCGAGCCGCTATGTGTTGTTGGCTGGTGTTACTGTTTCCGGCGCAAGTAATGGCAGGGGAGACAGCCTCGGCGATGCTGTACACAACGGGTTCGGCTTGGGTGAACGGGAGCGAGGTGCCGAAATCGGCAGCGGTGTTCTCGGGAGACATGCTGCAGACGCGCCCGGATTCGACAGCCAGCATTCAAACCAACGGATCGAGCGTGATGGTGATGGCGAATTCGCTGGTGCAATTTGAGGGTCCGGCAGTCGAGATCGAACATGGGGGCGTGCGCGTGATGACCTCGCGCGGGCTGGCTGCACATGCCGGCGATGTCACGATCAAGCCCGCCGGCAATTCCTGGACCGAATTTCAAGTAGTCGACGTGAATGGGCAAGTGCAGATCGCGGCCAACAAAGGCGACGTCACGGTGCAGGATGACCAGGGAACGACGACCGTAACCCAAGGCCAGCAGACCACGCGCGACGACACCAGCAGTTCCGAGAAAAGCAGGAAGAAAAGAAAGCAGTCGGGCGCAGCGACGGCGGCCAAGGGTGGAATCATGAGTTCGAAAGAGGCGATCATCGGGGGCGCGGCGATCATTGGCGGAGGTGCCGCCTGGG
>JBAQJU010000147.1:0-9933 GCA_049300475.1 Terriglobales bacterium | reverse complement strand
ATATCCAGGCTGAAATCGAAGATCTGATTGCTGCGGGAACTGGAGCGCGTATAGGCTCCGAAGATCTCATAGTGCCCGCGAAAGTGGTGGTGCAAGCTGACCGTGAAGGCGTCATAACGGTCGTCGCGTCCATTGCCGAGGAGATAAACACCATCCACCGCACCGTTTAACGTGTTGTGGGCAAAGGCGTGCGCCCCGCGTTTTTCGAGGAACTCCAGTTTCAGAAAAATCGCGTAGGGAAGTTTCTTCTCCAGGGCGGAGCTTGCGTTTATGTAACGCGGCGCTTCCAGCGAATTTCGATTGACCACAAAGGTGGTTGGAACCGGAATCGGCGTGGGTTCCTGCGCTGGCGGCGGCTGATTGCAAGCAACACTCTGGCCGTTCGCCTCCTGCGGGCATCCGTTCGAATCGAAAAAATAATCGACCCTTTGCCCCTCCAGGGGTTGGTGGATCAAGCCCAGGTTGGTCGCGTCGTAGATAATCCCAATTCCTGCCGACAGCTTGGTAGTGTCTTCCGCGTCCAACCGGAAAGTCCCCGCCAGGCGCGGCGAGAGCAGTGGAGTCCGCACCAGTTCATCCCAATCCAGGCGCAGCCCCGGTTCAATCAGCAGCCGATTCGTAATCAGCCATCGATCCTCGGCGAAGGCGCTGGCCTCGGCGTTATAGATGGGAGCAAAAGTGCCTCCGGAGAAGACCGAGTAACGCGTGCAATTTATCGCCGGCACCACAGGAAGGCCATTTGAGCCGGTAGCACAAGGCTGTATCTGCTGACCCAGCGGCGGCGGGCCCTGCGGCTCGAACGAGATGGGCTGCCGCAAAAACTGCGCGTCGTAGTTCAAACGGTCTACGTCGGCGCCGAATTTAATGTCGTGCCGTCCATGCCACTGATGGGACGGAAGGTAGAGATTCGAAATACCTTGAACCCGGCGGGCGCGCGCGTCCTCGTGCAGGTAGTAGTTGCCCGCGGCTGAAAAGAAAAGTTCGATGTAGGGAGCATTCCCCTGCGGCGCCAGGGTCGTGTCGTACTGGTCCACGCCGAATCCGGTTTCCAGCAGTGTTCCGTTGCGGAAATAGTACTGATCTTTGAGGGACCCAAAATAGGCAGTTCCAACCTCGGTGGGGGTGGCTGACTGCGGAACGAGAAATCCCAGCCCGTCATATTTATCGTGATAGTAGTTCGAAAGAAAGCTGGCGGTGACAAGGTTGCGGGAGGTGAGGTTGGCTTGCACCTTCGCCAGGTTGTCTGCGCGCCAGACGTAATCACGATCTGGCCTGGGCAGGAGTGACGCATCGACGTTGTTGTCATACTCCCCGTCAAGAGCGTCGATGAACCACATCTTTCCCTTGATGATCGGGCCGGAAATCGTGTCAATGGGGGTCCACGAACCGCTCACCTGACCGTCCTTCCCGATCCCAATCCCTGGCAAGAAATCCGTCGAGGTAAATCGAAAGCGGTCGTTGCCTATTGCCGTATTCAGGCCCAGGACGCCGCCGGATCCTTTGCCGAATTCAGCCGGCTCGCGGCTGGGCACGACTTCCATGGAGCGGAATGACTCGATGCTGGTCCGTACCGCGAGCTGCCCATTTGTCGGCTGGCTCGCATTGAAACCGTCCAGTAAAACCAAGGTCTGGTACCCCTCGGCTCCCGCTACATGCAACTGGCCAAAGCCATCGGGCGTGACTCCGGGGATGAAGTTCAGAGCGCCGTGATAGTCATGAGGTCCGGGATAGGGAATGTCGACCATTTCGGTGCCCGTAAGTTCCTCCTTGGAAGAGATTTGGCTGGGGGTCGATTGCGGGGCCCGACGCCACCACCTCCACAATCTCACGTACCGCCTGCTGATGAGATAGCGTTACGTCGATATTGGCAGTGGCGCCAACCCGCACATTGGGCAGCGATGACGGATAGAAACCCGTCTTCTCTACGCGAAGGTCGTAGCTTCCCGCGCGCAAGCGATTGAACTCGCAGCGGCCGGCAAAATCCGTTTCACAGCGAGTAGGATTGCCGGGCTGCGCAGCCTGGAGTTGCACTCGCGCGCGAGCGACGGCCACTCCGTTCTCGTCACTCACGACGACAACCAGTTCCTGAGATTCCGCCCCGCGCTCTGCTGAGGCAGGCGCTTGCGCCGCGCTCCATGGCGCGGAAAGTGCCGACAAGATCAGTGCTGATCTTGCGATCGCGTTCACACGGTTCAGGCGCGTTCCTCCTGTTACGCTCGAAAATCTTTAGAAAAATGGAGCTGCTAGGAAAACATCCGAAGTTCCCGGCGACGAACTCGATCCCGTGGTGCTGAAAGTCGCGAACATCCCCGAAGTTTCCATGGCTGCGAAATCTCCGCCCACTGGATTGTCGTTCGCATCGGCGGACACTAATGTGAGAGTACAGCTACCCGACGAAAACAAGCAGGGATTCGCCGCGTAGACCTGCTGACCTGAAATGTTCGGCAGCAAGCCCGCAACCGACGTGAATCCGATTGTCGCTCCGTTCACCGTTGGGTTGGAACTGTCGCCCTGGCCCGGCACGCCATTTTGATCGACCGAAACGACAACCGTATTCTGCGGCCCACAGGTCATGAGCGCTGTCTCCTGGAGGATGCAGGTCGTCGTCCCCATAATCTGCTGACTCGATGTGCTGACCGGAAGAATATTGGCCGCGTGCGTGGCATACGCGACATCGAGACCGCCGAATCCGGTCGACGGCGAAATACTATCGCCGGTGCCCAATTGGCCGTTCGCATCCACAGAAATGGCCGTGGTGACGTTCGGGCAGGGTAGGGTGACGGCAGGAAACGAGAGCAGAAAGCAGGTATTCCGCGCGTAAATCTCCTCAAAGCCGTTGCCCGGAGTGCTGAGGGCAATGTTGTCAGCCAGCGATTCAAACGAGAGCACAAATCCAATCGCGTCAAGCGATGCGTTAATGGAATTCTTGTCGCCCGCATTGCCGTTCGCGTCGAACGACGCCAGCGCCAGCGACGGCGTACAGCCGGGGATTTGCCCGAGCATCGGGATCGTGGGGCACTGGCGGCTGAGATAGATTTCCGATACGCCCGCAGGCACCGCCGTGCTGGCCAGGTTCGTGGCCGTGGATTGAAACGCGACAAAGAATCCGAAGGCTGAAACCGTGGGATTGAGGCTGGGACCGTTTCCCGGCTCGCCCCCGGTCGTTGCGGAAATCAGAGTCGTGGATGGCGTACACCCCGTCACCGGTCCGAGAATGCTGTTGCACGTATCGCGCAGATAGATTTGCTCGACCGCCTGCGTTACGCCCGCAACCAGATTCGTATCGTCGGATTCGAAAGCTACGAAGCGGCCATCCAGCGAAATGACCGGTTTGTCGCTGCCTTGCACGCCGCCCGCGCTGGGGCTGTTGTCCGAAGCAGCGGAGATCAGCGTCGTCTGCGGAACGCAATTCGGCTGGCCGGAAAAACAATTGTTGCGCACATAGACCTGCGAGAGCCCGCTGGTCGTGCCCGTCGAGAGATTGGTCGCCGTGGAATCGAATGCGACGAACGCTGCTCCCGCTGAGACCGAGCTACGCGTGCTGTTCCCATTCGCCGGTGCGGGCGGCGTGGCGTTGTTCACGGACTCTTCAATCGGGAAGTTGGTTTTCGCCAGCACAAGGAACGGCACTGCATTGGATGTTCCGCCACCGGCGCCCGGATTCGTGAGCGACACTGAAACCTGGCCTGCCGACGCAATGGCCGACGTTGGCACCGACACGATCTCCGGACATATCTCTCCCGGATTGCAGTTCAAGAGGCGAGTCGGCGTCAGCTGAGCCGAACCGAAATTCACGACTGCGCTGGGCGCGACATTCACTCCGATAATGACCATCGAGAAAGTCGGCCCGCCCGCCGCCGCGACTGTCGGCAGGAAAGCCAGAATCTGCGGCGTGTTGGAAGGAGCAGATGCGGCCACCGTAAACACAACCGTGTTCGAACTGAGGGACGAGTTCGAAACGAATACGTCCACCGGCCCCGCCGTCGCTACATCGTTGGCCGGAATGGAGACTGCGATCGTTTCGCAATTGCTGCCGGAAGCGCAGGGGGGCATGGTGAAGGGAGTGAGAGTGCTGCTGCCAAAATGCACGATCGAAGCGGTGGAAAGTCCCTGACCGCTCACCAGAAGATTGAACGGTCCGCTGCCTGCCGGCGTGCTTGTCGGCAAGATTGCGCTGATGGATGGAGGGATGGTCGAAGAAGAACCGTTTGACCCTCCGCAAGCAGCCATGGCCGCGCACGCTAGGAGTAGAGCGGCAAAAAGGGATGATCGCTGATTCATTTTCCACCTCCCGTTTTCGCCTTATCCTTTTTGCCCGATGCGGAACACGATGCCCACCGATAGGCGAGCAGTCGTCGTCGTGACGCCGTTCGCGCGGAAGCCGAAATATTCCATCTGCGGCCGCAACGCAAATCTTCCACGGCTATCAAGTCCAATGTCGAAGCCTCCGCCGGCGCCTAACGTGAATGCGTTGGACGCATCGGTAAAGCCGGTTGTCACCGCCGACGCATGCTGTCCCCCGATCAGGAGCTGCGTGAAAGGAATAAATCTGCCCAACTGGCGGAAGGAGAATCGTGGGCCGAATGTGTAAGTTGCAGCAGTCAAGCTCACTCCGGGATGCGCGTGATACACTCCGAAATCGCCCACAATTCCGAGCCAATCGTTGACATTTAAGGCCACAGAGCCGCTGCCGCCGTGCATCATGAAGGTAAAGCCCTGGGGGACCTCGATAAGCCCATACCCCACCGCGACGTCCGCCACCGGCGTATCCTGGGCACGTGCAGCGGTCGCTGACACCGTGAAAAGGATGGCCACCAAGATTAATTTCTTCATGAGTACTTCCCTTCGTTTCTGGTTCTGCGCTCAGCTTTTTCTTGCAAGCGCATCATAGATGTAGCGGGGGTTTAGGCAGTGTAAGGAATTGTCGGGAATTCGCGGGGAATGCGGCCGAGCGCTCTACTCTTGATCTAAGATTGCTCCATATCTGTCGGACCGCCTGCGCGTGAACGTGCCAGGATTTGTTGACGCTATTCTCGGCGACTTGCAGCGTTATGGCGGCCAGCAGTAAACCTCTATCTGCTTTCCCAAAACGGGACGGCTCCCTTCGGCGACGACGATTTGGCTAAGGGTTGCTCGGTTTATGGCGCCTGCGAACCGGAACGTTGCAGGGTCAGTGACACTAAGCGGACTTCGCTAGAGAAAGGCGCGGGTGTGGCGCGCGAATAAGACACAAAGATGGTTTGTCCCCCATTCACGTCATACTCGGAATGCGCGTGAGCGTCGTAGACGTTGCCACTACCTGTGGGTTGCATCGCAACGAAGGCCACGGTTTCGCTGGACCATGGGCCTTTGGGGCTCACGGACGTCCGCATAACGACATTCTGCGAGAACGGCGGGCTGTAGACGGCCACGTAACGCTGGAGAAAGGCGTTCCACGAAACGCTCAGAATGTTGGCGTCGTTGAAAACGAAGATGGCGTCGCCAATTTGTGTGGACCAACTGCTGTTGCCGGCGTAGAAACTCCAGGCGCCGCGGTCTTGCGCGTTGGATGGGGCGACCTTGCCCAGTTTGCATCCGCTGTTGTAGTCGCATCCGTAAGCATAAAGCGTTCCGTTGCTAATGAAGGAAGCAGAGCCAAAACTTGGTTCGTTCTGCGTGAAAAGCAGGTCCGGATGGTCTGTCACGATTGGCGGGTTCAAGGTAGGCCGTTGCGGCTGCTGATGGAGGTTCTGCCAGGTGGCCACGGAGGAGCCGATGCCTTGAAAGTTAAAGTTGCCGGGCTGCGCGCTGACAACCATATAGAAAATCAAGGCACTGTTGTCGGCGGGATTGACGACGATAGACATCGGCCAAAGCGCCCATCGCGCGCCGCAAGGCTGCGCCTGACAGTTATTGATATTGTGAGCCTGGTTGAACGCTTGTTCGACAGGAGTCAACGGCAAAATCATAGTGGGTGCTCCGGCAGAATCCAGTTGCTCCTGAAATCCAGTGATTCCGGTTTGCGCATTGAAGTCCGTTGTAAAGGACCAGGAATCGCTAAACAAGGTTTGGTCTACGGCGTTCGGCTTGGAAAGAAATGTATCGCCATAAAGCCACACGGAGTAGCCCTGGAAAAGAGCCCTGTAGCCGCCGTCTCTTCCAAGAATATCAGGGTTTGTTGGGATGGCGCCGAGGTCCTGGGCCTTGGCGACGGACAAGGCGGGCGAAGGCCCCGAGGAGGGTGAAGGATAGAAGCAGCCCGACAGACCAAGAATCAAGAACCACATCGGCGAAAGCCGGGATAGGATCCTTAAAAGTGCAATGTCGCAATTCTTGCTCTCGCTGTGGCGTCGGGTGCCATCGCAATCATCCCTCAAGCGACGGCAGAACAGATTGCCATGAGGTTCAACGTGCCGACCGCTCATCAAAACCTCCTGAATGATTGTGTGCGGCTGACGGGCGCGGGAACAGCAAATGAATGCCCAGCGCTCCGAGCGCGAGGACGGCCAGAACGAGGTAGCTGCCCTCCGGGCCGACCGAGCCGCCGGTCAGCCAGTTTGACCCGTGAAACGTCGCGCTAAAAAGACGACCCATCGCAAGACGCCCGCTGTCCGGAGTACCATAGAAGTACGTCTCGGCCCAATCCCATCCTGCGTGCATGCCGATGGCAAACCACAGGTTGCCGGTGCGGGCCAGCGAGAACGCCGCGACGATGCCAAACGTCCCCGCCATCGCCGCCCCGAATATTGCTTCCCCCGTATTGCTTAGGTGACCCGCACCGAACAAGAGGCTCAGCAGAATGGCGGCAGGCCAGAAGCCGATGCCGGAAGTGAGGGTCGCCTGCATGTATCCGCGGAAAGAAAATTCCTCGAAGATGCCCGCCAGGAGAAACGCAATTGCGTAGAGGACTCCGTACTTGAGGGCGTCGTCTCGGCTCACGCCCACAGGGCCGAGAGTAAAGCCGTGCAACGCCGCGATGGCCAACAACAGCAGCGAGAGCATCGCGAATCCGTAGAGGACGCCCTCCCAGAATCGCTTGCCCAGAAATTGTTTCAACGGAAGCCCATAGTCAACGAAGGATCGGTTCTCGATCCATGACATGATGATGACCGCGACTAACAAGGAGAAGACGAGTAACGACTCCCCGAAGATCTCGTGCCCCGACGTCAGGGCAACAGGCCCGTTGGGGGGACCCGGAGGAAAATGCCTCACGACATAGGGGATGTGCTTCAGAATCGTCTGAGCAACGGCCCCTGCGCCGGTAATAAAACAAACAAACAGCGAGAATCGCCAGCCGGCCCGAATTCCGTTCGGCCCGCGGAAGATGAAGGCGACTGTAGAACGTTTTTGCGGCGACGGAACCGGAGCAATCGCTGCCGACGGCTGAGTGGGTATTAGTTTTCTTTCCCGCAATTCAGAAAACCTCGCCGAACTGGACGCCGAAGAAAAGTCCCGCTACAGTCACCGCGGCGCGGCGTTCCGAAAATTCCTGCAATGGATGGATCGCGAAGAAAGCCGACGCTAATCAAACTGGGCAACTGTGCGCCGCCTTGTCCAGAACTTAAGGTTCGTGTCCTGCCTTACTTTGGATCGAAGCTCTGACTGGTAACGGTCAGCATGTGATCCTTCAAAGCGAATTGTATGCGGACGCTTCCGCCCGAGGGACAACAGTGCGCATCGCCGGCCTGCCAGACTGGCGAGGAGTAACTCAGAGTTTCAATGTTGAATGCGCTGCCGTTCATGATGGTTCGTCCCTGCGGCAATAGCTTTAGGGTAATCTCGCTGATTTTGGCGCTCGCATCCAGCGGGATCGGCCCGTCCTTGTCGAATGCCCAGTATTCTTCTATGAGAAACGCGCCATTCCCTGTCACACGGTCGGAGGTGGCAAGGATTGTCTCCGAGTCGACGTTTACAAGATAGGCAGGCTCCACTGTAACGCTGACCGCATCGTATTGCTGCTGAAAAATCTCGCAGAACTCGCCAGCCTTCCGTTTCACGAGAATCATTTTCATAACGAGGTCGCCGTCATTGATGTTGTGGACCACCTCATAGACCGTGAACTCCGCAATTCTGCCGATGGGTTGCGACTCAACTTTATCTTTGAGGTCCGCAGGTTGTTTCACCAGCAAGTCCTCACCATAGTCGAAGCGCTTGGGATCGATTGAAAAATACGTAAGCGGATGACAGTTCGGCTGGTCGACGTAGAAGTCTCTTTTGCCGGAATAGGAATGCAGCGCCCATCGTGGATGGCTTGGACGAGCCGGAACCACCAGCGCGGCCGCAACGGCCAAGTAAGCCAACGCAGCTATTGAAATCGTTTTCACTGAGACGAATCAGCCGGATTGCTATGCACGTGAATGGTCAGCGTCCTGCGCATGGTTAGAGAAGAATCCGCATCAGATCATGTTGATGTTTTCACGAGCGTTCAGTTAGCCACTTGGCGGTCTCTCGGCAGATCCATCGCCAAGGTAGGCTACTTTCGGCCCGTTAGCTTGTGTTGTTACATCCCAAAGTTATTACTCCTTTTCGTCGACGTGCGTGCCCTTCTTTACAGACCGGATAGCCCCAGGGCCCTGACTCAACGTGTAACGCTTATGGATGACCGGTGTTACTGAACAGAAGGAGTAAACATCGAATCGGTTCCCACCAAAACTACTTTAAGTAAAAACCCTATTCCTACGACGCGAATATCCTTATTGCGGGCCAGCCGACAATTTTGGAAGAGGACAAAAGGTTTCATCAAGCTGCTCCCTATTTCACCTCTGTCTCGCTTGGCCTGTGCTCTGCTCATTCTCTGAATACATGATAGACGGATTGGTTGTGCAGGCAATGTAAGGAATTGTCGGGAATTCGCGAGTAACGCGATTAAGCGCTTTACCCATTCTCGACCCGATCTTGCTCAGAGAGCGGACACTTTCTTACATTTTTCATCGTACCATTGTGCTAACAAGTTGACAGCCGCGCACCGGCAACGTCTGTTCTCGCTCTGCGGGAGCGGGCACAGCGTGAGCATAACTATGCGTTCGCAACAAAAATCACGCGACAAGTCACCAAAAGTTGATTCCATCCCGGTGTTGCTCGTCGATGATGACGTGGAGCTGTGCGCTTCACTCAAGCGGCTTCTAAACATGGACGGTTTCGATGTCAGGGCCGTTCATGACGGCGATTCAGGCGTGCGGCAAGCTCTCGAAGGAAGCTATCAACTCGTCGTCCTGGATGTGATGCTGCCGGGAGGAGACGGCCGCAAAGTCCTACGACGCATTCGCCTAACTTCGCAAATCCCCGTCATCATGCTCACGGCTCGCGGGGATGAAGCGGACCGCATTGCTGGGCTCGAGGGCGGCGCCGACGATTATTTGCCGAAGCCCTTCAATCCCCGAGAGCTTGTGGCGCGAATGCGCGCCGTTCTCAGGCGCAAGACGGGTTCGACCCCGCCGGAAATCTTCAAGATCGGCGATCTTCAGATTGATGGTGCTCAGAGAAGAGTTGCTCTCAGTGGCAGCGATGTTGCCTTGACGGGAGCCGAGTTCGACATTCTCCTCCTGCTGGTCCGTTCGGCTGGCAAGGTCCTGTCCCGCGAGGAAATCGCCGAAGCCGCTTTGGGACGTCCCATCGGCTTTTTCGATCGCAGCATTGATAATCACATCAGCAATCTGCGGAAGAAGCTCGGCAACCGCGTCGGTGAAGGCGAACGCATTCAGAACGTGCGCGGTGCCGGTTACGTCTACACCGGAGAGATCATTGAGGAGCACCGATGATTCGCGGGATCTATGCCAAGATTTTCCTCTGGTTCTCTTTCGCCACCCTGGTCACGAGCGCGGCGGTCTTTCTCATCACGGTCGCCACCCACTCGCAATCCCTGGGACCGAGTTGGATGATCGGGGTTTTGGATCAGTATGCACGCAGCGCCGTGAACATCTATGTCCACGGCGGAAAGGCCAGGCTGGGCGAATA
>JBAQJU010000146.1:0-5625 GCA_049300475.1 Terriglobales bacterium | reverse complement strand
CCTGGACACTGGCCAGTACGAAGACCCTCCACCAAAGCCAGACAACTACTTCAACACTCTGGAATCGAAGGCTCCGAACCTGGACGACGGAATCCGAATCTGTGCTGCGCGTGTAGGCAGGGCGATGTACACGCTGCGCAACAAGCGGAACATGCAACATAAGGGCAGCGTAGACCCGAACAGTTATGACCTCCGCTTTACCCTTCACGGAGCACAGTGGCTGCTTGCTGAATTGTTACGTCAGGTCAGCGGATTGACGATGCAGGAGGCTGGCCAGCTCATTAATATGGTGAATGCTCCTGTGGGAGAGCTAGTGGAGGACACAGGTTTCAGACGCCTGGTCCTGCACGATGTGAAGAGCCCTGCTGAAGAAGTTCTCATCCTTCTTCACAGCCACTACGGAGCCGTGATCAGCTTTCAGACTGTCAAGGACTCGCTCAATCGAAGAAGAGATAAGGATGTTCGCAATGCATTGGGTTCTCTCTACAGACGGAAACTGATTGACGGCTCTGCGAAAGACGGATACGTGCTGACTGGGAAAGGCTTTAACGAAGCGGTTGCACTATCGAATCGTCCACCGAAAAAGAAGAAAGGTGACTGAATGGTAGAGCCAGTCGTTATCGGCATTCTGGTACTGGCGGTGCCTGGTGCCCCAGGTTCGCGCCCCATCATAATAAGGTTCGCGATTATCACTTCTCTGGTTTTGGGGCGCTAACCTGGGCGGGACATTCCCTAAACCATCCGACAATCTTGAATTACTCGGGAATCCCAGGTTAGCTCGCCTTCGGCTACGCGGAACCTGGGGCACCAGGCACCAGGCGAGAAATCCCGGAGTTTTCACGCGGCAGTGGAATCCCACCCTAACGTCGCAAAAGACGCGACGTTAGGATGGGGCACCCGGCACCCGGCATTCCTTAAGCCATCCGAAAATCTCGAATTACTCGGCAATCCCAGGTTAGCTCGCCTTCGGCTACGCGGACCCTGGGGCACCGGGCTACACTGCGGCTACACTAGATAAGGAACACCGTGCCCCAAGCTACTCCTTCAAAATGATCTCTTTCTCAAACATCAATAAGCAGTATGGCAAGCAGTTGCTCTTTGTGGATGCTTCGTTTCAGTTGAATCCTGGCGAAAAAGTTGGGCTGGTCGGTCCCAATGGGGCGGGCAAGACAACGCTGTTCCGGATGGTGGTCGGCGAGGAAACTCCCGACGAGGGCGCGGTCTCTGTCCCCAAGAAGTTGACGATCGGCTACTTTCGCCAGGACGTCGAGGAAATGCAGGGCCGTTCGGTTCTGGATGAAGCGATCGCAGGGAGCGGACGCGTCGGCGATCTGCACCACGAACTCGAAGCCTTGCAGCGGGAAATGTCCGACCCCGACAAGGCTGATGACATGGACCGCATCCTTGATCGGTTCGGTCACGTTCAGGAGGAGTACGAGCATTTAGGTGGTTATGCGCTCGAATCGCGAGCCCGCGAAGTGCTCCACGGTCTGGGATTCAAAGACGATCAGATTGACGACGACGTGGGCGCTCTCTCTGGCGGATGGAAAATGCGGGTTGCGTTGGCGCGGGTCCTGCTCGGAATGCCGGATGTATTGCTGATGGACGAACCGACAAACCATCTCGACATCGAATCCATCATCTGGCTGGAGCAGTTTCTCAAGTCATTTCCTGGCGCGCTGCTCATGACCTCGCACGACCGCGAGTTCATGAATCGTCTGGTCTCAAAGATTGCGGAGATTGATGGCGGCGAGATCATCACGTACTCGGGCGACTACGACTTCTACGAGCGCGAAAGGGCGGTGCGAGAGAGCAATCAGCAGGCAGCATTTGCGCGGCAGCAGTCCATGCTTGCCAAGGAGCAGCGCTTCATTGATCGTTTCAGGACGCACGCCGCGAAAGCGGCCCAGGTGCAGAGCCGAATCAAGGCCTTGGACAAGATCGAGAAGATCGAACTACCGAAGAAACGTCAGGTGGTGAAGTTTGATTTTCGCGTTCCACCGCGATCCGGCGAACAGGTGGCCGTCCTGGAGAATCTGCACAAGAGTTACGGCCCGCGTGTGATTTACGAAGGGTTCAATCTCACCATCCGCCGCGGAGAACGCTGGGCCGTCATGGGGAGAAACGGCGCCGGCAAGACCACGCTGCTCAAGATGATTGCCGGAGCCAGTGCTCCGGATGCGGGAAGCGTGCGGCTAGGCGCCAGCCTTCATATGGGCTACTTCGCGCAACAGGCTTTGGATTTGCTCAATTCCGATCTCACCGTCATCGAACAGTTGCAACAGGATTTTCCCCAGGACAGTATCGGGGCGTTGCGAAACCTGGCGGGAGCATTCCAGTTCTCCGGCGAAGACGTCGATAAGAAGATCCGCGCACTCTCCGGCGGAGAAAAATCGCGGCTGGCCATAGCGCGCATGCTCTTCAACCCGCCGAACTTCCTGGTCCTCGACGAACCTACCAATCACCTGGATCTTGCGACCAAGGAGATGCTGGTGGACGCCCTGAAGGATTTTGAAGGCACCATGATCTTCGTGTCGCATGACCGCATGTTCCTTCGCGGTCTCGGCTCACGTGTGCTGGAACTGGGCGGCGAGAGCGGCACGGACCGCCATCCCACCGTTTATCCTGGGTCATACGTCGAGTACGTGCAGAAGCTTGGACATGAGGCGCCTGGGATCTATTCGTAGGTTTTGCTGGGCTTTTGTGCAACGACTCGCCGGGTGGATATCGAAGTTTTCGTCGCAGCAGGTAATGGCGGAGAGAGTGGGATTCGTTCCATCGTTGATAAGAAAGGTGTCGCGGTAGCAGCCGAATCAACTACATCCTTATGATCCATCAACAATGGAAATTTCGCTACCGGAAAAATGTAGCCGATCAAGTTTGGGAACTCACGACATTTTCTTAGGGTATTGCATCGCTTCGTCAGTCTCCACTGTTAGAGTACCCGTCATCCCGTCGTATACGGTTCTGGTGAATTGCAGGAGACTGCGACCAATAATGCCGATCATTCGACCCGGGAGGGTTCCTAGACCTTCGTGATAGCGATGGAGACTGACGCTTCCCACTTCGGTGGGAAATCCCAGCATTGCGGTCGCTTGCGGTGGAAAGTTCCCAATCGGCTTCGCCGGGATGAAGATCATCACCTGATAGCACTTTATTGGAACTGCCCCTCCAAGACCGTGGCTAGTCACTGTGCGAGTAGAGATCAATCCAAGATCATCGGCGACCGACTGGTCGATGGAAAATTGAGTTGCCCCCGTGTCGATCAGAAAGAATCCCTCGATCCCATCCTTTGGATTTCGCGAGGTAAATGGAGCCACACGTCCGGGAATCAACGGCCCATGTTTTACCAGATCGCCGGGGGCGACGGCGATGGTGATTTTGTATTGAAAAGCCACAGTCGATAGCCTATCTGGTTGTGTCAGTCATGGTTTTTGTCTTTGATGAAAGCAGCCTTCGTTCGTTCGATGAGGTAAGGATCGGTTACCTCATGTTCCAGATCAGGGGTCTGGTTAAGATCAAAGTGATACGGGCTGACCGTAGATGCGAACGCAGTCTTCGACTCGTAATATTTTCCGTTGATGAACCAATACTGCCGTGGAATCGCCTTCTTGTCAGCGGGGATCACGCCGTCTGACCCCAACAGGCTGAGATGCTGGATAAACCATGCATACTCATTTTCTTTCTGTCGGTTGTAAACCCTCACGAAGCTGAAAGTCTCTTCTTTGCGGTAATCGTCAGGCTTCAAATTCGCACAATACTGCTCGATGAACTCATGGTTCTGTTTCAGCCAAGGGGCGAAATCTTTCAGTTGGACGCCTGCAAACTCACGCATCTTGTGCCATTCCTCAGGCAGGAAACCTTCACCGTTAGTTGGTTCCCACGTGCCATCGTCGAACACGATAACGTTCACGAAGCCACGGTTGTAGTAAGGAGCACCAGTAGCCCTTACGAATCCGGCGTCTGCCAGAATCTTCCCGGTTTCGGGATCGGCGTACACGACCTTTGCGTTCGGCTTCGCGTTGGATTTGTCACGTCGGATATAGGACATCGTTGATCCTTTATGGCAATGGGCGTTTCTTCATGTCGTTGATGGCGTCGATCAGCTTAATCGTGTCTTCGATCTGTGGCTTGTCCCCTTTGTACCGCAACTCCAGAAGACCGCTCAGATTCGACGGCAGTTTCAACCCTTCCTTCACGATCAGGATGAAACGTTCGCCGTAGATCGCCATCGCCGCACCAATCTCGATCAAGACGTTATCGTTCAGCACGATGTGCTCGACACCCTCTTTGTCGGTGATGTGCCGCTCGTCATCCACGTGGATGATCGCCGCACCGCAGGATCGCATCTCACTCATGACCTTGCTCGGGACTGGTTGGGAAACGGTCTGAGTTTGAACCGAAACCACAGGCTCCAAATCCGCCAAGGAAAGCAGCTTCTTGATGGGCTCAATCAGGTCTTTATTCTTGCCGTGGGTGATGAACACCCGCTTAGCCCGAGCGTCCGGTATCACAGTGGAGACCGTGGCCACGACTGCGGGAGTTACGGATTTTGAGACTAGAACTGGTTGAGGTGTGGCGTGGCTGGCTGGTTCATCATCTTCGGTGATTTCTTCCTGTTCCTCGTCCACAACGGGCTCGGCAGTTCCAGCGAGTTCTACATACTTGCGATCCTTGATCGTTTGCAGGAAGCCAACTGCGTTCGCACCTTCGACAATGAGTTTGAGGGCGTCCGCTGCCCGTTCTTGGGGCACACCCATTTCCATGAGAACGTTTTGAGCGATGGCGTCCTTTGGGAAGGGTGCCGCGTCATACTTCTGCAAGAACTCTCGAATCACCCTAGGTTTGAGCAGGGCCTCCCGCTTGGCAGCAAGATCATCGCCATCGACAGTGGGTCGCACAATCCGCATACCGAGCGGAGTAATCGAGATGGAGTCCGCGTTGTAGCCGCCGTTGGTCAACCCGTAGGCAATCGACGCTCCCGTGAGCGTTTTGAAACCGCCAGTCGTGGGAGAGATGTCCAACGCCTTCGCAACCTGCAAAGGCGAAGACGACTTGTAACCGTAGTTCTCGCCGATTGCGGTTGCAACCCTGAGTGCCTTTTCGAGCGACAAGCTCGGAATCTCACCTTGGCTGATGTAACTTCTCTTTTCAACTGGAGCAGGAACCACCACAGCTTCCGCCTTGCGATTTGCCATATTTTATCTCCGAAGTGTCACGCAACTCATGTTGCTGAATTTATAAAGATTCTACTCCCAGCAACATTCGGAATTCAATGGGAGAAAGAAAGCGGCGTAAACGCTGTGGAAAAGTGGTACACAATCGACCGATTGCGATTGAGGCGAAATAGGCGAAATCGCAGTTGATTCCGTGCTGGGCGGGCGGGTGGCCCGGGCTTCTGATCGCGCCGACATCACCAACATAATGGGTGCCCCGTCCTTGCGTTTTGTGCAAGGGCGGGTACGATGCTGCCGATAGCATAGGCTCTATGGGGGCTGGGCCACATGCTGTGTGCTCGTTCCAGGGAAGCGGTAGCACGTTCGGATCGAGCTTTGTGCGACGACTCGCTGGTGATAATGAGAGGTCAAACAACGACCTCGTTTGTTCCTTTTGGGACACTCAGAT